>NZ_CP043627.1:605000-905000 GCF_016804325.1 Methylobacterium aquaticum
CTCGTGGCTTGAGCCCCGTTACATTTTCGGCGCAGGACCCCTTGGCTAGACCAGTGAGCTGTTACGCTTTCTTTAAAGGATGGCTGCTTCTAAGCCAACCTCCTGGTTGTTTTGGGAGTCCCACATCCTTTCCCACTTAGCCACGAATTGGGGGCCTTAGCTGTCGGTCAGGGTTGTTGCCCTCTTCACGACGGACGTTAGCACCCGCCGTGTGTCTCCCGAGTAGTGCTCGTGCGTATTCGGAGTTTGGTTGAGTGCGGTACCGCTGTGGGCGGCCCTAGCCCATCCAGTGCTCTACCCCGCACGGCATTCGCTCGAGGCGCTACCTAAATAGCTTTCGCGGAGAACCAGCTATGTCCAGGTTTGATTGGCCTTTCACCCCTAACCACACGTCATCCAAGACCTTTTCAACGGGCACTGGTTCGGACCTCCAGTGCGTGTTACCGCACCTTCATCCTGCGCATGGCTAGATCACCTGGTTTCGGGTCTAAAGCAACGAACTGAACGCCCTGTTCAGACTCGCTTTCGCTGCGCCTTCGCCTACCGGCTTAAGCTTGCTCGTTACTTTAAGTCGCTGACCCATTATACAAAAGGTACGCAGTCACCCAGGACGAACCTTGGGCTCCCACTGTTTGTAAGCATCCGGTTTCAGGAACTGTTTCACTCCCCTCGTCGGGGTGCTTTTCACCTTTCCCTCACGGTACTGGTTCGCTATCGGTCGCTGAGGAGTACTTAGGCTTGGAGGGTGGTCCCCCCATCTTCAGACAGGATTTCACGTGTCCCGCCTTACTCGTGTCCTGGCATTGGCTTGTCCCGTACGGGGCTGTCACCCATCCTGCCGGCCATTCCAGGCCGTTCCGGTAAGCGTCATGCCAGGCGCTGGCCTGGTCCGCGTTCGCTCGCCACTACTGACGGAGTCTCGTTGATGTCCTTTCCTCCGGGTACTGAGATGTTTCAGTTCCCCGGGTTCGCTTCAAACCCCTATGAATTCAGGATTTGATACCTTCGTAAACCATCGTAGCGCAGACCCAGCGAACTGGATCCACGATACGGTGGCTGAAGGTGGGTTTCCCCATTCGGAGATCCTCGGATCAAAGCTCGTTCGCAGCTCCCCAAGGCTTATCGCAGCGTACCACGTCCTTCATCGCCTCTCAGCGCCAAGGCATCCACCAGATGCTCTTAAGGCACTTGATCGCTCTCATGATCGGTGTCCGGCGTGACCGACAGCCTGTTGGGGCCATCGCTCACCGCCATCCACGGTCACGATAAAGACCGGCAGCCACCGCTTTCGCAGCGACTGCCTTATGCTTGCCGAACGCACCCAGGTCCGCCGCTTTCACAGCGACCCGGGCACATTCCCTCTTCACGATGTCAGATATCCGCAGCCACCCGCTCTAGGCGTCGATGGTGCGAAGCTCTTTGATCCGGACGACCCTCGACCTCACTGCCGTTCGGCAGGGGAGGGTGGTGGAGCTGGACGGGATCGAACCGACGACCTCATGCTTGCAAAGCACGCGCTCTCCCAACTGAGCTACAGCCCCTGGGGCGCCGCTCAGGATGGTCGAGGCGAAGCCTCGCAAGGCCGACTGGCCGCCGCGCCGCGTGACGCGGGAAGCCTGAGGCGACGGATGTCGCCGCCGGCGTTTGAGGCCCCAAGAACAATGGTGGGCCTGGGACGACTCGAACGTCCGACCTCACCCTTATCAGGGGTGCGCTCTAACCACCTGAGCTACAGGCCCGTCGCTGGTTCCACCAGCGTGTCCGGATGATGAGAAAGAGAAACGAAGACGGCGCGTCCCGCCATATGAACCCTGACTGGGTTCTGATTCCAATGACGCCGTACGAGGAGAGGACCGGTCACCCGATCATCCTGCCAACAGCATCCTTAGAAAGGAGGTGATCCAGCCGCAGGTTCCCCTACGGCTACCTTGTTACGACTTCACCCCAGTCGCTGACCCTACCGTGGTCGCCTGCCTCCTTGCGGTTGGCGCAGCGCCGTCGGGTAAGACCAACTCCCATGGTGTGACGGGCGGTGTGTACAAGGCCCGGGAACGTATTCACCGTGGCGTGCTGATCCACGATTACTAGCGATTCCGCCTTCATGCACCCGAGTTGCAGAGTGCAATCCGAACTGAGACGGCTTTTGGGGATTCGCTCCAGGTCGCCCCTTCGCTGCCCATTGTCACCGCCATTGTAGCACGTGTGTAGCCCATCCCGTAAGGGCCATGAGGACTTGACGTCATCCACACCTTCCTCGCGGCTTATCACCGGCAGTCTCCCCAGAGTGCCCAACCTAATGATGGCAACTAGGGACGTGGGTTGCGCTCGTTGCGGGACTTAACCCAACATCTCACGACACGAGCTGACGACAGCCATGCAGCACCTGTGTGCACGCCTCCGAAGAGGACACCCGATCTCTCGAGTTCGCATGCCATGTCAAGGGATGGTAAGGTTCTGCGCGTTGCTTCGAATTAAACCACATGCTCCACCGCTTGTGCGGGCCCCCGTCAATTCCTTTGAGTTTTAATCTTGCGACCGTACTCCCCAGGCGGAATGCTTAATGCGTTAGCGGCGCCACTGAAATGCATGCATCCCAACGGCTAGCATTCATCGTTTACAGCGTGGACTACCAGGGTATCTAATCCTGTTTGCTCCCCACGCTTTCGCGCCTCAGCGTCAGAACCGGACCAGACAGCCGCCTTCGCCACTGGTGTTCTTGCGAATATCTACGAATTTCACCTCTACACTCGCAGTTCCGCTGTCCTCTTCCGGTCTCAAGCCAACCAGTATCGAAGGCCATTCCGTGGTTGAGCCACGGGCTTTCACCCTCGACTAAATCAGCCGCCTACGCGCCCTTTACGCCCAGTGATTCCGAGCAACGCTAGCCCCCTTCGTATTACCGCGGCTGCTGGCACGAAGTTAGCCGGGGCTTATTCCTCCGGTACCGTCATTATCGTCCCGGAGAAAAGAGCTTTACAACCCTAAGGCCGTCATCACTCACGCGGCATGGCTGGATCAGGGTTGCCCCCATTGTCCAATATTCCCCACTGCTGCCTCCCGTAGGAGTCTGGGCCGTGTCTCAGTCCCAGTGTGGCTGATCATCCTCTCAGACCAGCTACTGATCGTCGCCTTGGTGAGCCGTAACCTCACCAACTAGCTAATCAGACGCGGGCCGATCCTTCGGCAGTCAAGCCTTTCCCCAAAAGGGCGTATCCGGTATTAGCTCAAGTTTCCCTGAGTTATTCCAAACCGAAGGGCACGTTCCCACGCGTTACTCACCCGTCTGCCGCTGACCCCGAAGGGCCCGCTCGACTTGCATGTGTTAAGCCTGCCGCCAGCGTTCGCTCTGAGCCAGGATCAAACTCTCAAGTTGAAGAGCTGATCATAGCTGATCACAACTAAAACGGAGGCTCACGACCGACCGGCGTTTCCGCCTGATCGTGTGAGCACCGAAACGTCAGACCAGCATCATCCTACTCACGACCGGCTCCGAAGAACCGATCCGCAGGGACGACGCCGTCCACGCTTCTCTTTCTCGTATGAACTTGTCAAAGAGCGACCCGGTTGAACCGGGGTATCGTCGGCGACAACAGGACCAGCGCCTGACCAAGGTCAGGCTTGCCGGCCCAGACTGTCTCGAAGATGGCTCAGCGGCCGGTCCGCGGAAGCGGCCGGCGCCGATGGATGGTCGTATAGGCCCCGGATTTTCGCCCGTCAACCGGTTTGTGAAACTCTCGCGACAGACATCCCCTCCCCTTTCGGCGTCAGGCGGCCGCGCAGTGGCTGCGCGCGGCGCCCACCGCGCGGCGAGCCTCGGTCACGGCGTCGGGCAGGCCGGTGCCGGCCGTTATGGCGGCTTCGAGCGTGCGGCAGGCGGCGGCCAGATCGTCGAAGCCGAGGCTCCCGGCCATCGCCACGATGACGTGGGCCTCGTGCGCCAGGGTGGCGGGGTCGGCCTGCGGGGCGAAGGCGGTGGCGAGCTGGCCCATCAGCCGGTCGCGCAGGCGGCGCAACTCCGCGTCGCCGATCAGGCGCGTGAGCTCGGCGGTCTTGCGCGCGTCGAGCACCGGCGGACGGGCGGGTGCGTCCGGGACGGGGCCGGCTTCTGCCGCGCGACGCCCGGCCTCGGTCAGGCGCACGCTCACCCCGCTGCCGGAGGCCAGGCAGGCGAGTGCCCCGGCCTCGGTGAGGGTCAGCACCGCGCCCATCAGGGCGGCGGGCGACAGGCCGGTCTCGTAGACCGATCCCCCCTCCCCGCCCGTCAGCGGCAGGTCACGGGCGGAGACCTGGAGCAGGGCCAGGAGGTGGGAGGCGGGTTCGACAGGCCCCTCCCCCAGGCCGAGCCCGGCGCGGCGGGCGGCAAAGCCGGTGCAGGCCTCGGCCACGGCCGCCCAGGAGGCCGGCTCGGCGACCCGGAAGCTCACGTCGCAGGCGCCCGGCAGGCGCCCGGTGAGGTCGACGCTCGGCACCGGGCGGGTCGGCGTCTCGGCCCGGGCGGCGCGCAAGGCCGGGAGCCCGGCCTCGCCGCTGAGGAGGAGCAGGTCGGCGTCGGCCGCGCGCGTCACCGGCACGAAGGCCTGGGCGAAGGCCGCGGCCTCGGCGGGGCCAGGGGCCGGGCAGATCAGGGCGCGGGGCCGCCCGGTCAGGCCGAACCGACGCCAGACGGCATCGGCCCCGGTCTCGGGCGGCGGAACCTCCTCCGGGCGGGTCAGCCGGTCGAGGGCGGCGTAGAGCGCCGCCGGGTCGAGGGGTTTGACCAGGATGGCGTCGAACCGCGCGTCGGCGCCGCGCCGGGAGGCGAGCCCGTGCCGGTCGGCGGTCACGCCGATCAGCCGCACCTTGTCCTCGGGGCGGGAGACCTCGCGCATCAGCCGCGCCAGGGCGTAGCCGTCCATCTCGGGCAGGTGGTAGTCGATCATCACCACGTCGTGGCGACGCTCGCTCAGGAGCCGCAGACCGAGAAAGCCGTCGGCGGCGACGTCGACGCTGTCGCCCCGGCGTTCGCACAGGGCGCGGACTAGGTCCTGGAAGCCGGGATCGTCCTCGACCACGAGAAGGCGCAGGCTCATCGGTTACTCCGCTCGGGCAACGATACGAGAGAGGGGGTCACGGGCGCGGGGCCGGGCCGCGCGTCGCTTCCGGCGGCAGGATCGCGGCGTCGGGGGGCAGGCTCGCCGACACCGGAGACGGAGGCTCGACCGCGCCCGCGAGGACGGTGCGCATCGTGGCGGTCCTGACGCCGGTCGCGGCCGCGCCGGCCTCGGCCGCCTCGCCGAGATAGCGCGCGCCGGACGGGGCGGGCTCGGGGGCCGGCGCGGCGGCGACCGGTGCGGGAGGAGCCTGACGGCGGGCCCCCTGGTTTCGGGCCTCTTGGCTTCGGGCCTCTTGGCTTCGGGTCTCTTGGCTTCGGGTCTCTTGGCGCGGGCGGTACGGGGCGCGGGCCGGCATCGCCACGGGTTCACCGGCAAAGCGCGGCACCAGGCGCAGCTGGGTCACCGCGGCGGCCATCGCCTCGAAGGCGACGTCGTCCCGGCACAGGCGCAGGCGTAACGACAGGGGCACGACCGCGCCGCCCGCAAGCACCGGCGCCGCCGGGATCCACTGCCAGGCATAGAGGCAGCGCGTCGCGCCCGTGCGGCCGATGGCGAGGCCGTAGGGGCCGTAAGCGTTGGCGGAGGGGCGGGTGACGACCTGCATCGCCAGGCCGGGGAAGGCGCCGGCGATCTCGGCGCGGATGCCGGCCTCGGTCGGCTTGCCGCCCAGGAGGCCGTCGAGCCCGCCATCCTTCGGAGACGAGGCCAGAATCAGGTCCTTGTGCGCGCTCCGGTGCCCGGGAGGGCTCAGCGTGATTGCCTGTTCGAACCCGCCGGCGCCGTCGCGCTCGCGCACCGAGACCGGCCGCCCGATCCAGGCCGGCAGGACGACGACCGGGGTCGCCCGAAGCGGGACCGGGCCGGCCGGCAAGGCGGCGGCATCGAGGCTGCTGAAACGCGGCGCGGCGGCGCGCTCCTGCGCGGTGCAGGCGCCCAGGGTGAGGATGGCGGCGGCGAGAGCGAGCGGGCGGTTCACGGCTGGGGCTTCCGGTGACGGGGGAGGACGGCGCCGGTGGTGGCGACGTCGTGCTGGACGGGCGGATCGGCGGGCACCGCCCGCATCGCCGACCACAGGCTGCCGAGGGGCGCGGGGCGCTCGGCCGCGCTCGGGATGCTGGGGCCGGTCTCGCCGGTCCAGGCCGGCAGGAGCGAGAAGCCGTAGCGCTCGTAGGGCATCGGCCCGACGCCGGGGACGCGCCGCGCGGTGGTCGGCAGGCGGCCGGTGGGACGGGCCGGCGCGGGGTGACGGCGAAGGGGCTGCCGGCGGGCGCGGCGCGCAGCTCGTTCTCGGGCACCACGGCGACCGGGAAGTCGCTGCGGCGCACGAGCGGAGCGGCGGAGGCCGCCAGCGCATCGGGCTGGGGCACGCGGCTGCGCTGCTCGGATCCGAGCCGGGGCGCGAGGTCGAGATAGGCGTGGCGGGAGGCCGGCTCCGCCGGGCGCGGCGCCGGGGCGTCGCAGGGCGAGGGCCGGTCGGCGCGGGGCGAGAAGACGAGGCCGACCACCCGCGGAAACAGCCCGTCGTAGCGGTTGACGAGGTCGACGAAGGCGCGCTGCTGGCCCGCCCGCTGGAGCGCCAGGGCGTAGCCGTAGACGGTCGCCTCCTTGGGGTACCATGCCACGGCACGGCGGAACCACGCGAGCGCCGCATCGAACTGGCAGGTATTGGTCGCGTACCAGGCGAGCGCCTGCGCGCCCTCGCCGGACGCGGTGGCGGCGGTGACCTCGGCGTAGCGGCGCAGGCGCTCGGGCTCGATCGCCGGGGGCACCGCGCGGGTCAGGTCGCGCTCCAGGATGTCGATGAACAGGAGCGAATTGTTCACCAGCGGCTCGCGCCAGGCATAGGCCACGTCCTCCGCCTCCCGGCGCAGGCCGAGGCGCAGCAGGGTATGGGCGAGGCCGTGCGCCACCATCGCGTCGCCGCCCCGGGCGATGGCGCGCTTGAACCAGGACAGGGCCTCGGCCAGGTCGCTGCGCTTGAAGGCGTACCAGGCCACGAGCGCCGGCTGGTCGGGATCGGGCGCCGCCTCGGCATAGGCCTGGAAGGCGGCGAGATCCGCAGGCGCCACCGCCTGGCCGGCCTCGTCGTGCAGAACCGCCGAGAGGCGGGCGCGGATCAGGTCGATGCGGATCGGCGCGAGGTCGTCGGCGGGGATTTTTTGGCTGAGCCGGTCGATCTCGGCCATCGGCAGCAGCGGCAGCGCCCGCAGGAGGCCGGCCCGGCGCTCGTCGGCGCCCGCGCCGGGGACGGAGAGCGCACGAGTAAACAGCGCGATCGCCTCCGGCGCCCGGTCGGCGCGGGCGAAAGCCTCGGCGGCGCTCCAGGCCACCTCCGCCTCGCCCGATTCGATCTCCGGCCGGCGTCGTTCGGCGAGGCCCGCGAGGTCGTCCCAGCGCCCGGCCTTCACGAGCGCCCGCACCTCGTCACGCAGAAGGCGGCGGGTCAGGGCGCCGGCGAGCGCCCCGGAGGGTGTCCAGCCCGGCTCGGCGCGGGTGCGGTCGGTCAGCGCCGTCTTCAGGGCGTCGAGGCGGCCGGCATTCAGGAGATCCCAGAAGCCCTCCTCGTCCTCGGCGCCCGGCTCGGCGGTCCAGAGGTCGGCGGGCGGCGTCCAGCCCGGGAAGCGGCGCGACAGGCGCGCCGTTTCGGCGGCGACCCGCTCGGGCTGGCGCTGGGCGGCGTAGTAGCGCAGCGCCGTCTCGTCGGGCCGGGACTCGGCCGCGCTCGCGGGCGTCGCACCGGCGAGAACGAGGGCGAGGATCAGCGCGGGGCGCATGCGGGATACCTCGTCCTGAGGGCGGCCAGCGCCAGGAGCTGCAGGGTCGCCGGGTAGTAATGCTCGGTCTCGGCCCGCACCTGGGTCAGCGAGCGCGGGAACGGCGTGCCGCGGGCGGCGCAGGCGGCGAGGGCCGGGACGGCGCCGTAGCCGGCCTCGGAGAGGCGGGCGGTGACCTTGCCGCTCCCCGTATCGACGAGGGGGAGGTTGCCGGCATCCGCCCGCGGCCAGAGGGTCAGGAAGGGCGCGTAGAGGTCGGTATCGGTCGTGCCCGCCATGGCGAGGTAGAGCGGGATGCGCAGCGCGTTGTAGGCGAAGTCGGGCGCGAAGCCGTCGGCGGGCCGAGGGGCAGCCTCGGCGAGGGAGATCCACTCGCTCGGCAGCCGGGCGGGGCCGAACCGGGCGGCCCGGAGCAGCCGGCGGCCGCTGCGGTCGAGCCCGGCCCAGTCGAATTCCGGCGCGAGGAGCGGCAACCGGTCGAAGGCCGGGAAGATCCAGTAGGACAGGTTGACCACCGGGCCGTCGGGACGGTCCTCGGCGGAGAATCCCGCCACGCCGGGCAGGAGCAGCGGCCCGTGGGCGGCTCGCGGCAGGATCAGCTTGCGGCCGAGCTCGACCGCGATGCGCCGGCCGGCGACCCGGTGGGAGGGATCGTTCCAGAGCGTCACCGCCTCGGCCAGCGCCCAGGCGACCAGGAGGTCGCCGTCGGCGGCGTCGTTCATGTCGGCGACGGCCGGGCGCCGGTCGGGCTCCCAGCGCCAGGCGAGGAGCTGGTCGTCGCGCACCATCAGGTTGGCGCGGGTCCAGGTCCAGATCCGCTCGAAGGTGGCGCGGTCGCCGGCGAGAGCGGCGAGCAGCATGCCGTAGCCCTGGCCCTCGCTGTGGCTGATGCCGCCATTGCCGGTATCGACGACGCGGCCGGCCTCCGTGACGAAGCGGGCCTTGTAGGCGCGCCAGCCGTCCTGGTCGGCGAGCGGCGGGGCCTGCGCCGCGGCGGCGGTGCAGAGGGCGAGCAGCGCCAGCAGGATCGCGACAGTCTTCATGACGTCTTCCTGCCGAGGTTGCGCACCAGCTGGTGGGTGGAGGCGGCGAGCAGCCCGGCGCAGGCGAGGGCCATCAGGGCGTAGACCCCGCGGTTGAGGGAGAGCCAGCCGGCGGCGATGCGGCGCAGGTTGCCGAACGAGGCCGGCGCGGTGGCGACGTACCGGGCGCTCTCCGGCTCCTGCACCGCGACGGCACCGTCGGATGCCAGCAGGGTGACGCCGCCGCGGGGCCGGCTCCAGACCAGGGGCTGCACGAGGCAGGCGGTCGCCTCGCTCAAACCCGCCGGGCTCGGGGCGGTGACGAGGGTCAGCACGTCGTCGGGTGCCGGCCCGGTCACGCCTTGGGCGAGGACGAGGGCGGCCTCGGGCAGGCCGAGCGAGGCGGTCGCCGCCGCGCGGCAGCCCGGGATGCCGCCGCGGCGCAGGAGCTGGCGGCGCAGGGTCGGGCTCGCCTCAGGCGCCGGGGCCGGCTCGTCGCGTCTGATCCAGGCATCGCGCAGGGCCTGGGGGTCGAGGCCGGCGGCCGTCAGGAGCGGCGCATCGAGGCTGCGCAGGGCCGCCACCATCACGGTCGGCCCGACCACGCCGCTGCGCCCGGCCGCGAAGGCGAAGGGGATCGGCCGGCCCGCCGCGATGCCGAGGCGGGTCGCCAGGGTGGCGGCGGCCGCCATGGTGTCGCGGTCGGGAGCGGGCACCGACAGGGTCGGGGCACGGCCCTCGCCGCCCGCCCGGTACGGGAAGCCGGCGGCCGCGGTGGCGGCGAGATCCGGCTGGCGGGCGATCCGGGCGAGGTCGGGGATGGTCAGGCGGGTGCTGGCGCGCAGGATCAGGCGCTCGCCGGCCGGGCTGGTGCAAGTGCGGTCGTCGGCCCGGGGCAGCTCGGCCAGCAGGGTGATCCGGTTGAGGCCGGGGCGCAGCAGGCGCAGGGGCAGGAAGACCGTGCGACGGCGCAAGGTCTCGCCGCCGGCCTTGCCGAGGGGGACGCTGCCCGCCGCCTCGCCGTTGATCGCCACGCTGACCTGCGCGCCGGGCGCGAGGCCGGCGGGATAGGTGGCGTCGAGGTCGAGGGCGAGCTTGGCGTAGTCGGCGGCCAGGAGGTCGTGCGGCAGGGAGAGATCGAGGGTGAGCTGGGCGGTCCGCCCGCCGACCACCCTGTCGCTGAAGCCGAGATCGGCGAGCGTCAGGCTCCCGGCCCCGGTGACCGGCCGGCCGTTCGCGTCGCGCAGCGCATCGAGCCCCTGCAGCGTGCCCTGCACCGGCTTGGCGGCCAGATCGGCGAGCTGCGCGAGCGCCGCCGCGACGTCGGCCTCGCCCGGCCCGGTGACGACGACGACCGGGCGGCGGACGGGCGTGCCCGGCAGGAGGGCGAGGCGCGGACCGGTGACGGGCCCGAGGGAGGCGATGTCGAGGCTGCGGGCGAGCTCGGCCGCGGGCGCCACCGCCAGGGCGAGGCCGTCGCCGGATTCGGGCGTCGGGGCGAAGGAGACGGCGGGCTGACCGAGCCGGCCCGCCAGCGCCAGGGCCTGGGCCCCGGCGAGGAGGCCTTCGACGCGGCGCTCGGACAGGCGCTCGCCGGTCTGGATCAGGCGGATCGGCACGGCGCCGTCCGGCCCCGGCCGGGCGGCGGGAAGATCGGCGAGGTCGGCGATCCCCTCCCCGCGGCGACGAGGCCGGTCGTGTCGGGATCGATCTGGGTCCACAATTCGTAGGTCGCCGGCACCGAGCAATCGACGCGGTGGCGCTGGTCGACCGCGATCGTCACGGCGTTGAAGCCGGGCCGCAGGGCGCCGGGCGGGATCGTCACGGTCTCGCGCCGCAGGCCGCGGGCGCCGTCGACCGCCGTGCGGCCGATCTCGGCGCCGTTGAGGACGATCCGCAGGGTCGAGGCCTCCGGCAGGACCGAGATCGCCGACAGGTAGCCGACCTGGAACCGGCCCCGGCCCGCGCCTCCGCGGCGGTGACGAAGAGCGGCCAGGTGACGGTGCCGGTCTCGCCCCAGAGCCTCAAGGGGCCTGCCACGGCCGGGAGGCGCCGCAGGGCCGGGCCCGTCGGGGCGGGGGCCGCCGCCGGAGGAGCCGGGGGATCGTGCCCGGCAGCATCATGGTGGGAGTCGGGCTGAAGCCCGAGAAGGTCTGGGCCCGGGCGGGCACCGAGGCCGATGCGCCGCACAGGATTGCGACGGTGGAGACGAGGAGGCGGCGCATCCCGAAGAATCTCCTCAGGCGGCGTTGCGGGACGCCGCGTCGCGCAAGAGCGCGAAGGCGTCGCGGAGGGCGGCAGGGGGAGCGGCGTCGAGGGGGCTCGCGCGGCGCGGCAGCGGGACCGGGGCGGTCCCGGGGCCGGCGAGCGCCCGGATGCTCTCGGCCCAGGCCGCCGCGTCGAGCGCGCCGGCGGCGAGGGCCTCGCCGGATGCGGGCGCGGCGGCGAGGAGATCGGCGATGGCCATCCGCCAGACGGCTTCGTCGACCGGAGCCTCGGGCGCGACCGGGGCGTGAACGGGTGCCTCGACCGCGGCCGCCACCGGAGCGGAAAGCGGCTCGGGCCGGAGGACCGCGGGAATCCCCGGGGAAACGTCCACGGGCATTGCTACAAGGGCCTCCAAGGCAGCCTGCAAGAGGGCCTGCGCCGGGAGGTCCACCGGAGGCGCCGCGGCAGACACGACCGGCACGGGCGAGGCGGCGGCGGGGAGCGGCGCGACGCTCGGCCGTTCGCGGGCGATCCGGTCGGCGAGGATCGCGTGCGGGGCCGGCTCGGCGGCGGGGCGGAGCGGCAGCGCGGCGGACTCCGGAAGCCCCGCCGACATCTCGGGCAGACTGTCGACCTTGCCCTTCGGCGCGGGCGCGACCGGCGCGCGCGCGGACTTGCCGATGTAGGACAGGGCCCGCACCGGCTCGGCGATGCCCCAGGCGAGGAAGCGCAAGCTGCCGGTGAGAAGGTCGCGGTGGCGACGGCGGCTCGCGAGGAAGCCGCGCAGGGCGCCGGCATCGCCGTACATCAGGCCCGCCACCGTCCGATACTGCGCCGGCGCAAGGGCTGCGAAGGCGACGACCCGCAGGTCCGGCTCGGGCGCAGCCCGGAGGGTGAAGGGCAAGGCCGGTCCGGCGGCGGCGTGCAGGAGACCGCCCTCGGGCATCGCCGGCCAGGGCGCGCCGTCGGTCCGGCGCAGGGTCGCGGCCTCGGCGCTCATCCGCTCGACCGTGACGGGGATCTGCTCAGATCCGATCGCCGCCGAAGCCGGCCGTCCGACCGGGAGGCTCGGGACGCGCTCGTCCTGGCGCCGCTCGGCGACCACGCCGAGGGCCACGCCGGCGATCACCAGGTTGAACCCGCACCACAGGCCGACGACCAGCATCAGGCTGGTGACGCCGGGCTCGTAGAGGTAGCGCCACGCCGCCATGCCGCAGCCGGCGGCGAGAGCGGCGAAGATCGCGAAGAACGGCCAGGCCAGGGCGGAGAGGTGGTCGCGGTCGAGGCCGGCGCCCTTGGCGGTGACCGAGAAGCTCGGGCGCCGGGGCGAGAGGATCACCGAGGCGATCGAGCGGACCAGGAACACGCCCTGGACGTACTCGTAGAGCTCCGAGACGAACGGCCAGCGCACGTGGCCATACAGGTAGTTCTGGATCATCAGGTTGGCGACGATGTAGGTCGCCGTATAGGCCAGGGCCTCGTCAACCGACGAGACGAAGATCTTGACGTCGAAGAAGATGTGCAGGAGCGGCGCGAGCATGAAGATCAGCCGCGGCAGCGGGAAGAACCAGAACGTCATGCTCGACAGGTAGGCGAGCTTCTGGATCGGCCGCAAACCGCGCTTCATCAGCGGGTTCTTGAGCATCAGGATCTGGATCATGCCCTGGCACCAGCGGCCGCGCTGGACGATGAAATCGGCCAGGCTCTCGGGCTGCAAGCCCGCGATCAGCGGCTGGCCGACATAGGCGCTGGTCCAGCCCTTGCCGTGCAGGTCGAGGGCGGTCTCGCAATCCTCCGTGATGGTGATGCCGGAAAATCCCCCGACGGCATCGAGGGCGCGACGGCGCAGGAGCGCCGCCGAGCCGCAGAAGAACGAGCCGTTCCACTTGTCGAGCCCAGTCTGGGTCACGCCGTAGAACATCTCGTTCTCGGACGGCATGCGGGCGAAGGTGCGCAAGTTGCGCTCGATCGGATCGGGATTGAGGAAGACGTGCGGGGTCTGGACCAGGAACAGGTTCGGATCCCGGGAAAACAGCCCGACCGTCTCGGCGAGGAACGAGCGGAACGGCGCGTGGTCGGCGTCGAGCACCAGCACGATCTCGGCCCGCGAGGCACAGAGCCCGTTGTTGAGGTTGCCGGCCTTGGCGTGCTCGTTGCGGGCGCGCGTCAGGTAGCGGGCGCCCAAGTCACAGCAGAGCGCCTGCAACTCGGCCCGGCGGGCTCTCGCGGCTTGCGCTCTCTCGGGGTTCGGATCGGTGCATTTCTGATCGGTGCCGCCGTCGTCGAGGAGCCAGACGGTGAGCTTCTCCGCCGGATAGTCCAGGTTGAGGGCCGCCGCGAGGGTCGCGGCGAGAAGCTCGGTCGGCTCGTTGTAGCTCGGGATCAGCAAGTCGACGGCGGGCAGTTCCGCGGCCGGCGGCAGGGCGACGGGGGCGCGCACCAGGGGATCGGCATTGACCACGAGGCTGACCGCCAGGATCAGCACGCAATAGAGCTCGGCGGCGAGCAGCAGCAGGCCGAAACCGAGGCCGACGGGATCGTCGAGGGAGGGCAGCGTGCCGGTGAGGCGCCAGTAGACGTAGCGGATCACCACCAGGCTGCCGAGCGCCAGGAAGGCGAGGCGCGGCAGGCCGCGCCGCGGCGCCAGCAGCCACAGGGCGGCCATGCCGGCGCAAGCGGCGGCGCAGAGCCAGGTCTGCGCCTCCGGGCCGACCGGCTGGACCAGGAACCCGATTGTGAGGAGGGCCGAGAGCCCCCAGGCGATCCAGCGCAAGGCGGCCATCGTCAAAAACCCGCCCGCATGTCGACGGTGGTGTAGAGGCCGCCCTTGCGGGTCTGGTCGTGCAGGTAGCCGGCGGCGACGCCGACTTGCAGCGCGCCGAACTGGAACCCGCTCCAATGGGCGCCGACCCGCCATTGCCGGTAATAATCGTCGCCGAGCAGCGCGAATTCCGGCCCGAGGAAGCCGCCCATCACCGCGACGCCGCCGCGCAGGCGGCCGTAATAGGCGTTGAAGGTGCTGGAATAGGTGCCGGTGGCGTGCACCATCGTGCCGGGGGTCGGCCGGGCATAGAGGTCGAGGGCCGCCTTGAGGCCGCCGGCGTTGCGCACGCTCGCCTCGAGCCCCGGCACCTCGTTGCGGCGCACGTTCAGCCCGACGAAGGCCGACAGCACCGCCTCCGGCCAGACGAAGCCGTAGCCGAGCATCGCCGCGACCTCCGCCTGCTGGCCGAGCCCGGTGCCGGCCCGGTACGAGCCGATGGTCGCGTCCGCCCGCAGGCGCAGGCCGCTGGCGAGGAGGCTGCCGGCGGGCGCCGCGGTCGCGGTGGCCCCGGCAAATTGCGAGCCCTGCGAGCTCACGGTCGCCGAGGTGTCGACCGAGACGATCCAGGCCTCCTGCGGGCTCGCCGCCTCGGTGCCGGTATACCAGTCGGCGGCCAGCGCCGGCCGGCCGGAGGCCGCCAGAGCGAACAGGCATCCGGAGAGGACGCGCGGAGACGGGCCGCGCCGGATGCCGACGCGGGCGAGATTGCGGTGCATGTCGATACGCCACCTGACCCTGCAATACGGGCGAGGATCGGGCCGACATCCTTAAACGGACCTTGCCGGGACGGGCGGCATCCCGTGCGATTAAGTCTTACGTCCTTCAGGATGATTTCGGCTGGAAACCGACGTCTCGCATGGGGCGTCAAGCCTGCCGGCGGTCCGTGTCCACAAGCGTGCCGGGATAGGCGGGGCCCGCGGCGGATGCGGCTCCCACCGGCCTTCACCGTGTTTCGGAAGGTCGTGGGATCCGCTCTCGCATGCGCATGATCGTATTCACACGTCCGCGCCCTGGTACTTTCTCCCTCAGTGAGTGGCCTCCCCGTGATGAGGTAGCGCGTCTCTCCTCCCCCTTGTGGGGAGGAGTTGGAGGTGGGGGTGGTGCCTGATAGAGCGCAGCGGTGCCTCCTGCACCACCCCCACCCCTGACCCCTCCCCACAAGGGGGAGGGGAAAGCGCCCGCATTTACAAGGAGTTGACTGTCAGAGGCGACGTGTGGGTCCGTTATTCCGTGTGGCCGAGCGGAGCAGCGCTTTATTTCCGAATTGTGGCTCCGACGACGACCTCGTCTTCGCGCAGCCAATGCGGGCCATTCGATCCGGGCTCGATTGACCGGTAGCCCCTCCCCACCCCCGCCCTAACCCGTCCGGCCGAGACCGACCGGCGCCGGGGGAGCCTCCTCCAGCCCGGCAATCAGGCGACGGGTCTCGAAGGCCGCCGCGGAGCAGCGGGCCCGGGCCCGGGACAGCGCCAGCGGGAAGGCGGCGGAATCGCCCGCGACCTCGTCCTCGCCGCAGGCCTCGACCTCGGCGCAGGCCCGGGAGAGCGCTGCGAAGCCGAGCAGGCCGGCCGCCGAGACGAGGCCGTGCGCCTCGAAGCGCAGCCGCGCCCGCTCGGCCGCATCCCTCCCCTCCCCTGCCAGCGCCCCGGTGACCTGCTCGGCGAGGTGGCCCAGCAAGCGCCGCACCGCCTCCGGCGGCAGGTGGGCGCAGACGCCGTCATAGAGCGCCCGGTCGAGGGGGCGGGCTCGTCCTCCGGCGGGGCGCGGTCGAGCCAGCGGGCGAGGAGCGCGGTGAGCTCGGCCGGGGCGAAGGGCTTGCCGAGATGGTCGTCCATCCCGGCGGCGCGGAACGACTGCACCTGGTCGGGCAGCACGTTGGCGGTCATGGCGATCACCGGCACCCGCCCCGCCGCCCGGGCAGGCAGCGGATCAGCCTCGTCGCCATGGTGCCGTCGAGGCCCGGCATCTGCACGTCCATCAGCACGAGGTCGTAGGTCCCGCCCTCGACCGCCCGCACCGCCTGGAACCCGTCGGTGGCGACGTCGACGTGATGGCCGGCCTTGCGCAGCATCAGGCAGGCGAGCTCGCGGTTCACCTCGATGTCCTCGACGAGGAGGATGCGGCCGGGACGGCTCGGCAGAACGGCGGCGCGGGCCTCGGGCAGCGCCTGGTCCTCGGCCCGGGGCAGCGTCAGGGTGAACCAGAAGGTCGCGCCGCGGCCGGCTCCCGAGATCACCCCGATCTCGCCGCCCATCGCCTCGACGAGGCGGCGGCTGATGGCGAGCCCCAGGCCGGTGCCGCCGTAATCGCGGCGGATCGAGCTGTCGACCTGCGAGAAGCGCTCGAACAGCCGGCCCTGCTTGTCGGCCGGGATGCCGATGCCGGTATCGGCAACGGAGAAGCGGACCCGCTCGCCGTCCCGGCCGCTACCCTCGTGGCGCAGGGACAGGGCGACGCTGCCGCGGGGAGTGAACTTCACCGCGTTGTTGAGGAGGTTGAGGAGGATCTGGCGCAGCCGCGCCTCGTCGCCGACGAGGCGGCGCGGCAGGCTCGCATCGATGGCGCTCGCCACGTCGAGATTCTTCTCGGCCGCCGCCGCCCCGACCACGCCGAGGCAGCCCTCCGCCAGGGCCTCGATGGCGAAGGGCTCGCGGCGCAGGGCGACCGCCCCGGCCTCGACCGAGGAGAAGTCGAGGATGTCGTTGACGAGGGTGAGGAGCCCACCGGCCGAGGCGCGGGCGAGCCCCGCATAGCGCCGCAGATCCGGTTCCAGGCCGTCGGCCTGGGCGAGCAGGCCGGTGAAGCCGATGACGGCGTTCAGCGGCGTGCGGATCTCGTGGCTCATCGCCGACAGGAAATCGGTCTTGGCGGCGTTCGCCCGCTCGGCGGCGGTCCTCGCGGCCTCGGCGGCGGCCTTGGCGGATTCCGCAGCCGCCTTGGCGGCGACGAGCCCGGCCTCGGCATCCTTGCGGGCCGAGATGTCGAGGTTGAGGCCGGTCACCCGCAGCGGCCGGCCGTCCCGGTCGCGGCAGAGCCGGCCGATCGCCTGGATCCAGCGCTGCCCGCCGGGCAGCCGGACCCGGAACGCGACGTCGAAGGTGCCGCCGCCGGCGATCGCCCCGCGTAAAGCCGCGAGCGCCGGCTTGCGGTCGCCGGGCGCCAGCCGGCGCAGCCAAGCGCCGAGCGAGATTACCGCCGGGCGGTCGCCGGGCAGGCCGTGCAGCCGGGCGCTCGAAGGCGCCAGCGTCACCTCGCGGGTGACGAGGTCGAGGTCGAACAGGCCCGCCCCCGCGGCCTCCTGGGCGAGGCGCAGGAGGTCGCCGGTCTCCTCCAGCGCCTGGCGGGCGGCCAGGATCTCGTCGATGTCGAGGGCCGAGCCGAGCCAGCCGAGGAGCGCGTCGTCCTTGCGCAGGGGCTGGAACGAGAGCTGGTGCCAGCGATAGGCGCCGTCGCGGTCGCGCAGGCGCCCCTGCACCTCGCCGCTGCCGCCCTCCGTGAGGGCCACCGCGATCCGCGGCCGGTCCTCCGGGTGGTAGCGCTCCTGCCGGGCCGCCCGGCCGGGGACGATCGCCCCGAAATAGCGCTCGAAGGCCGGGTTGGCGTAGATCGTGTCGCCGGTATCGGTGCGCTCCATCCAGACGAGCTGGGGCAGCGTGTCGGCGAGCGCCCGGTAATGCGCCCGGCTGGCGCGCAGCGACGCCTCGGCGTCCTGGCGCGCGGCCGCATCGCGGATCGCCGCGATGAAGGGCGGTCCCTGCGCCGACAGCCGGGTCTCGACCCAGATCCACCGCCCGTCGGCATGGGACAGGCGATGCACCGCGGCGCCGCCCTCGGCGAGCAGGGCCGCGACACCGGCCCGGTCCTCGGGATGGACCAGTTCCGCCAGGGCGAGGCCCCGGAGGGTCTCGGGCGCGCGGCCGGTCAGCGCCCGGCTCGCCGGGGAGGCCGAGACGAGCCGGCCCGCGCCGTCGATCTCGGCGACGAGATCCGGGCAGCCGGCGAGCACCCGCCCTGCCGCGCCGCGCCCGAACAGCCGCGCGAGGGCGGCGCGCCAGCCGAACCGTGCCCCGCTCACGGCGTCATGCCCCAGGGTTCCCCGCCGCAAGGCCCTGCCGTCACAAGACGATCGCCCCGCACCGTGCCGCGCGCCGCCCTCCGCGCATGGACAACCACCGGGTGTGACCTTGCATCGAGACCCTTCGTCATGGTGGTGGTGATCTCAGGGAAAGAACGAAAAATTGTCAGATGATAGTTAACCATGAATTCATTAAACGAGACTTAACCTATCCCTGCGATCGAAACGGGCATGAATCTCACGTCCCACCCGCCACAGATCGGTTCGGCTTCCTCGGTGACGGCCCTCGCCGCCGAGTCGCGGCGCGACAGCGAGCGGCGGCGCGACCGGCGCTTTCCCGTCACCCTGTCGGCGCGGCTGCGCCATGGCGGCCGGAGCTACCGCACCGAGATCCTGAACCTGAGCCGCGGCGGCCTGCTGCTGGCACCGGTGGAGGCGGCGTTGCTGGTCCCGGACGCCACGATCCGGGTCGCGGCGGCGACGATCGGCGAGGTCGAGGCCCGGGTCGTCAGCCTGAGCGCGCTCGGCATCCACGCGCGGGTCGACGACACATCCGAGCACTTCCAGGCCGCCCTGGTGCGCCTGGCCCGGCTGACCCGGATCTGGACGGCGCCGGGGATGTAAGGGCGCATCGCCCGGACGGCCGGCCCGTCCATCCCCGTCTTGTCCGATTGCGACCGGATCGGTCGCAGTTCGAGGATAGCATTCGGCGCCGAGATCCTGCGGTCGGGTTTCGTCCGCGGGTGACGGCGATGCCGATGATCGCTTCATGTGAGTCCCGATCGCTTCGCGATGCGGATTCCGGCTTCGCACGAGCGCCGCGCGGGCATGTGATCGTCCTGCCCGCAAGAGGGGGAGCGTTCGGGCGTCGCGCCCGTCAACACATCGTTAACCCTCATCCCCGACCCTGGCCTGGTCGCGCCGACCGAGGCCGGTCGCAGTGAGAGCGGCGTTTCGGCCGGCAAACCCCCTCCCCTGCCGGGAGCTCGCCTCCCCCGCCGGGAGCTCGCCTCCTCCGCCGGGGCTCGCCGCATCGCGAATCCTCATGCGATAAGCGCGCAGGCCCCGCCCATCACAGGATGACAATGCACCTCGTCGTGACCGCCCACACCGCCACAGGCCCGCTCTCGCACCAGCGCACCTCGCCGGAGGGCGCCCTGGAGAAGGCGCAGGAACTCGAGGCCGAGGGCCACGACCACGTCGTCATCACCGACATCACCGGGCGGGACTACGCGCCGCCGGAATTCGACAGCCTGTTTCTCAATCCCGGCCGCTGACCGCCATGGCGGCGCTCACCATCCTCGTCGATGCCGATGCCTGCCCGGTCAAGGACGAGATCTACCGCGTCGCCGGGCGGCACGGCGCCCACGTGGTCGTGGTCGCCAACGCGTTCCTGAACGTGCCGCGCGAGCCGTGGATCGAGCGCGTCATCGTGTCGGACAAGTTCGATGCCGCCGACGACTGGATCGCCGAGCGGGCCGGGCCGCACACGGTGGTGGTCACCGCCGACGTGCCGCTCGCCAGCCGCTGCGTGAAGGCCGGCGCCAGCGTGCTCGGCCCCACCGGCAAGGCCTTCACCGATTCCTCGGTCGGCATGGCGCTCGCCACCCGCGACCTGATGCAGTCCTTGCGCGAGGCCGGCGCGGTGACCGGCGGGCCGAAGCCGTTCTCACCGAAGGACCGCTCCGCCTTCCTCGGTGCCCTCGACCGGGCCCTGATGCGGCTGAAGCGCGCCACGAAGGACGGCTGACGCCGGTTCCGGCGAACTTCCCCGATCCCTGCGGGTTCCCTGTCGGCGGCGGGCCTTCGTCGGCCGTACGGGAGAGCCAGCATGTCGGTCGAGGAGAAGACGGTCCATTACGACAGCCCGGCCGGCGGCTGGGGCTCCGTGCGCGGCATCGCCGAGGTGTTCGGCAAGGAATGGGCGACGCCGCTCGCCACCGAAACCCTGTTTCGCCAGAACAAGCCGAAAGGCTTCATGTGCGTCTCCTGCTCCTGGGCGAAGCCGGCGAACTACCACCCGTTCGAGTTCTGCGAGAACGGCGCCAAGGCGACCCTGTGGGAGCTGACCACCCGGCGCTGCACGCCCGACACGCTGGCCAAGCACACCCTGACCGAGCTGCGCGGCTGGAGCGACTACGACCTCGAACAGCTCGGCCGCCTGACCCACCCGATGCGCTACGACCGCGCCGCCGACCGCTACGTCGCCTGCGGCTGGGACGAGGCCTTCCAGGCGATCGGCATGGAGCTGCGCCGGCTCGACCCGAAATCGGTGGTGTTCTACTCCTCGGGACGTGCCAGCCTCGAAACCTCGTATCTCTACGCCCTGTTCGCCCGGCTCTACGGCAACAACAACCTGCCCGATTCCTCCAACATGTGCCACGAGACGACCTCGGTGGCGTTGAAGAAGGTGATCGGCGCCAGCGTCGGCACGGTCGTGTTCGACGACCTGTCCAAATGCGACGCGATGTTCTTCTTCGGCCAGAACACCGGCACCAACTCGCCGCGCTTCCTGCATCCGCTCCAGGAAGCCGCGAAACGCGGTGTGAAGATCATCACCTTCAACCCCGTGCGCGAGCGGGGGCTCGAGAGCTTCACCAACCCGCAGAGCCCGATCGAGATGCTGACCCGCTCCTCGACCCAGATCAGCGCGCAGTACCATCAGGTCCGGCCCGGCGGCGACATCGCGGTGATGCTCGGCCTGTGCAAGCACGTCTTCGCCGCCGACGACGCCGCCAAGGCGCGGGGCACCCGCATCCTCGATGTCGACTTCATCGCCCGGCACACGACCGGGCTGGACGCCTTCGAGGCGAAGGTCCGGGCGACCCCCTGGGAGGAGATCGAGCGCGAATCCGGCATCGGTCGCGCCGATATCGAGGCGGCGGGACAGGTCTATGTCGAGGCCGAGCGGGTTTGCGCCTTCTACGGCATGGGGCTGACGCAGCACGTCCACGGCTTCGAGAACGTCGCGATGGTGGTCAACCTGCTATTGCTGAAGGGCAATATCGGGCGCGAGGGCACCGGGGTGTCGCCGGTGCGCGGACACTCCAACGTCCAGGGCCAGCGCACCGTCGGCATCTCGGAGAAGCCGGAACTGGTGCCGCTCGATCGCCTGGCTGAGCAATTCGGCTTCGAGCCGCCGCGGGACAAGGGCGTCAACACGGTCGAGGCCTGCGAGGGCATCCTGTCGGGCGAGATCCGGGCCTTCATCGGGCTGGGGGGCAACTTCGTGCGGGCGATCCCCGACCAGGACCGGATGGAGAAGGCCTGGACGGGCATGCGCCTCACCGTGCAGGTCGCGACCAAGCTCAACCGCTCGCACCTCGTCAACGGCGAGATCGCCTACCTGCTGCCCTGCCTCGGCCGCACCGAGGAGGACAAGCAGGCGTCGGGCCCGCAGGCGGTGAGCATCGAGGACACGTTCAGCTGCATCTACGGCTCGCAAGGCCGCCGCACCCCGGCGAGCGATTTCCTGAAGTCCGAGGTCGCGATCGTGGCGGGGCTCGCCAAGGCGACCCTGGCGCCGAACCCGAAGGTGACATGGGATGCCTGGGTCGGCGATTACGGCCTGGTCCGCGACGAGATCGCCAGGACCTACCGGGAGGAGTTCCACGACTTCAACGACCGGCTCTGGATCCCCGGCGGCTTCTATCGCGGCAACTCGGCCCGCGAGCGGATCTGGAAGACCGAGACCGGCAAGGCGGAGTTCACTGCCCCCGAGGTCATGTCGGCGACCGGCTTCGAGGACGCGCCCGGCCGCTATCGGCTCATCACCATGCGGTCGAACGACCAGTTCAACACCACGATCTACGGCTACAGCGACCGCCTGCGCGGGATCGAGGGGACCCGCGACGTGCTTCTGATGAACCCGGGCGAGATCCGCCGCGCGGGCCTGAGCGAGGGCCAGGTCGTCACCCTCGTCAGCGATGCCGGCGACGGAATCACCCGCGAGGTGACCGGCCTCACGGTGACGCCGTTCTCCCTGCCAGACGGATGTCTGGGGGCCTATTACCCCGAGATGAACCCCCTGATGGCGCTCTCGCACCACGACATCCAGTCGGGGACGCCGGCGGCGAAATCGGTGCCGGTGCGGATCCGGCCGGATCCCGGTGGGCCGAAGACGGATCGGCGCGAGCCGACCGGGCATGCGGCGCACCCGATCTGAGGGGCGCTCCGCCATCGGGACGGGGCTTCGGGAGCCCCCTCCCCTGCCCCGAAATTTGCGCAGGAAAATGCCAGATGCCCGGGAATGACGCACAATTGTGCTTGTGCGACCGTGAATCGCCGGGTACGACTGTGATCACAGACACGAAACAGGCCGCCCTCGAGAGCGGCTCGAAGTCTGGGGAGGAAGGCCCTCGCTGAGGGCAAGCACCGCCGCGACGCCATCGCGGCGGTGCTTCCGTTTTGTCCCACATGCAGACGGGGCCGCGCAATCCGGCCAAAGGGACGAAGGCAAGCTCGCGCCGTTCCAGGCCTCGCCGGATTCGGGCCGACGCTGCCGCGCCGCTTCACCACGATCAGGATCACCAGGCCGACCCCCGTCGCGACCGCGAGCGGGTTGTCTTGCGTTGCCCCGGCAGTGATGCCTGCGTGGTCGGCGCGGTCGATGACAGACGCGAAGCCTGCCGGCATCGGGATTTCCGACCCTCCATCTCAGAGCCTGTTTGAGCAGCGTGATTTGACAAAAACTGAGAAAAATCAGGAGATATCCTACCATTCCACCTCATCCTGAGGTGTTGGCGATCAGAGATCGCACGCGATCGCAGATCGACTGACCTCGAAGGAGGCCTCCAGAAGCCTCGGCGATCCCTGGAGCCCTCCTTCGAGGCTCACTTCGTTCGCACCTCAGGATGAGGTTAGCGGGTAGGATGATCCCGTCCGCCTCAAATATTGGGTAGGAATCCTGCTCAAACAGGCTCTCAGGACGAGGTCGCGGGTGGGACGCGCGCCGGAGCCGCAGACGAGCCGTCCTGTCGTGTCTCGTGGGCGATCGGGCTCTTCACGGCGCGGCGTGCGACAGCTTCCTCGACGGCGCTGCGCCGGCTCGCCGGGGCCGGTCAGGCCCCCTGCCCCGGTTCGGGCGGCTCCGGGAACGGCGTCCAGTCGGTGAAGGCATCCGCCTCGTAGCCGTAATCGGTGGTGGCGACGTGCCAGGGTCGGCCATCCCCGAGCCGGCCGGGATCCCAGCGGATCACGGCGCGCCGGTCCGGCTCGTCCCGGTGGATGGCGATGATCCAGCGCCCGTCCCGGGGCGCGCGATCGATGGGCCTCCAATCGGTCATTGGGTGCTCCATGGCCTCATGGCTGTACCCGGTTCAACGCGCCGGGCCCGCCGCCGTTCGCTTCAGCGCGGCGCCTCGCCCCGCACCAGGCGCTCGCCCGCCTCGCATTCCCGCAAATACGTCGCCCGGTTGTCGCCGGTGATTCCACCCTGATCGGCCTTGGCCTCGCAGACCCGGCGCGCCTGCGTGGCGGCGGCATCTTGGGCCGACGCGGCCGCGGGCAACAGGACGGCGAGGGTGAAGAGGGTCGACGGGATGTGGCGCATGGCGGGCCTCGACGGGGACAGGGGCTGTCCCGAAAGAGGCCCGGCACGGCTCTTCGGTTCCCGGCCGGCCGGAAGATGAGGCTGGCCGGTCTCAGGGCCGCGCGCGGCCGGCGCGGTAGGCGGCCAGGATCTCGGGCAGCCGGTCGAGGACGTAATCGGCGAGCCCGGGTTCCGCGGTCTCGTCGAAGGACAGGGCGACCCGGTCGGACGTGCGCTCGATCCGGGCGATGCCGCGACCGGCCTCGTCGCTCCAGACCTGCGGTGGGGCTCGCTTCGCCGCGGGGGGCGAGAGCGCATTCAGCAGGGCGGCGAAGCGCTCGTTGGTCGGCTTCTCCCGGAAGCCGGGCTCGGCGAGGAGCGTGGCGATCCGGCCGGGCGCAGCCGCCTTGATCCGCTCGGCGAGCAGCATCCAGCGCGGCCGCCCGGCGGCCGGAGCCGGGCCGATCGCCCGGACGATGTCCGCCGGGACGGTGCGGGCGACCGAGATCAGGGTCGAGAGGTCGCCCTTGCCGATGCCCATCGCGGCGGTGATCGTGGCGCGCGGGAAGCCGTGCTCCTCGAGCCGGAGCGCGAAGAAGGCCCGCTCGATATAGCTCAGGTCCTGCCGCTCCAGGTTCTCCTTGCCCTGGGCCACCACCAGCTCGGCATCCGAGAGCGGACGCACGACGGCGCGGACCGCCTGTGAGAGGTGCCGCGCCGCCTGGATCCGCCGCCGGCCATAGGCGACCTGATAACGCTCCGGGCTGTCCGGATGCGGCCGTACCAGGATCGGCACCTGCTGGCCGCTCTCGCGGATGCTCTCGACGAGGGCGGCCAACCCTGGATCGTTGGCGTCGGCCACCCGGTCGGCGATGAAGGAATCGTCGATCCGCTCCGGCTCGATCTCGACGATGACGGTCCCGGTCTCGATCTCCGCCGCGGCATCGGCCCGGGCGGCGAGCCCGCGCAGGGTGCTGCTCATCGCCCGCACCGCGCCGCTGCGGCTGCGCTCCGGCGCGCGGGGGTTTGCAGCTGCAAACTCGGGTTCGGCTGGAGTCAGGTTTGCAGCTGCAAACACCTCCGGCTCCGGCGCCGGCGGAGCCTCGGGAGTGGCGGGCTTGTCCGCCGGCTTGGGTGCCGGTTTTGCACCGAACAGCGCGTCGAGGTTCGACTTGCGGCTCATGACCGGCCCCAGGCGCGGCGGATCAGGCCCTCGATCTCGCCGTTGACCGCCTCGAGCGATTCGAGCGCCCGATCGTAGGTCGAGCGCGTCACGCTCTCGCGGCCGATCTCGTAGAGGGTCTGCTTCGACAGGCCGGCATCCGACACCGCCGAGGATTTCAGCATCGGCGCGGTCAGCACCGCATCCTCGAACAGGGTTCGCAACATGCCGACGATGCGGGTCTGCGGTGCATCCTGCTGCTCGTAGCGGGTCACCAGGTAGCGCAGCCAGTCGTATTGCAGGCGCCCGCCGGACTCGGCCACCACGCCGAGCAGATCCTCGGTCATCGCCAGGAACTGGCTCATCGAGGCGACGTCGAGCATCTGCGGATGCACCGTGATGAGCAGCGAGGTCGCGGCGCAGAGCGCCGAGAGGGTGAGATAGCCGAGCTGCGGCGGGCAATCGATGACGACGATGTCGTAGGACTCGGCCACCGTCTCGATCGCGTGGGCGACCCGGTCGAAGAACAGCGGCTCGCCGGGCCGGCGGCGGCTCAGCGCCCGCGGGGTCTCGTGCTCGAACTCCATCAGTTCGAGGTTGGCCGGCACCAGGTCGAGGCCGGTGAAGTAGGTCGAGCGGACCACGGCGCTGAGCGGCCTGGCCTCGTCGTAGCGGATCGCGCCGTAGAGCGTCTCGTCGGCCCCGACATCGAGTTCGGGCTGCACGCCCAGCAGGGCCGAGAGGCTGGCCTGCGGGTCGAGGTCGATGGCGAGCACCCGGTAGCCGCGCAACACGAGCGACTGGGCGAGGTGGGCGGTGGTGGTGGTCTTGCCCGACCCGCCCTTGAAGTTCGCCACCGCCACGACCTGCAGGTGCTCGGCCCCGGATCGCCGCGGCTGGTAGCGCCGGCCACCCCGGGCATTCTCGTCGAGATGGGCGCGCAGGCCGTGGATGTCGGCGAGCGTGTAGGAGCGGCGCCCGTTCGCCGACACCTCCGGCTGCGGCCCGAGCCCGTCGGCGGCGAGCTGCTGCAGCCGCGACACCGTCACGCCGATGATCCGGGCGGCTTCCGTCGAGGTGAAGCGGCGCAGGCCCTTGGCGGCGATCGGCGGAAAGAGGCCCGAGGAGATCGCCTGAAGCTGCGCCCGCAGCGTCGCCGCGTGGGCGCCGATCATCGCGGCCGGCGCGACCGGGGCGGGAGGTTGCGGCGGGGTGTGCTGATTCATCCTCGCTTGCCCTGTTTGCAGAAAATTCGCCGGTTTGGCGTTCGAACTGCAATTGGCCCGTTTCGGCCCCGATTCGCAATCGCCGCGCCGCCATCGGCGCAAGCCTGGCGCAAGCGTCCGGCGGCAGGGGCGCAGGGCGGGGGAGGGGGCTTACCGGCACCGCGCTCCCCCGGTCAGACACGGGGCCCCCTCCGGACGGCAGGGGGGCTACCTCGAAATGGGGCGGCGTCGGCCGCTTCATCGCGCCTTCGCCCGGCGCTAGGGTCCCGGTCGGCGTCGGCACATAGGGACCAGGGTCACCCCGCCACGGCAAACCACCGGATCGTGCAATCGCGGAGACCGCGACGGGCAGCAGGCTTAATCCTCTCGGCGAAATCCGTAAGCTTGACGGAACTTCCTCCCAAGATCGGCCCGGCGGTTTGCCAGCCGTTAAGCTGTCCGGAGTGTAGTGTCCCATATCCACTCGGATCGACCCCGCCGCCCCGCAGTGGAACAGAAAATTCCCGAAAATAGACACGCGAAAATTTACCAAGAATTGGCCCCGAGATTGCAATCTCATCTGCCGAATGGGATGCTTGTCTCAAACAGGAAGGTGGTGCCTCATGGTCGAGATCTCCGACATCCGGGACGTGCTGAAGTCGCTGGAATCGCTGAAGGGCGTCGTCGACGGGCTGTCGGACGACGACGACCTGTTCGAGAAAGGGCTGGATTCCTTCGGCTCCGTGCAGCTGATGCTGGCCCTCGAGGAGCGGTTCGACATCGAGTTTCCCGATTCGGCGCTCGGCCGCCGCTCGTTCTCGACGATCCACATCATCCGGGACACCGTGGCGGGCCTGCGCCAGCAGGAGGCCGCATGAACATGCACGTCGAGGTCGCGGCGGCGTTGCCCGCCGCGACGCCGGCCCCGGCGGGCGACCTCGACGCGCGGGCCAAGCGCGTCGCGGAACACGCCGCCCGCCACGCCGACGCGGTCGACCGCGAGGGCCGCTTCCCGGCCGAGGCGGTCGCCGCGCTGAAGGCCGAGCGCCTGCTCGGCATCCAGGTCCCGCGCTCCCTGGGCGGGGAGGGGCCTCGATGAGCGAGATCGCCGAGCTCTGCGCCGTCCTCGGGCGCGCCTGCTCGGCCGCCGCGATGGTGTTCGCCATGCACCACATCAAGCTCGCGAGCCTCGTCACCCACGGGCTCGACAGCCCCTGGCACTGCACGCTGATGGAGCGGATCGCCGCGGAGCAGATGCTGATCGCCTCCTCGACCACCGAGGCCGGCATCGGGGGCGACCTGCGCAACAGCCTCTGCGCCGTCGAGGCGCAAGGCGACACGTTCCGCCTGACCAAGGAGGCGAGCGTCATCTCCTACGGCGCGCAGGCCGACCTGATCCTCGCCACCGCCCGCCGCCACACGGAGGCCGCGACCTCCGACCAGGTGCTGGTGGCGTTGCTCGCCGACCAGATCACGCTTGAGCGCACCAGCGTGTGGGACACGCTCGGCATGCGCGGCACCTGCAGCGACGGCTTCGTGCTCAAGGCCGAGGGCCTGCCGGTGGCCCAGGTGCTCCAGAAGCCCTTCGCGGAGATCGCCGCGCAATCGATGCTCGCCGCCTCGCACCTGCTCTGGGGCAGCGTGTGGTTCGGCATCAGCAGCTACGCGGTCGACCGCGCCCGCGCCTTTGTCCAGGCCGAGGCGCGCAAGAAGCCGGGCCAGGTTCCTCCGGGGGCCTTGCGCCTGGCGGAAGCCGCCAACGAGCTCCAGGCGATGAAGAGCACGGTGGTCGCCGGGCTCGCCCGCTACGAGGCCGCCAAGGGCGACCCCGATGCGTTGAGCGCGATCGGCTTCTCGATCATGCTCAACAACGTCAAGACCACCGTCTCGGTCCAGGCCGTCGACATCGTGCAGCGGGCGCTCAGCGTCGTCGGCATCATGGGCTACAAGAACGGCACCCCGTTCAGCCTCGGCCGGCAGCTGCGCGACGTCCTCTCGGCGCCGCTGATGATCAACAACGACCGCATCCTCTCCAACACCGCCAACCTTCTGCTGGTGCAGAAGGGCAGCGGCAAGCTCCTGAGCGCGTGATGGACCAGAGCCTCTCCTCCGATCTCCTGCCCGCTGCCGCCGAGGCGATCGACGACGCCGCGCCTGCGCCGCGCTCGTTCCTCGACAACCTGTTCGACCGCGGCCTCCTGATCCGCACCGGGGTCGACGGGCTCTACGGCCGCTCCGGCGCCTTCGAGAGCGTGGTCGAAGCCCTCGACCGCCTGGTCTCGCGCATCGGCGGGGCCGACGGCGCCGAGGCCTTGCGCTTCCCGCCCGGCATGGCCCGCTCCAGCTTCGAGCGCAGCGGCTACCTCAAGGGCTTCCCGCACCTCGCCGGCACGGTGCACAGCTTCTGCGGCAACGAGGCCGACCACGCCCGTCTCCTGGCCTGCCTGGATGCCGGCGAGGACTGGACCGCCAAGCAGGCCGCCACCGACATCGTCCTGACCCCGGCCGCCTGCTACCCGCTCTATCCGGTCGCCGCCGCCCGCGGCCGGCTGCCCGAGGGCGGGCTGCTGTTCGACCTGCAATCCTACTGCTTCCGGCACGAGCCGTCGCTGGAGCCGACCCGGATGCAGCTGTTCCGCATGCGCGAATACGTCCGCATGGGCACGCCCGAGCAGGTTCTGGCCTTCCGCGAGCTGTGGCTGACGCGCGGCACCAAGATGATGAGCGACCTCGGCCTGCCGCTCGCCATCGACCCGGCCAACGACCCGTTCTTCGGCCGCGCCGGCAAGATGCTGGCCAACAACCAGCGCGCCCAGGCGCTGAAGTTCGAGCTGAACGTGCCGGTCAACAGCGAGGACAAGCCGACCGCCTGCCTCAGCTTCAACTACCACCAGGACCATTTCGGCACGACCTGGGGCATCGCCCAGGCCGACGGCTCGGTGGCGCACACGGCCTGCGTCGGCTTCGGCCTGGAGCGGATCACCCTCGCGCTCCTGCGCCACCACGGCCTCGACCTCGACGCCTGGCCGGCGGATGTGCGCGCCCAGCTCTTCGGCTGAGGCTGCGATGTCGGCCGCTCTCGCTCACGCCATCGCGCCGCGGACGGAGACGTCCGCGGCCCCGATTCCTCCCCGTCCCGCGCATACGCCGCACGCGCTCCACGCCGCCGACCGGACCTGGCCGGAGACGAACTGCTACGTCGATCTCTGGATCGAGCTCCTGCACCTGCGGGGCTTACACCCCGAGGCGATGCTGGGCTTCACCCTGCGGCAGGATTTCGAGGGCGACCAGTTCACCTTCTTCAAGCCGAAGGCCGCCGACATCGAGGCGCTCTACGGCCTGGAGATCCTCGAACTGGCGCTCTACGAGGACCTGGAAAGCCACAGCCTGGTCCAGGTGGCCCGCGGCCTGCCGGTGCTGGTCGAGGTCGACGCCTTCTTCCTCCCCGACACCGCCGGCACCACCTATGGCCGCGAGGCCTCGAAGACCACGATCGCGATCCTGGCCCTCGATCCGCAAAGACGCGTCCTCGACTACGTCCACAATGCCGGACGCTTCCAGCTCGAAGGCGCCGATTACGACGGCATCTTCGCCAGGGGCCGGCTGCTTCCTTACGCCGAGTTCGTGAAGCCGTGCGGCCGAGCCTTGAGCCCGGCCGAGCTGCCGGGCGCCGCCCTGGCCCTGCTGCGCCGGCACCGCGGCCACGCGCCGGAACGGAACCCGGTCACCGCGTTCCGCGAGGCGCTGGCGAGCAAGCCGGATGCCTTCGTGCAGCGGCCGCTCACCGCCTTCCACGCCTACGCCTTCAACACCACCCGCCAGCTCGGGGCCAATTTCGAGCTTCTGGGCAGCCATCTGGCGTGGCTGACGCAGGCCGAGGCCGGACCGTTCGGCGAGGCGGCGGAGGCGGCGACGCGGCTGGCGCAGGAGGCCAAGGCGTTCCAGTTCCAGCTCGCCCGCGCCTTCGCCCGCGGCAAGCTCGCCGGACTGCCGGAGCGCCTGTCCGCGGCCGAGGCGACCTACGCGGCCGTGTTCGCGGCGCTCGACCGGGCGCTCGCGACGGAGTGAGGGCATCCATGATCGGCGGGGAACAGCCTCGCCGATGTCCTTGTCGATCCTACCGACGACCTCATCCTGAGGTGCCGGCCGATCGAAGATCGGTTGGCCTCGAAGGAGGGCTCCAGAAGTCTCCGAGATCTCTGGAGCCCTCCTTCGAGGCGAGCCATGCTCGCACCTCAGGATGAGGTCTTGGGTGTGATCGATGTCCATCCGTCTCCACCGAGCAGGCTCCGACCGACAGCATGGCCCTTCTGCGCACCGTCGACCGGCCCCTCGACGGGCCGTGGGACATGATCGTCACCGAACCCGGCGCCTGCACCGGGCCCGAGGATCTGACGAACCTCGCCGGCTTCATCCCCGCCCCGGTGCCCGGCACCGCGGCAGGCGCCCTGCGCGCGGCCGGACGCTGGTCGGACCGCGCGCCAACGCCGCTGCACGGCTCCGACATCTGGTATCGCACGCAGATCGAAGGGCGAGGCCACGAGATCCTGCGTTTCGAGGGACTGGCGACGCTGTGCGAGGTCTGGCTCGATGCCGAGCTCCTGCTCGCCTCCCGCTCGATGTTCCTCGCTCACGAGCTCGCGGTCGATCTCGAGGGCCGCCACACCCTCGCGCTCGCCTTCCGTTCGCTGGCGCAGGACCTCGCCCGACCGCACAAGCGCGGCCGCTGGCGGCCCCAGCTCGCCACGCCCGGATCGCTGCGCCACGCCCGCACCACCTTGCTCGGCTTCATGCCGGGCTGGTGTCCGAGCGTCGATGCCGTCGGGCCGTACCGGCCGATCACCCGGAGAGGGGAGGGGGCCAAGCCGGGCGAGATCGACCTGCGGGCGAGCGTCGAGGACGGGACCGGGATCCTGAGCCTCGGCTTGCGCCTCCCGGAGGCCGGTGGTCCCGTCACCCTGCGCTGCGACGGCCGCGAGACGGTGCTGGCCGAGACCGCGCCCGGCCGGTTCGAGGGCCGGCTCGAACTGCCGGGCATCGCCCTGTGGTGGCCGCACACCCATGGCGAGCCGCGGCTGCACGCCGTCACGGTCGCGGCCGGAGGCGAGACCTTCGATCTCGGCCGGGTCGGATTCCGCACCATCACGCAGACCCGCCCCTTCGCCGAGGGCCTGAGCCTCGCGGTCAACGGCGTGCCGGTCTTCTGCCGCGGCGCCTGCTGGACCCCGCCCGATCTCGTCGGGCTGCCGGGCGACCGCGCGGCTTACGCCCCCTCCTTAAGCCTCGCGGTGGAGGCCGGCATGACCATGATCCGGGTCGGCGGCACGATGCTGTACGAGGCAAAAGCCTTCCACGATCTCTGCGACGAACTCGGCCTCCTGGTCTGGCAGGACCTGATGCTGGCCAACTTCGATTATCCGACCGACGATCCGGCTTTCCGCTCGGCACTCCGGACCGAGATCGCGCAGCTCCTCGACCGGCTCCAGGCCTCGCCCTCGCTCTGCGTCGTCGGCGGCGGCAGCGAGGTCGAGCAGCAGGCGGCGATGCTGGGTTTTCCGGAATCGGTCTGGCGCGCAAGGGCCGTCGAGGCGATGGTGCGGGAGGCCGCGGCGGAGATCCGGCCCGACCTCGTCGTGGTGCCGAACTCGCCGTCGGGCGGCGACCTGCCGTTCTCCACCGATGCCGGGGTGACCCACTATTACGGTGTCGGCGCCTATTGCCGCCCGTTCGCGGATGCGCGCCGGGCCGAGGTGCGCTTTGCCTCCGAGTGCCTGGCCTTCGCCAACGTGCCGGAGCCCGTCTCGCTCGCGGAAGCCGGCCTGACCGATCCGCGCGATCCCGCCTGGGCCCTGGGCGTGCCGCGCGACCGCGGCGCCGATTGGGATTTCGAGGGCGTGCGCGACCATTATGTCGGCGCGCTCTACGGCGTCGATCCGGAATCCTTACGGCGCGACGATCCGGAGCGCTACCTGACCCTCGGCCGCTCGGCCGTCGCCGAGGTGATGGAGGCGACCGTCTCGGAATGGCGCCGCGCCGGCTCGGTCACCGCCGGCGGCCTGGTCTGGCTCTACCGCGACCTCGCGCCGGGCGCCGGCTGGGGCGTGATCGACGTGACCGGCCGGCCGAAATCGGCCTGGTATGCCCTCAAGCGCGCCTTCCGGCCGGTTCAGGCCTTGCTCACGGACGAGGGGCTGAACGGCCTCCACGCGCATCTCCTGAACGAGACCGCGGACCCGATCGAGGCGCATGTCACGCTCGCCTTCACGACGGCCGCCGGCAAGGTCGCCGCCAAGGGCGAGCGCAGCCTGACGCTCGCGCCGCGCGCCACGGTCGCCCTGTCCTCGGCCGCCCTGCTCGGCCGCTTCTTCGACGCGACCGCCGCCTATCGCTTCGGCCCGGCGGCGCACGACCTGGCGCATCTGCGGCTGACCCGCGCCGACGGGACGGTCCTCGCCGAGGCGTTCCATCACCTGGCCGGACGGGACGCGACCCCGCGGGAGATCGGCCTGTCCGCCGCCCTCGTCGACGACGGCGACCTGGTCGCGCTGCGGATCGCGGCGGAGCGGTACGCCCTCGGGGTGCATGTCGTGCTCGACGGCGAGGGGCGCCCGTCCGACAACTGGTTCCCGCTGGCGCCGGGGAGCGAGCGACGCCTCGCCTTCACCGGAACGGGCGAGCGGCCGAGCGGGACGGTGCGGGCGGTGAATGGCAGCGAGGTGGTGCGGTTCTGACCGGCCGAACGACGATTCTCACCATGATCGCCACCCTCCGCGTCATTCCGGGGCCGCATGGCGGAGCCCGGAATGACGCGGTTGGTTTGATATCTGTGGAGACCAATCGAACGAACCCTCAGTTTCGGTCGATCGGCACGACGCCCGGATCTCAGAGCCTGTTTGACTTGCGAAAATTTAGCTGCAACGACCTTTTCCATCCCTCTCGCGACCTCATCCTGAGGTGCGACTGAAAGGAGCCTCGAAGGAGGGCTCCAGAAGTCTTCGCAATCCCTGGAGCCCTCCTTCGAGGTCAGTCGATTTTCAATCGACTGACACCTCAGGATGAGGTCGTGTGTGGGAGTAAGTGTCTGAGTCGATCAAACAGGCTCTCAATCCTGAAGCGCGCGACCGTCACCACCGGCCCCTCTCCCATCCGTCGGATGGGAGACGTGCCCCAGCTCTGCACGAACTCGTCGCGGATACGTCGCCTCACTCCCCCCGCCGCAGCTCCAGCAGCGGCGCCGTGAGCGTACACACCACCCCCTCCGGCAGGTATTGCGTCGCGACCTCGCCATCGACGGTGCCGGCCAGCCCCCGTTCGATCAGGCGCGAGCCGAATCCCTTGCGGGCGGGCGGCGTGACGCGAGGACCGCCATGCTCCTGCCAGCGCAGGGCCAGGACCGGGGCGGCGGGGTCGGTGATCGTCCAGTCGAGGGTGACGTAGCCCTCGGGAGTGCGAAGGGCGCCGTACTTCACCGCGTTGGTGGCGAGTTCGTGCGCCATCAGGGCGAGGGAAAGCGCCGCCGGCGCCCCGCACGGGACCGGCGGTCCTCCGAGCCGGAACCGTCCGGGCCGGCCGTCGTCGTGGATGGCGAGGGCGTCGGCGAGCACCGCCCGAAGGTCGGCGCTCTCGCCCTCGCCGGTCAGCAGGAGGTCGTGCGCCTTGCCGAGCGCCACCAGCCGGGCCACCAGCGCCTCGCGGGCGGCGGCCGGGTCGGCGGCGTTGCGCAGGGTCTGCACGGCGATGGCCTGGACCATCGCCAGGGTGTTCTTGAGCCGGTGGCTCAGCTCGCGGTTGAGGATCTCCTGCTGCGCCTCCGCCGCCTTGCGGGCCGAGATGTCGTAGCTCACCGCCGCGAAACCCTCGAACGCCCCGCCGGGGCCCCGCAGGGCGAACAGGTTGTAGCGCACCGGCACCACCGCCCCGGTGGCGAGGTTGCGCATGCGGAATTCGCCGCTCCAGCACCCGCCGTCCCGAATCGCCGGCAGGATCGTGCCTTCGGCGAAGGGGAGGTCCTCCGGCGTGAAGACGTCGGTCAGGCGCACGTCCTGCGCCGCCTCCTCGCTGAGGCCCACCAGGGCCCGGCCGGCCGGGTTGACGTAGTCGATCCGGCCCTGCGCATCCGCGATGGCGATGAAGTCGCTCGATTGTTCGGCGACGAGGGCGAGGCGGCGAAGCGCGGCTTGCGCCTCGCGCTGCTCGGTCACGTCGAGGAAGACCGTGACCGCGGCCCGGATCGTACCGTCCTCGTCGCGGACCGGGCTGCTGGAGACCTCGAGCAGGCGCAAGGCCCCGGTCGTGCCGTTGCGGTAGCGCATCGCCTCGGCCGTCACCACCGCGCCCTCCCGCAGCGCGCGCAAGGACGGGTACTCGTCCGGCGCGTAGGGGCGACCGTCGGCGTGCTCGGCGCGGAAGGAGGCGTAGCGGGAGAGGGCGGGACCGTCGATGCCGTGGCCGAGGATCGCCTCGGCCCGGGCATTGATCAGGTTCGGGGCTCCAGGCCCGATCCCGGCGACCGAGATGCCGACCGGTGCCTGCCGGAACACCGCTTCGAGCAGGCCGCGCTCGAAGTCGAGCCGGCGTTCCGAGTCGCGCCGCTCCGCCTCGGCCCGCTTGCGCTCGGTGAGGTCGAGCATCGCGCCGATCATCCGCACCGCGCGACCGGCCTCGTCGCGGATCACCGAGCCGCGATCGAAGACGTCCGCGTAGGAGCCGTCGGCGCGGCGGAAGCGGTACTCGTCGCCCCACACCGTCCCGGCCCCGTCGATGACGGCGTGGATCGAGGCGTCGATCCGGGCGCGGTCGTCGGGATGGATGTGGTCGATCCACCACGCCGCGGTCGGCGCGACATCGGCGAGGGGGTGGCCGTAGGCCGCCTCCAGGGCCTCGTTCCAGAGCACGTGGCCGGTGGCGAAATCCCAGTCCCAGATCGCGTCCCGGGTGGCCTGGGCCGCCCGGCGGTAGCGCTCCTCGGTGGCCCGCACCGCCTCCAGGGCCACCTCCTGCTCCGCCACCGCCCGGCGCAGGGCGAACTGGGCCATCACCTGCCGTGCCAGGGCCCGCAGGTCGCCGGCCTCGGCGGCGCTCAGGCCCTCCGGCCGCGGGACGTAGTCGATCACGCAGAGCGTGCCGAGCCCCAGCCCGTCGGGCGTGCGCAGCGGCGCCCCGGCATAGAACCGGATGCCTGGCGAGGCCGTGACGAGCGGGTTGTCGCGGGTGCGGGGATCCCGGCTCAGGTCGGGGATGACGAGGAGTTCGTCCGGCTGCACCAGGGCATGGGCACAGACCGAGCGGCCGAGATCGGTCTGGGGGAGGGGAAAGCCCGTGCGGGCCTTGAACCATTGCCGGGTGCCGGCGACCAGGCTCACCAGCGCGATCGGCGTATCGCACAGGCGGCTCGCCAGGCGCACCACGTCGTCGAAGCCCTGCTCGGGCAGCGTGTCGAGGATGGCGTACGAATCGAGCGCGGCGAGGCGGTCGGGATCGCACACGATATCGAGCGGATCGGGAGTGCGTGACATGCGTGGCCGGGGCTTTCGGTCCCGGCTCTTAACGCGAAGACGGCCCGAAGGTCACGGCCGATCCCGTCACAGGCTTTCCGATCGGTCGCGCGGCGATTGCGGAGCCTCCGCGTCCGTCGCGCGCCGTAAGCGGCGCCCGGAGGCCTGTCATACCAATGGCCCAAGATGCTGACGCATCGGGCCATTGAGCCATCTCGAATTTTCTATAACAAGCCAGAGGCTTGACGAAAATTCGAGAACGGAACCAAAGGTCGTTTCCAACGACCGTTGGTATCAGTCGATCACCTCGACGATGCGGCGCGTCCCGGGCTCGACCAGCACCGGGTGGTCGTTGACGATGGTGTAGTTGAAGCCCTTGAGCGCGAATTCCGGCGGCACGTCGTAGTAGATCACGCCCTCGGGCGGCAGCACGGTCCCGACGCGCACCGGCCCGTCATGGCGGAAGGACGGCCGGTGCTCGCCCGCGGCGTAGATGCGGAAGCGCTCGCGCCGGTCGATGCCCAGGATGCTGTTGGCGGTGCCGACGGCGGCCCCGATGGCCCCGCCCACCACCGCGCCCACCGGCCCGGCGATCGCCTCGCCCCGGGCCGCGCCGTCCTGGGCCCCGCGGGCCGTGCCCTGTGCCTGGGCGGCGCCGATCCCGAAGCCGAGGAGGAGGGCCGTGGTGGCGAGGCGCAGGGCGATGGTCATGGGTGGTGTCTCGGGACCGGCCGGGAGCTTGGCCGTATCGGGAGAACGGTGGGGATGCAGGACCGGTTCCCCGTCCGGAGAGGATCGAACCGTTCTGAGAGGCGCCCTCTGGATCAGCGTCGCGCTGCCCCTCTCCCGGCCTGCTCCGCAGAGGGAGGAGGGGGGACCCGCGCCATTCTTGTCCCGGACGGTTCTACACGCGGGAAGGGGAGGGGGCTCACGCCCCAGCACCACCCCACCTGTGACGGTGGAGCGATCACCCCGCCGTCGCGGACCGGGCCACCTCAGGGCGCCAGGTCGCCGACCGGCCCCTTGACCGGCGCGTCGTTGCCGTTGAGCACGGTGTCGCTCACCGGGGTGGGCTTGAGCGGGCCGCGGTCGATCGCCGGCGGGGCCGGCAGTTGCAGCTGCTCGCTGGTATAGGCCCAGGCTTGCGCCACCTTCTCCGGGTCGTCGTTGAGCCGCTGGCCGTAGCTCGGGACGATCCGGCGGATCTTCTCCTGCCAGTCGGGCGTGGCGACGTTCTTCGAAAAGACCTTCTGGAGCACCTCCAGCATGATCGGCGCCGCGGTCGAGGCGCCGGGCGAGGCGCCGAGCAGGGCGGCGATGCTGCCGTCCTTGGCCGCGACGATCTCGGTGCCGAGCTTCAGCACGCCGCCCTTGTCCGTGTCGCGCTTGATGATCTGCACGCGCTGGCCGGCCTGCCACAGGCGCCACTCGTCCTTCTTGGCCCTCGGGAAGTACTCCCGCAGGGCCGCCAGGCGGTCGTCGTCGGAGAGCATCAGCTGGCCGGCGAGGTACTCGACCAGCGGGTACTCGTCGAAGCCGACCTTCATCATCGGCCAGACGTTGCTGGTCGTGGTCGAGGTCAGGAGGTCGAAATACGAGCCCTCCTTCAGGAACTTGGTCGAGAAGGTCGCGAAGGGGCCGAACAGGAGGACGCGCTTGCCCCCGAGCACGCGGGTGTCGAGATGGGGCACCGACATCGGCGGCGAGCCGACCGAGGCCTTGCCGTAGGCCTTGGCGAGGTGGAGCGTCGCCACGTCCGGATTCTCGTTGATCAGGAACGAGCCGCCGACGGGGAAGCCGGCATAGTCCCGGCCCTCCGGGATGCCGGAGGCCTGGAGCAGGTGCAGCGCGCCGCCGCCGGCGCCGATGAACACGAACTTGGCGTCGATGGCCTGGCGCGACCCGTCCTTGAGGTTGCGCGCGGTGACGCGCCAGGAGCCGTCCGGGTTCTTCGTGATGCCCTGGACCTCGGTCGAGACGTCGAGGCGGAAGCTCTTCTGGGTCTTCAGGTGGGCGACGTACTGGCGGGTAACCTCGCCCCACTCGACGTCGGTGCCGAGCGGCGACCAGGTCGCGGCGACCGTCTGGTTCGGGTCGCGTCCCTCCATCATCAGGGGGACCCATTGCTTCAGCTGACCGGGATCGGTCGAGAACGCCATCCCGGCGAACAGCGGGCTCGCCTTCAGCGCCTCGTAGCGCTTCTTCAGATAGGCGACGTTGTCGTCACCCCAGACGAAGCTCATATGGGGCGTGTAGTTGATGAACGACTTCGGGTTCTTGAGGACGCCGTTCTTCACCTGCCAGGCGAGGAACTGGCGGGTGACCTGGAACGCCTCGTTGATCTCGACCGCCTTGGCGATCTCGATCTTACCCTTCTTCTCGGGCGTGTAGTTCAGCTCGGCAAGCGCCGAGTGGCCGGTGCCGGCATTGTTCCAGCCGTTCGAGCTTTCCAGCGCGACCTGGTCGAGGCGCTCGATCATCCGGATCGACCAGCCGGGCTCCAGCTCGTTGAGCCAGACGCCGAGCGTCGCGCTCATGATGCCGCCGCCGATCAGCAGCACGTCGGTCTTGTCGGCGCTCTGCGCGACGGCGAGCGATTCGGGCAGCGCCGAGGCCGCGAGGCCGGCGGCCGCACCGCCGAGGATCTGGCGGCGGCTCACGCCGGTCGGGCAGGTCTCCTTGGACGAGGAGGACTTCAGGGAGGTGGTCTTGTCGTCGGCACGCATGGCCAGATCCCGTTCTCGTGCGGGCCGGCGGGTGCGCAGAGACACCCTCGGCCGTGACAGGCGTCAGATCGCGACGGCGGGCGGGCCCGCGCGTCCAAGGCCATTCGGGTGGGTTTCCTCGTCGCCGTCGCGGTCCCTCGGCCGTGGTCGGCCGGTCCCTCGCGACGGGGGTTCCGCTCCCGGTCTGGGGCGGGGGGCGTCACTCCGCCGAAGACGCGAGGCATCAGGGCGTGGGAGACACCCGTGAACCGGCCTCGGAGGCGGGAAGGACGCTGGCCGGTTCGGCTCGATGATCTTGCGGCCGGCTCATAGCCGATGTGAACGGCAAGCACAATCGCCCCGCGACCGCCACTCCGACCGTATCGATCATCGTCGCGCCAGAGCAGTATCGGAAGTTGTCAACACTTCCTCGACGGCGGCGCATGAGAATTATATTGCCTATCCTGCGGCTTCCGCTTCAGGGGGCGCCGCTGACGCGGACGAGACCGCGGGTCGGGCCATCACAGCGCCGCCGCGATCACCTCGGTCAGGGTCACCGGGCGGCCGGCCTCGCGGGCGAGGCGCAGCAGGGTCGACTGGCGGAAGCGGGCATCCGCCGTGACCTCGCGGCCGAGCCAGTCCGGCAGGGCGACGACCTGCGCCTCGTGCTCCAGCTCGATCTCGGCGAGCACCATGCCGGCGAGCGCGCCGCCATACTCGTCCACCGTCCAGACCATGCCGTCATGGGGCACGCAGTGGCGCGTCTTCTCGATCAGGCAGGTCTCGCAGACGAGGTGCAGCATCGCCTCGGCCTCGTCCCGCGGGATCTCGTACTCGAATTCCGGCCGGGACAGGCCGTCGCGCCGGCCCTTGACGGTGAGCCAGGCGCGCTCGTCGTCGAGCCGCACCCGCACCTTGCCGCCGGCGAACTCGCCCACGAGCCCGTCCGTGAGCCGGTGCCGGCTCACCGCGTGCTCGCGCCAGCCCGCATGGGCGACCAGGAACTTCCGCTCGACCTCGTACCGCATCACTCTCGAGCCAGGCCCGGCGCCGTTGCCGGGGCGGCGGGGCTGATAGCCGATCGGACCTGGGAGGGCCAGGGCCATTCCGACAGTTCCGTGACGGCGCGCGGCGCAAGGAGCCTAGGCCGTCACTCCGCCATCAACCGCCGGAGCACCGCCGCATACCGCGCGCCCACCGCCTCCCGGGCCCGGTGCCGCCCATCCGCGACGACCTGCCGGCCCGCCACCCAGACCGCGTCGACCGCCCGCGACCCGGCCGCGAAGATCCAGCCGTCGAGGAGGGCGTCGCCGTGCCGTTCGAGGAGTGCCGGATCCGTCCCGGCCAGCGCCACGCAATCGGCCGGAGCCCCCAGCTTGAGCCCGCCTGCTTCCGCCGCCAGCGCCTGGATGCCGCCGGCGAAAGCCGCGTCGAACAGGGCCCGCCCCGTCGAGGCGCCCGGGGCGGCGAGCACGTTGCGCTGGCGCTCTCCGAGGCGCTGGGCGTATTCGAGCTGGCGCAGCTCGTCGGCCGCGCCCACCAGCACGTTCGAATCGGTGCCGATTCCGTAGCGCCCGCCCGCCGCGACGAAGCCGGGGGCGGGGAAGATGCCGTCGCCGAGGCTGGCTTCCGTCACCGGGCACAGGCCCGCGACGGCGCCGCTTTGCGCACATCGCGTCGTCTCGTCCGGCGTCATGTGGGTGGCGTGGATCAGGCACCATTGCGGGCCGAGCCCGGCATGGTCGAGGAGCCATTGCACCGGGCGCGCGCCGGACCAGGCCAGGCAATCCTCCACCTCCCGCACCTGCTCGGCCACGTGGATGTGGACCGGCCCGCCTTCCGCCAGGGCGACGGACGCCGACAGATCCTCCGGCGTCACCGCCCGCAGGCTGTGGGGCGCGACGCCGAGGGTGGCGCCGGGCAGCGTCGCCAGGGCGGCGCGGGATTCCGCGACGAGGCGCCCGAACAGGTCGAGGTCGCTGACGAAGCGACGCTGCCCCTCATTCGGGGCCGCGCCGCCGAAATTCGACCAGCGGTAGAGCACCGGCAGCAGGGAGAGGCGCAGGCCCGTGAGGGAGGCCGCGGCGGCGATCCGCTCCGCCATCTCGGCGACGTTCCCGTAGGGGCGCCCGTCCGGGCCGTGGTGCAGGTAGTGGAACTCGCCGACCCGGGTGAAGCCGGATTCGAGCATCTCGAGATAGGCTTGCGCTGCGACCGCCTCGGCCTCGTCCGGGCTCATCCGCAGGGCGAAGCGGTACATCGTCTCGCGCCAGGTCCAGAACGTGTCGGAGGACGGCCCCCGCCGCTCGGCCAGCCCCGCCATGCCGCGCTGGAAGGCGTGGCTGTGCAGGTTCGGCAGGCCCGGCACCAGCACGGCGACCCGGGTATCCCCGGGAAGCGGCGCAGCGCCCGCCTCCAGGGCCGAGAACCGCCCCTCGGTCACGGTCAGCCGGAGATCGGCCTGCCAGCCCGTGGGCGTCAGGGCCTGGGCGGCGTGCAGCACGGTCATCGGAGCATCCCCTGCATCGGCGCGTCTCCTGCATCGGGCGATGCGCTCCCGCGCCTCGCCATTCATGTCTATACAAAGCGGATCGCTCATGTCTATACATATACGCGAATCACGAGGAGATGCGCATGAGCGGGAGTGAAGGCGTGACGCAGGTCTGGCGCAACGTCCGGCTCGCCACCTTCGCGCCCGGGCTCGCGGGCATCGGCGCGGTCGAGCAGGGCGCGCTGGCGATCCGCGACGGCCGCATCCTGTATGCCGGGCCCGCGGCCGACCTGCCGGGGGCGGCTCTCGCGGGCGCCGAGACGATCGACGGCGAGGGCCGCTGGATCACCCCCGGCCTGATCGACTGCCACACCCACCTCGTCTGGGCCGGCGACCGGGCGCACGAATTCGAGTTGCGCTTGAGCGGCGCCTCCTACGAGGAGGTGGCGCGGGCCGGCGGCGGCATCGTCTCGTCGGTCGGCGCCCTGCGGGCCGCGAGCGAGGACGACCTCGTGCGCCAGACCCTGCCCCGGCTCGACGCGCTGATGGCCGAGGGCGTCACCACCGTCGAGGTGAAGTCGGGCTACGGCCTCGATCTGCCGAGCGAGCGCAAGGCGCTCCGCGCCGCCCGCCGGCTCGCGGAGCTGCGCCCGGTCACGATCCGCACCACCTTCCTCGGCGCCCACGCCCTGCCGCCGGAGGCCCGCGGCGACAAGGACGCCTATATCGCCGAGGTCGCCGACACGATGCTGCCGGCGCTCGCCGCGGACGGCCTCGTCGATGCGGTCGATGCGTTCTGCGAAGGCATCGCCTTCTCGCCCGATCAGGTCGCGCGGGTGTTCGCGCGGGCGGAGTCGCTCGGGTTGCCGGTGAAGCTCCATGCCGACCAGCTCTCGAATCTCGGCGGTGCCGCCCTGGCGGCACGTCATCACGCGCTGTCGGCCGATCACCTCGAACATACCGACGAGGCCGGGGCCGCCGCCATGGCGGCGAGCGGCACCGTCGCGGTGCTGCTGCCCGGCGCCTATTACTTCATCCGCGAGACCGTGCTGCCGCCGGTCGGGCTGTTCCGGCGCCACGGCGTCCCGATGGCGGTCGCGACGGATGCCAATCCCGGCACCTCGCCGCTCACCTCGCTGCTGCTCGCCATGAACATGGCCGCGACCCTGTTCCGCCTCACCGTCGAGGAATGCCTGGCCGGCACCACCCGCGAGGCCGCCCGCGCGCTCGGGATCCTGTCCGAGGTCGGCACGCTCGAAGCCGGCAAGCGCGCCGACCTCGCCGTGTGGTCGGTCGAGCGGCCGGCCGAGCTCGTCTACCGCATGGGGTTCAACCCGCTTCATGCCCGCATCTGCGGAGCGCGCTGACCACGAGACTGTTTTCTCCTGTTCGCGACCTCATCCTGAGGTGTCAGTCGATCTTCGATCGACTGACCTCGAAGGAGGGCTCCAGAAGTCTCCGAGATCACTGGAGCCCTCCTTCGAGGCTGTGCGATCTTCGATCGCCCAGCACCTCAGGATGAGGGTGTGGGTGGGATGAGTTGCACGACGATCGAATGCCACCCTCCTACCCGGAGCCCCCCATGACCCGCATCGACAACGCCCGCATCGTCCGCGCCCCCCACGGCACGGCCCTCACCGCCAAGAGCTGGCTGACCGAGGCGCCGCTGCGGATGCTGATGAACAACCTCGATCCCGACGTCGCCGAGCGGCCGGGCGAACTGGTGGTCTATGGCGGCATTGGCCGGGCGGCGCGGGACTGGGCGAGCTTCGACCGCATCGTGGCGGCCCTGCGCGACCTCGACGACGACCAGACCCTGCTGGTCCAGTCCGGCAAGCCGGTCGGGGTGTTCCGCACCCATGCGGATGCCCCCCGGGTGCTGATCGCCAACTCGAACCTGGTGCCGCACTGGGCGACCTGGGAGCATTTTCACGAGCTCGATCGCAAGGGCCTGATGATGTACGGCCAGATGACGGCCGGGTCCTGGATCTATATCGGCAGCCAGGGCATCGTTCAGGGCACCTACGAGACCTTCGTCGAGATGGGCCGCCAGCATTATGCCGGCGACCTGTCAGGCCGCTGGATTCTCACCGCCGGTCTCGGCGGCATGGGCGGCGCGCAGACGCTCGCCGCCACCATGGCGGGGGCCTCCTGCCTCGCGGTCGAGGCGCAGGCCTCGCGCATCGAGTTCCGCCTGCGCACTGCTTACGTCGACGTCCAGGCCCGCGACCTCGACCACGCCCTGGAGCTGATCGAGGAATCCCGCCGCACCAAGACCCCGCGCTCTGTCGCGCTGCTCGGCAACGCCGCCGACATCTTCGGCGAGCTCTATGCCCGCGGCGTGCGCCCCGATTGCGTCACCGACCAGACCTCGGCCCACGATCCGGTCAACGGCTACCTACCGGCGGGCTGGACCGTCGCCGAGTGGGAAGCGAAGCGCGAGACCGATCCGGCCGCGGTGGCGGCGGCGGCGAAGCGTTCGATGGCGGTGCATGTCCGGGCGATGCTCGATTTCCACCGCGCCGGGGTGCCGGTGGTCGATTACGGCAACAACATCCGCCAGATGGCGCTGGAGGAGGGCGTCGAGGACGCCTTCGCCTTCCCGGGCTTCGTGCCGGCCTACATTCGCCCGCTCTTCTGCCGCGGCGTCGGGCCGTTCCGCTGGTGCGCCCTGTCCGGCGACCCGGAGGACATCTACCGCACCGATGCCAAGGTGAAGGAGCTTCTGCCCGACAACCACCATCTCCACCGCTGGCTCGACATGGCGCGGGAAAAAATCCGGTTCCAGGGCCTGCCGGCGCGGATCTGCTGGGTGGGCTTGGGCGACCGTCACCGCCTCGGGCTGGCCTTCAACGAGATGGTGCGCAAGGGCGAATTGAAGGCGCCGATCGTCATCGGCCGCGACCACCTCGATTCCGGCTCGGTCGCCTCGCCGAACCGCGAGACGGAGGCGATGCGCGACGGGTCGGACGCGGTCTCCGACTGGCCGCTCCTGAATGCCCTCCTCAACACCGCGTCCGGCGCGACCTGGGTCTCGCTGCATCACGGCGGCGGGGTCGGCATGGGCTTCTCGCAGCATGCCGGCATGGTGATCGTCTGCGACGGCAGCGAGGCCGCGGACCGGCGCCTGGAGCGGGTCTTGTGGAACGACCCCGCCACCGGCGTGATGCGCCATGCGGATGCCGGCTACGAGGACGCGGCGGCCTGCGCCCGGGAGCATGGTCTGGATCTGCCGTCGCTGGGGTAAGGCGTTTCCACGGTCCTGTCCGAGCGACCTGAGCGCATTCAAACCCTCGACGTCATCCCGGGGCCGCGAAAGCGGAACCCGGGATCCATAACCGCTGACGATGCAGGATGAAGCGGAACGCCGACTGTCTTGACCCACAGAATACGACAACCGCGGGAAAGCTGCCGGCATGGGGTCTTCCCACCCTCGACCTCATCCTGAGGTGTTAGTCGATCGAAGATCGACTGACCTCGAAGGAGGGCTCCAGAAGCCTCTGCGATCCCTGGAGCCCTCCTTCGAGGCTCACTTCGTTCGCACCTCAGGATGAGGTTAGCGGGTAGGATGGTCCCGTCTGCCTCAAATATTTGGTAGAAATCCTGCTCAAACAGGCTCTCAGGATGAGGTCGAGGGTGCGAAAGGCCTGGAACCGTACGCGGAACTGGTCCGAGACCGCGCGACGTATTTCGGGAACTTCGCCTTTCCCCGCTACGACATCCGCGAGGGGCCTCGGAGACGGCAAAACCGCTTCGTCCTCGATTGGCGACCCTTGATCTTCAGGACCGCCCTCCCGTGCCTGCCCTATCCACCGGGGCAGCGTTCGGGATTGCGGGTAAACCGTGCAGAACCCGGTCCCGCATCAGGCGCTTCTCCCCGCTGTCCCCGATGTACGTCCTCGCGTCGCCGCACCCGCTCCGCATCACCGGGAACTCCCCGCCGCCGGCTTTCCGTGATCGCGATCGGCACCCTCCCGCGCCTCGCCGGCGTCGCGGATCGCATTTCCATCCCGCTTCTTGCCGCCCGGGCGTACTTCACGAACGGTTCGCCATGGTGCGAACCCCCCGTTTTTTCGCCCTCGCGCAAAGCCATCCATCCACACAGCCGCCTTGAATCCGCTCGTACGATGCCGCGGTCCGGCGAGTCGAGATCGTGATCCTCCATCCCGGAGAGTCCCACAGGAAAGCTTTCTCGAGTCGAGTCCAGCCTGGCGGCCTCGGTTCGATAGATGCCGTAGTGGATCGATTCGTTCCGGCGAGTCCCGTGGACTCCTGTGGGTGCCGTGTGGATCGCGCCTCGACTCGCGATTGCCGGCCACGACTCGGGCTTCGACTCGCCGTCCGGCTTTTCCCCAGAATGCACCGCTTAGAGTGTTACAGGAATCTTTATCGATTTAGGCGCGTCGGGGGCGGCGATTCCTGAAACTCGCCCAAATGTTTAACGCGGGTGGACCGTTCCCGTTGTACCGGGGATTCGTCCCCGTTGTACCGGCCGTCCTGTCCCCGAAGTACCGTGCCGGCGTTCCCGATCGCACGGTGCGCGTTCCCGAAGTGCCGACCCGACCCCCGGGCGTTCCCGAAGTGCCGAGTCCACCCGACTCGTTCACAGGGATTCCGGGGATTTCCCCTCGGAGCCGTCGTTCTCGGCCGCCGCTCCCCTCGTACATCGGGAACGGGCGGGCCTGTGGATCAGTGTGCGTCGCGCACGAAGCGCTCGGCAAACCCCAGGAAGGCGCTCTCGTAGTTCTTCGGCTCGCGGGTCGCGTCGCCTTCGAGCCAGTGGTCGAACTCGGTCTTCAGCCCGTACACGTCCCAGCCCGGATGGGCCTTGCGGCAGAGCGCGATCGTCTCGTCCGACAGGTGGCGGAAGAGCGGCAGCTCGGCCGACGCCTTCGGCTTGCGGGTCCGCTTGGGCTTGGGCGCGGCGACGACCACTCCCTCGTCGGTGACGAGGTCGCGGCGGATCATCCGCAGGTGCGGCTCGCCGCGCTCCTTGTCCTCGATCCGCAGGACGAAGCCCGGCAGCTCGTCCGCCTTGGCGATCTTGGCGATCTCGAACTTGAACCGGCGATAGGTGCCTTCCGCGCCCGACTTGTCGAACAGGGTCGGCAGGCTGATGGCAAAACCGCTGTCGCCCGCCCCCCCGGCATGCTTGCGGGCGATGCGGTAGAGCCAGCGCTCGCGCCCGCCGGTGATGCCGAAATAGGCCGGGTCGATGGCGAGCACCCCGCCATCCATCAGCACGCCCTCGTAGAACCAGTCCGACAGGGTGATCGACATGCCCCGGCTGGCATTGGTCTCCTCGTCGATCGTGTCGTCGAAGGCGTCGATCCAGCTGAACTGGCGTTCCTTGCGCTTGGCCTTCTCGGCCCGGATGTTGGTGCGCACCGAGGTCGATTGCAGGCGAAACAGCGCGTCGCGCAGGAGCTTGTATTGCCGCCCGCCGGTCTCGCGGCCGATTCCCTTCAGCAGGTCGTAGGGCATGAAGTTGAGCTTGCGCGGGATGTCGTTGCGGCCGCGCTTCTTCATCTCGCAGATCGTCGAGGCGGCCCAGATCAGGATGTCGGCATCCCAGATCGTCGCCATGCCGTAGGCCTGGTTCGGCAGCACCCGCACCCAGACCGAGCCGTCGGGGCTCGTATAGTCGATCTCCTTCAGGCGCTTCTGCTTGGCGATCGAGAAGAACGGCCGCTCCATCGTCTCCCGCTGGTCGCGGAAATGGACGAAGGGCACCACCATGTCGATCTGGTCGTTGCGCCGATGGCTCATCGTCACGTCCGTGTCGGGCCTAAGCAGATTTCGCAAAAGTGGCTGCCGGTTTTGCGACAAAAATCTGCGATAAAACAACAACCTAAGCGGACGAAGCGTTGGCCTGCCAACGCAAGTCTGCTGAGGGACGGCGCCCGCCGCGCCGTGCCGTTCCCTGCCGCCCTGCCGTCCCGAATCCGTCTCATGGCCCGACGCTAGGCCCCGCCTTCCTTCCAAATCGTGGACGCAACAGGGTTTTCGGAGGTCGTCCCCGATCCTCTTCAATCGCGGTTAACGTCGAATCCGGATCGCCGCCCTGGTCGTGGCAGCGCTTGTCGCCGGGCCCCGCGCCCTGGTAACCGGGTGTTAGGATTTGCCGGGAAAGCCCGCCGGAGGGAGCGCAGCATGATCCAGCTCTACGCCTGGGACACGCCGAACGGCCGCAAGATCAGCGTCGCCCTGGAGGAGATGGGCCTGACCTACCGGGTCGAGCCGGTCGACATCACCAAGGGCCGGCAATTCGCGCCGGATTTCCTCGCCATCAGCCCGAACAACCGCATCCCGGCGATCGTCGATTCGGAAGGCCCGGACGGGGCGCCGATCTCGGTGTTCGAATCGGGCGCGATCCTGGTCTACCTCGCCGAGAAGACGGGGCTGTTCCTGCCCGCTTCCGGGCGCGGCCGGGTCCAGGTCATGGAATGGCTGATGTGGCAGATGGGCGGCTTCGGGCCGATGCCGGGCCAGGTCCACCACTTCCTCGGCGTCGACGAAAAGGATCGCGCCTACGGGCTCGAGCGCTACCAGAAGGAAACGCGCCGGCTCTACGGCGTGCTCGACAGGCGGCTGGGGGAGGGCGAGTTCGTCGCCGGCGCCCTCTCGATCGCCGATTTCGCGATTCTCGGTTGGGCCTGGCGCCATGCCCGGCACCGGGTCGACTTGGCGGACTACCCGAACGTGCGGCGCTGGTACGAGGCGCTGATGGCGCGGCCTGGGGTACAGCGCGGATTCGCGGTGGCGCTCACCTGACGGTGTTGCGGGTATCTTGTCCATCCCACCCACGACCTCATCCTGAGGTGTCGGTCCATCATCGATGGACTGACCTCGAAGGAGGGCTCCAGAAGTCTCGGCGATCCCTGGAGCCCTCCTTCGAGGCTGTGCGATCTTCGATCGCCCAGCACCTCAGGATGAGGTCGCGGGTGAGACATGTGTAATCGATGACGTTGCAGGATCCGAGGGAACGACACGCCATGGCGGACGAGACGGCCCTGCGGGCCCAGCTGGTCGAGCGCTTCTTTCGCTACCTCGCGGTGGCGAGCCAGAGCGACGCCGGCGCCACCACCCTGCCGAGCACCCCGGGCCAGCGCACCCTGGCCGAGTTGCTCGCCGGTGAGCTGCGCGATCTCGGACTGACCGACGTGGTGCTCGACGAGCATGCGATCCTGACGGCGCGCAAACCCGGCACCCGGCCCGGCGCCCCGCCGATCGGCTTCGTCGCCCATCTCGACACCGTCGATGTCGGGCTCTCGCCCGAGATCCGCCCGCAGGTGCTGCGCTTCGAGGGCGCCGACCTCTGCCTTAACCGCGACCGGGACGTCTGGCTGCGCGTCGCCGAGCATCCGGAGATCGCCCCCTACCAGGGCGAGGACGTGATCGTCGGCGACGGCACCAGCGTGCTCGGGGCCGACAACAAGGCGGCGATCGCGATCCTGATGACGCTGCTCGCCACCCTGACGCCGCAGGACCCGCATGGCGACATCTTCGTCGCCTTCGTGCCCGACGAGGAGATCGGGCTGCGCGGCGCCAAGGCCCTCGACCTCGCCCGCCTGCCCGTCGATTTCGCCTACACGATCGATGCCTGCGGCCTCGGCGAGGTGGTGATCGAGACCTTCAACGCCGCCGGCGCCGAGATCGTGTTCACCGGCGTCGCCGCGCATCCGATGTCGGCCAAGGGCGTGATGGTGAACCCGCTCCTGATGGCGCACGACTTCATCGCGCGGTTCGACCGGGCCGAGACGCCGGAGAACACCGAGGGCCGCGAGGGCTACATCTGGTTCAACGGCCTCCAGGCCCATTCCGGCGAGGCGCGCCTCCAGGCGATGATCCGCGACTTCGATCGCGAGAGCTTCGCCGCCCGCAAGGCGCGCCTGCACGCGGTGACCGAGGAGATCGCCGCCCTCTATCCGACCGGCCGGGTCGCGTGCCGGATCACCGACACCTACGGCAACATCCACGACAGCCTCGGCGACGATCGCCGATCGGTCGATCTCCTGTTCGCGGCGCTCGAGGCCGAGGGAATCGCCCCGCGCCAGATCCCGATGCGCGGCGGCACCGATGGCGCGGCCCTCTCGGCCCGCGGGCTGCCGACGCCGAACTACTTCACCGGCACCCACAATTTCCACTCGCGGTTCGAGTTCCTGCCGGTCCCGGCCTTCGCGGCCTCGTGGCGGGTGACGCGGCGGATTTGCTTGCTGGCGGCGGGGTAGGAGCCCGGGTCTCGCCGTGCCGCGTCGCGGACGCGACTCGATCCCGAGAGCCGACCCGATCTGATTGCATCCTCCGGAAGCGACAACCGGCAGATTGCGACGGCGCGCTTCCCCTCGCTCACGCTCCCGTCAGCTTCGGAATCGCCCCCCGCAGCCGCGAATAGCCCCGGTTCGACAGCGGCCAGCACCGCTCGTCCCAGTCCCGCCGGATCCGGCGGCAGCCCGCCGGCAGCGCCTCGGCGGAAGGGCCGATGGGAGCGAACGGGGTCACCACCGGCAGGTCGCCGGCCCACCCCTCCCGCACCGGCTCGACCGGGCAGCCGAAATGCGCGCCCGCCCGGGCGAGCGCATCCCCGATCGCCGCCTCGTCCGCCGCGCGGACCCGGTCGGCCACGCCCTCGACCGAAGCGGTCAGGCCGCCGACCCGCACCACCCGGGCGCCGCCGAGGGACAGGCTCTCCGGGTGCAGGTCGTCGAGATGCAGGAGCAGGGCGACCGGACCGTCCGGCGGCGCATCGGCCGGCGCCGGCGGAACCTCGCGCGGCGGTGTCTCCTCCTCCAGGGCGGCCGCCCGCTCGTCGAGGCCGGCGGGATCGTGTCGGCCGTCGGTGAACTCCCGGATGTTGTCGCGCCGCGCGAGGTAGGGCTTGCCCCGCGTGTGCAGGCCCGCGACCCAGCGCCAGGACAGGGTGTTGCTCGCCGGATCGCCGTCGAGGAGGTGGCGGAGGAAGAAGTCGGCGCCGAGTTCCCAGGGCAGGCGCAGGGTGAAGATCCAGATCGAGGCGAACCACATCCGGGCGTGGTTGTGCAGCCAGCCTTCCTCCACGAGCTGCACGGCCCAGTCGTCGAACCCGTCGATCCCGGTCCGTCCGGCGATCGCCCGTTCGTGGGTCCGGCGCAGGCCGGGCTCGGTGGCGAGACGGTCGCGCCCGGCGTCGCACCCGGCGAGGTAGCGCGTCCAGGCCTCCGGATGGGTCTCGAGATGGCCCTTGAAATAGGTGCGCCAGAAGACCTCGCTGATGAATTTTTCCGCCCCGCGCCCACCGAAGGCGCGCAGGCTTGCCCGGACGACCTCCTCCTCGGTCAGGAGCCGGCGGCGCAGGTAGGGCGACAGGGCCGAGGTCGTCGGCGCCGCGCCCCGGCCGCGATCGGTGTTGCGGGCGGCGGCGTAATCGGCGCCGGGGCCGGCGAGGAAGGCGGCCAGCGCCGCGAGGCCGGCCGCGCGGGTCATGACGGGAGGGGACGATTCGTGAGACATCGCCGTCATGTAGGACGGTCGGGCCCGGAAGCGGGGCGGCGCCGTGCCTCAGGCGAGACCCGCGCGCGGCGAGGGGCTCCGGCTGTCCGGCACTCGCCGGCATCGCCCCGGGGTGATCCGCCACCAGGAACCCGCGGCCGGGCTCCAGCACCGTGTCGAGCCCGTCCCGGGCCTCGTAAGATCATTCGTCGTGCCGCAGGCGGCCTCGAGCGGGCGCATGCGGCGACAGAAGGCCGGCTGGCCGGGGCGCGTCGGACGATCGTGAGCGGCGCGCCGCGGCTTCGGGGACGACACCGTTCCAATCGGCGGGGGCGGCCTGGAGCTGGAAGAAGGCAGGGCCGGGCATGGGATGCGGGGGCTCCCTTGCACGGACCGTGCATCCGCGACGCTCCCTGGCCGCATGTCCGATGGCGGAGCGGCGGCGTTTGGCAAGTCTCCCTGCGCGGGGCACCGGCGCCACCACCCCGCGTTGACACCGCGGAAGCCCCGGCCGATACCGCGCCCGGCTCCCGATGCGCAGACAGATCCTCAAGACCGCGACGATCATCGTCCACGACCTCGTGGCGACGGCCCTCGCCGTGCTCCTCACCTTCGCGATCCGCTTCGACGGCCCGCTCCTAGCCGAGCGGCTCGCCCATTTGCCGGTGCTGCTGCCGCCCTTCGTGGCCTGCGCCGGCCTGGTCTATCGTGCCTTCGGGCTCTATCGGACCAAGTGGCGCTTCGCCTCGCTGCCGGACCTCGCCAACATCGTGCGGGCCGTGGCGGTGCTGACCCTGCTGCTCCTGGTGCTCGATTACGTGCTGGTCTCGCCGGCCCTGTTCGGCATCTACTTCTTCGGCAAGATCGCCATCGGGCTCTATTTCGTCCTGCAGATTTTTTTGCTCGGCGGGCCGCGGCTGGCGTTCCGCTACCTGAAATACAGCCGCTCGCGCCAGAGTGCGGCGCGGGCCGCCAGCACCCCGACCCTGCTGATCGGGCGCGGCCACGACATCGAGGTGGTGCTGCGCGCCATCGAGTCGGGCGCCGTGCGCAAGCTCGACCCGAAGGGCATCCTCTCGCCCCGGGCCGAGGAGCAGGGCCAGACCATGCGCGGCGTGCCGGTGCTGGGATCCGTCTCCGACCTCGACGCGGTGGTGGCCGCCATGGCCGCCCGCGGCGTGCCGATCCGCCGCCTCGTCGCGACCCCGAGCGCCCTCGCCCCCGAGGCCGAGCCCGAGGCGCTGATCGCGCGGGCGCGCCGCCTCGGCCTGCCGCTCGCGCGGGTCACGAGCCTCGGCGATGCCGGCCGCGGGGCGGAACTCGCCCCGATCGAGATCGAGGACCTGCTGCTCCGCCCGACCGTCGCCATCGACCGGCCGCGGCTGGAGCACTTCCTGACCGGGCAGCGGATCGTCGTCACCGGTGGCGGCGGCTCGATCGGCTCGGAGATCTGCGCCCGCGCCGTCGCCTTCGGGGCGAGCGCCGTCCTGGTGCTGGAGAGTTCCGAGCCCGCCCTGCACGGGGTCCTGAGCCGCCCCGGCCTCTCCGGCCAGGAGGGGGTGAGCGGCGTCATCGCCGACATCCGCGACCGCGACCGGCTGTTTCGGGTGCTGAAGGAGTTCCGGCCCGACTACGTCTTCCACGCCGCCGCCTTGAAGCAGGTGCCCTACCTCGAGCGCGACTGGAGCGAGGGCATCAAGACCAACGTCTTCGGCTCGGTCAACGTCGCCGACGCGACGCTGGCCGCCGGCGCCAAGGCGCTCGTCATGATCTCGACCGACAAGGCGATCGAGCCGGTCTCGCAGCTCGGCGTCACCAAGCGCTTCGCCGAGATGTACGCCCAGGCCCTCGATGCCGGCCGCACACCCGGCGAGACCCGCCTGGTGGCGGTGCGCTTCGGCAACGTGCTGGGTTCCGTCGGCTCGGTGGTGCCGGTGTTCAAGGCGCAGATCGCCCGCGGCGGCCCCGTCACGCTGACGCACCCGGACATGGTGCGCTACTTCATGACGGTGCGCGAGGCCGCCGACCTCGTCCTCACCGCCGCGTCGCACGCCGACCGCGAGGCCCGCGACCCGAAGGCCGGCGACCAGCGCGCCGCCGTCTACGTGCTCAAGATGGGCCAGCCGGTGCGGATCCGCGACCTCGCCGAGCGGATGATCCGGCTCGCCGGCTTCGAGCCCGGCGAGGACATCGACGTGCTGGTCACCGGCGCCCGCCCGGGCGAGCGCCTGAACGAGATCCTGTTCGCCCGCGACGAGCCGATGGTGAACCTCGCCGGCATCGACGGGGTGATGGCGGCCAAACCCGTCTTCGCCGACCGTGCCCAGTTGCAGGCCTGGCTCGACCGGCTGGCGGCGGCCGTGGCGGCGGACGACCGGGCGGCGGCCGACGCGGTGTTCGGCGAGGCGATCCCGGACTTCCTGCTGCGGGGCGAGGGCAAGACCCCCGCTGTCGCCTCCGCCGGTTGAGCGGGTGCCGCGCCGGGCCGGCATCCAGCCCGCTCCGGCGCCGCAAGCGGGAGGCCCGCTCAGGCCCGCGGATCGATGATCGCGATGCCGTCGGGCGCCGTGTCCCCCATCGCGACGAGTGCCGGAACGGCTTGCGCGAGCGAGAGCGTCTCGCCCAGGAGCCGCTCCGGCGTGAGCCGGCCGGCCCGGATCATCTCCAGCATGGCGTCGTAGCGCCAGGCCTGCATGCCGTGGCTGCCGTAGATCTCGAGCTCGTGCGCGATGACCTGCGCCATCGGAATCGACGCCCGGGCATGGTCGGCGAGCATCAGGCCGACCTGCACGTGGCGGCCGCGCCGCCGCAGGTTGGCGATGGAGTTGAAGCAGGTCTCGGGGTGGCCGAGCGCGTCGATCGACACGTGGGCGCCTCCACCGGTGATCTCCCGGACCGCCTCGACCACGTCCGGCACGGCGCGGCTGTCGATCGTGGCATCGGCCCCCATCGCCCGGGCGAGCGCGAGCTTGGACTCGGCGATGTCCACCGCGACGACCCGGGCGCCGAGGGCGGACGCGATCATGATCGCCGAGAGGCCGACCCCGCCGGCGCCGTGGACGGCGACCCACTCGCCGCCGCGCACGCGGCCCTGGTCGACGACCGCCCGGAACGAGGTCGCGAAGCGGCAGCCGAGGCTCGCCGCCGTGGCGAAGGTCATGTCGTCGGGCAGGCGCACGAGGTTGTGGTCGGCCCGGTCGATCGCCACGAACTCGGCGAACGAGCCCCAATGGGTGAAGCCGGGCTGGAACTGCGCCTCGCAGACCTGCTGGTGGCCGGCATGGCATTCCCGGCAATGGCCGCAGGCCGCGATGAACGGCACCGTGACCCGGTCGCCGACCCGGAACCGGCGCACCGCCGACCCCGTCGCCGCCACCACGCCGGCGAATTCGTGCCCCGGCACGTGGGGCAGGCGGATATCGGGATCGTGCCCCTTCCAGCCGTGCCAGTCGCTGCGGCACAGCCCCGTGGCCTTGACGTCGATCACCACGCCGTCGGGCGCCGGCACCGGGTCCGGCACGTCGCGGATCTCCGGCACCCGGTCGAAAAGCTCGACGACCATCGCTCTCATCTCGGCCGCATCCCCGTCTCGCGAAAAACCCGCTCTGTCGGACAGGATTGCGGCCGGGCGCGCAACCCTCAGCGACCGAAGGCGCGCTGCTCTCCCGCGACCGTGTCTCCCTCTCCCCGCCGCACGGCGCAGTAGCCCGCTACCGTCCCGATCGCCCACAAGGCCTTGTCGCGGGCGGTGCCGGTATCCCGGCGCAGCAGCGCGCGGGTGCCGCTCGCGGTGAAGCGGGCGAGGCGGAAGGCGAGATAGAGGAGGCCGTAGCGGTGCAGCCGCAGCACCCGGCCGAAGCCGCGGGCATAGTCGGCGGCGCGGGTGTGGCGGCCGGCCTCAGCCACCTGGTCGTGGTGGACGACGAGGCCGTGGCGGAACACCACTCTGCGCCCCTGCGCCAGCAGGCGCAACAGGAAGTCGGTCTCCTCGCCGGAGCGGAACGGGGTCGGGGCGCCGACGCCCAGGGTCTCGTCGAAGCCGCCGACCGCGCGGGCGGCGGCGCGGCGCACGAACAGGCCGTTGGAATTGCCGGAGAACCATACGTTGCGCCGGTCGACCGCCTGGTCGGCGGCCAGGAACGCGCCCAGCGATTCGCGCCCGGTGGCGTCGAGGGTGCGGCCGGTCACGGCATCGGCCTCCGGATGCTCGGCGAAGAGCCGCACCACCTCGGCGACGAGCCCGGGCGGATACCAGCAATCGTCGTCCGGAAAGGCGACCAGGTCGCCGCGGCAGCGCGCGAGCCCGACGTTGCGGGCCCGTGACAGGCCCGGCGCCGAGCGGGCATGGTCGATGCCGAGCCGGTCGCGGTAGCGGCCTACGATCGGCTCCAGGGTGCCGGGCTCGTTCTGGTCGACCAGCACCACCTCGAAATCGGGGCAGGTCTGGGCCAGCAGGGACTCGAACAGCCGTTCGAGCTGCGCCGAGCGGCCCTTGGTGCAGACCAGGAGGGAGACGAGGGGCGGGGGGCGGAGGACAGGGGGGATACGGGGCTCATCGTCGATTCCTCAACCGCTGCGCGACATGTGCAGGGACAGCTCGCCCGGGACCCGGGCCTGTCGCGGGGGGGCCGGTTCGGCGGCGGCATCGGTCCGGCTTTCGGGCCGGGTGTCGCGCACGACCCGTTGGAGGATGGCGAAGACCCGATCCTGGTCGGCCGGGCGGCTCAGGTTGTGGTCGGTGCCCGCGAGGATCTCGACCGGATAGCCGAGGCGGCGGGCGACGCGCGCCTCCGCCTCGCCGAAATGCGCCCGCACCGTCGGGATGCCGAGGTCGTCGGCGCTGTAGACCATGCAGATCCGGGCCCCGCGGCGGCGCAGGCGGGCCACCCGGCCGGCGACGCTCGCCGCGCTCAGCGTCCGCCACGGCATCCGGGCGGTCGCGCGGTCGAAGCGGGCGGCGCCGTCGCGCAGGAGCGCGCGGGCGATCTTCATCAGGCTGAGGTCGCCGGTGAGGATCCGGCGCCAGAACCGGCCCTGCCGCGCCCGCTCGCCGTAGCTCTGGCTGTGGCGGAACGTGTCCCGCACCATGGTCTCGACGTCGGTGCCGGGCTTGAGGTCGAAGCAGTACAGGTTGACCAGGACCGCCGCGCGCAGGCGGGCATCGCCGACGAGGGCCTGGAACGCCTGGTAGGCGCCGCTGCAATTGCCCAGGACCACGCCGGGGGTGTGGCCGGTGGCCGCCAGGTGATCGATGGCCGCCGTCACGTCGGCGACCGAGTCGGCGGCATAGAGCGGCAGCGAGCCGTCCGGCCGGTCCGGGCTGTCGCCGATGCCGCGCAGGTCGAAGCGGAACGAGGCGATGCCGGAGGCCGCCAGGCGCCGGGCGAGCCGCGTCGTCTGCCGCCCGTGCCCGGCCCGCGGGTTGCGCCCGGAATTGATCACCAGCACGGTGTCGCCGCTCCAGCTTGCGGCCGGCCGGCACAGGATGCCGACGAGGCCGGGGCCGAAGCGCGACACCTCCTCGCGCCAGCCCTCGTCCTCCAGACGGCAGGGCGGCAAGGGGGGCAAGAGGGGCAAGGCGACCGGGGCGACCGGGGCGACGGCGGCAGGCGGCTCCGCCGCCACGAAGTCGCGCACCAGCGCGAAGGTCTGGTCGGGGGTGCGGGAGAAGAGCGGATCGGAGACGAGCTGCGTCAGGTCGGGGAACGGCCCGGTCTCGACACCGCTGCCGAGCGCCCGGTAGCGCTCGGCGAGCGCGTCGACCTTCGGGCCCAGCATCAGGATCCGGGGCGCCGGGGTCCGCTCCGCCGAGGCGAGGTCGAGCCGGGCCAGGTCGGCGAGGGTCCGGGGCCCGAGAAGGAAGCTGCCGATCATCAGCGAATCGGGCTCCTGCGGCATCGGCGTGCGGTCGGGCATCACGTCGATGAGCCGCGCCTGCATCGCCATCTCGCGCCGGTAGGCCTTGCCGCCCGGGAACGGGCTCAGCATCACCAGCCGGTCGATCTCCGCGCCGGTGAGCGCCGCCAGGGTGGCGCCGAGCCGCAGGCCCACCACGGCGACCTCCTCGGCGCCCCGCTCGCGCAGGAAGGCGAGGCCGGCCCGGATCGCGTCGAGGGCCGCCGGGATCTCGGGGCCCGCCGGGTCGCGGGAATCACCCTGGCCCGGATAGTCGAAGCGCAGGGTCGGACAGCCGGTCGCGGCAACCATCGCGGCGAGCTCGCGCCAGGAGCGGTAGGCGCACCATTGCTCGAACCCGAAGGTGCCGCAGAGCAGCACGCCGCGTCGGCCGGGCCCCGGGCTGAACCAGCCGAACGCGTCGCCGAGCGCGACCGGGACCGGCTCCGTCGCGGCGGGCCCTTGGCCCGCACCGTCGGTCAGCATCTGCACAGTTCCTTCTCGTTCGATCGGAACAATCCTCGGCCCGAGGGCCGGCCTGGACTGTTCTAGCGCTTGAAGTTTTCTGATTCGTCTAAGACGAGCGGGCGCCGGTGCAGCCTCCGGCCGTGACGGATCGTGCCTCGTGGTCCGTCACGAAAGGGTTTTCGCGGCGTCAGGCTGTCCGGGGAAACCCGCGCCTTTCCTCGGACAGACCAGCCGGTCGATCCCCGACTCACGACCGCGCGACCCGGACCGGCCGGTCGCGCATCAGGCTCGCCAGCCGCAGCCGCAGGATCGTGACCAGGAAGACCACGATGTCGACGGTGTAGCGCCGCCCGAGGCGGCGCGGCTCGCGCAGGAGACGGAACACCCATTCGAGCCGCAGGAGGCGCCAGGCCGCGGGCGCACGGACGGAGGCGCCGGCGGTGTAGTCGAGGAGCGCGCCGACCCCCATCAGCACCCGCGCGTCGATCCGGGGCGCGTGCTCGGCGATGAACATCTCCTGGCCCGGATTGCCGAGGGCGACGAGCAGGATGTCCGGCGAGGCGGCGTTGATCGCCGCGATCACGGCCCCGGTCTCGGCGGGGGCGAAGTAGCCGTCCCGCACGCCGACGACCCGGTGCTGGGGATGGAGGAGCGCCAGGTTGCGCGCCGCCGCCTCGGCGATGCCGGGCTTGGCCCCGAGCAGGTACAGGGTGCGCGGCGCCGTCTCGGTGGCCAGGAAGGCCGGGATCAGGTCGGTGCCGTTGAGGTTCTGGCGGAAGGAGCGGCCACGAAACAGGCCCGAGCACAGGTCGATCCCGAGCCCGTCGCTGACGAGCAGGAAGCTGCGCAAGGCGGCGGCATAGGCAGGCAGGCCGAGCGCCTTCAGCAGCATGTTTGCGTTGCAGAAGCCGAGGCAGAGCTGCGTCCGCCGGTCGAGGGCGTCGCGCAGGCGGGAAAACACCTCGTCGCGGGTGAGGTCGCTGATGCTGACGCCCTCGAGTTCGAGCCGGTCGACGCTCGCAGCTTCGGGCGCCGGATCGATGGCGCGGTCAGGCATGGGACGCTTCCGATTGGGGGTTGCGGTGATCCGTGTCGAGGCAAGACCATCGCGGCGATCGGTGAAGAATTGCCGGCGGTCCGCACCCGCCCCACGATGAATGCAGCCGCCCACACCCGAGATGCAGTCCTAATTCAGTGCAGGGTTAACGGTGCGTTTGACGAATGCCGAAAAGTTCGTATCGGCGCCGTTGCGAATGGATAAGCTTGTCGTCTTGTTACGGCGTCGCGACGATATCCAGGTGGTCGGGGCGGGTGCGCGAGATCGCGTTAAAGTCCCGATAGGGGATCGCTGCTAAGTCCGAGGAAGGAGCGGCGGGTGCGAAGCCCCCGCATCCAGGAAGAGGCGACGGACACGATGCTGACACTCGTCGCGCGGCTGCGCCGATCGGCCCGCTCGCAGCAATTCGCCTCGGCCTTCGTCGCCCGGATCGCCAGCGCGGTCCTCGGTTTCGTGATGCTGCTCGTCGCCAGCCACGTCCTCACCACCTACGAGTACGGCGTCTACGTCTTCCTGTTCTCGCTCGGCAGCGGGCTCGGCCTGATCGCGGCCTTCGGCCAGCAGAACCTGGTGCTGAAGCATTACCGCGCGCAGGACGGCGTCACGCCGCACAATGACGGGCTGGTGCGCTACAACCTCGGCTGGCTCGCCGCCGCGATCGCCGCGATGGTGGGGTTGAGCGCGGTGGTCTTCGTCGCCGAGGAATCGCTGCCCGATCCCTATCACCGGCTCCACCTCGCCTGTGCCTTCGCGGCCGTGTTCGCGCTGTCGGAATATCTCCAGAGCTATTTTCGCGTCCACGGCCGGATCTGGCTGGCGCTGCTGCCGCGGGAGGTGGTCTGGCGCGGCGCCTGCTCGGTGCTGCTCTGGGGCGCCGCGCTCGCCGGCCTCCTCACCGGCGCCACCGCCGCGATGGGGATCGTGATCGGGCTGCTCCTGGCGATGACGCTCTACCAGATCGGCCACCTCGCGAGCCTGCACGGCTGGGATTCCTGGCGCGGGGGCTTTCGCCATCCGCAGAAGGCGCCGGCCTGGCGCAGCGAGAGCCTGCTGTTTACCGCCAACAACGTGATGGTGGCGGTCACGGCCTTCCTCGAGACCGTGATCGTCGGGGCGCTGCTCGGCATGGAGCAGGCGGCGTTCTACTTCGTGGCCCTGCGCTACGCGACTTTGGTCAACTTGCCGAGCGCGGCGATCGACACGGTCAGCATGCCGATGATCGCCGCGCATTTCCAGGCCGGCGACCGGGAGGGCGCCCAGCGCCTGATCGGGCGGCTGTCGCTCGCGAGCTTCACGATCTCGTCGGTCGGCGCCGTGGTGATGGCGCTCGGCGCTCCTTACGCCCTGGCGCTGTTCAAGCCGGATTTCGTCGCCCATACCGACGTGCTGACGGTGCTCAGCCTGTCCTCGGTGGTCATTGCCTTCTTCGGGCCGGGGGCATCGCTGCTGACGATCGGCGGCGGCGAGCGCTACATCCTGGTCGCGAACGCGGTGCTGTTCTCGATCTACGCGGTCCTGCTCTGCCTCGTCGCGGTGCCGTTCGGCATCCTCGGGGTCGCGATCGCCAACGTGTGCTGGACGCTGGTCATCACCCTGGTCCTCGCCCGCTGGGTGCGGGCGAACTGGAACGTCGACAGCCGCGCGACCGCCTTCTTCACCCGCCGGACCCCCGCGCCGGCGCCCCTTCGGGCCGCCGAGGCGGCAGAGTGACATGCGCCGCCTCCTCGCCCTCGCCTGCCTGTTCCTGGCGCTCCCGCCCGCACCCGCCGCCGCCGCGCCCGCCTGCCTGCGCGGCGTCAACATCAGCGGGGCCGAGTTCGGCACCGTGCCGGGACGCTACGGCTTCGACTACCTCTACCCCTCGGCGGCGACGATCAGCCGGTTCGCGGGTTTGGGTCTCAGCGCGATGCGTCTGCCGATCCGCTGGGAGCGGCTGCAGCCGACCCTGCGCCAGCCCCTCGACCCGGACGAGCTCGCCCGGCTCGAAGCCGCGGTCGCGGCCGGGACCCGGGCGGGCCTGCGCACGGTGATCGACCTGCACAACTACGCCTATCACGGCAAGGCGCGGATCGGCACCGAGATGGTGACGCCGGAGGCCTTCGCGGATGTCTGGCGGCGCCTGGCACATCACTTCCGCGGCGACGCCTCGGTGGTGTTCGGGCTGATGAACGAGCCGCACGACATCCCGGCCGATCGCTGGCTCACCGCCGCCAACGCCGCCATCGCGGCGATCCGGGAGACGGGGGCCAAGCAGCTGGTGCTGGTGCCGGGCTCAGGCTGGACCGGCGCGCATAGCTGGACCGCCGACCTGCCGACCGGCAACAACGCCGCGATCATGCTCGGCACGGTCGATCCGGGAGAGAACTTCGCCTACGAGGTGCATCAATACCTCGATGCCGACTTCTCCGGCACCCATGCGGAATGCACCCGCGGCGCCGACGCTCTTAAGGCGGTGGAGCGCCTGACCGACTGGCTGGCGCAGAACAAGCGCCGCGCCTTCCTGGGCGAGATCGGCGCCTCGGGCAACCGCAACTGCCCGGAGCGCCTGGCGGCGGTGCTGGCCCACCTCAACGCGAACCCGCAGGCTTGGGTCGGCTGGACCGCCTGGGCCGCGGGCGACCTGTGGGCGCCGGATTATCCGCTGCGGCTCGATCCTGCCGGGGCCACCGCCCCGGTGGTGGCCGCGATCCAGACCGCCGCCAAGGCCAAGCCCTCCTGCGAGCCGTGAGCCTCATGACGAACCCCGCCGCGCCCCTGTCGATCCTGCACGTGATCCGCCAGTTCCTGCCCAACCGCGGCGGGCTCGAGGATGTCGCCGCCAACCTCGCCCGCGAGCAGGCCCGCCTCGGCCACCGGGTGCGGGTGGTGACCCTCGACCGGCTGTTCTCGGAGCCCGACCGGCGGCTGCCGGCCCGGGAGCGCCTGGAGAGCATCGACATCGAGCGGATCCCGTATGTCGGCTCCTCGCGCTACCCGCTCGCGCCCTCGGTGTTCCGCCATCTCGACGACGCCGACATCGTCCACGTCCACGCCATCGACTTCTTCTTCGACGCCTTCGCGCTGGCCAAGCCCTTCCACCGCCGGCCGATGGTGGTGACGACGCAAGGAGGCTTCTTTCACACCCCCGCGCATGCGCGGCTGAAGGCGCTGTGGTTCGCCGGCCCGACCCGGGTGAGCGTGCGCGCCTACGAGGCGGTCGTCGCGTGCAGCGAGAGCGATGCGCGGCTGTTCGGCCCGATCACGCCGGGCGGCGTCACGGTGATCCCGAACGGGGTCGACCTCGACAAGTTCGCCGGCGCCGCCTCGCCGGAGCCCCGCCGCGCCCTCCTCACCCTCGGCCGCTTCTCGCACAACAAGCGCCTGGACCGGCTGCTCGCTACCATGCAGACGCTCGGCCCGGGCTGGCGCCTGCGGATCTGCGGGGTGCCCTACGACGTCAGCGCCGAGGCGCTCACCGGCGAGATCGACCGGCTGGGCCTCACCGGTTCGGTCACGCTGCATCTCGGCCTCGACGTGCCGGCGATCCGCGACCTGATCGGGCAATCGAGCCTGTTCGTCTCGGCCTCGGAATACGAAGGGTTCGGCCTCGCGCTCATCGAGGCGCTGAGCGCCGGGCTCATTCCGGTGGCCCATCCGAACGACGCCTTCGCGTGCTTCGGAGAGCACCACCCCTCGATCACCCTGACGGATTTCGCCGATGCGCCGGGCGCCGCCGCGGCGATCCGCGGCGCCTACGACCGCCTGGAAAGCGGCGCGATCGTGCCAGGGGCGGAGGATCTGTCGGAGTACCGCTGGTCGAGCGTCGCGGCGCGCTACGTCGCGACCTACGAGGCCGCGCTCGCCCGGACCAGGCCGGTGGTGGCCGCCACGGCGGCGTGAGCCGCGGGCCGAACCCGCCCGCCTTCCGGGAATTCGGGCTTGCCCGAGTTCCGCGTCCCCGGGATTGCCCGAACGCAATGCGTCCAAGGTCGCCCTGCCCCGACCCGGGCAAGCCCGAGTCGGGGCAGGGGGCAAAGCGTGATCCCGTCCGCACCCTCCGTCCAGGCGGTCAGGGCACCGCCGCCGGGGCGTCGGCGCCGAGGCGGGCGGGTTTGGTGCGGATGTCCATGGCGTTGCCGCGCCAGACGATGTCGCGGGCGACCCAGGCGGCGAGCCAGATCGGGATGAGCAGCAGGTCGCGGGCGAGGCACGCCAGCGGCCAGCGCCAGGAGCGCGGCCAGCCGTTGCGGGCGGCGAGCCGCCACTCGGCGCCGTACCACACGATGGCGGTGCCAAGCATCGCCGCCAGGCCCGCGAGGTCCCCGCCGGCCGCCGGATAGGCGGCGAGCATCGGGATCACCGCGCCGGTGCCGATCTCGGGGGCGAAGAACAGCGGGAAGGTGACGCGGCGCAGGCGCGCCCAGCGCAGCTGGCGCGACCACACCTCGGCGGCGCGGCGCGGTCCGAGGGGCTGAGGGAAGGGCGAGGCGACGAGGTGGACCTGCCGGCCCATCGCCCGCACCAGCTTGGTCGCCGCGGCATCCTCGGCGATCTCGGCGCCGAGCGCCCGGATGCCGCCCTGCGCCTCCAGGAGCGGGCGGTACCAGAGCATGCTCTTGCCTTGCGCGAAGCCGAGGCCGAGGGCCTCGCCGACATATTGCCAGCGCGCCTGGAGGGTGTTGAGGAAGGCGCACTCGACCTCGGCCCAGAAGCTGCCGGGCCGGGTGCCGACCGGGGTCGAGCAGACGAGGCCGGTCTTCGGCCGCCAGGCGGCGCGCAGGCGCTGGATGTAGTCCTCCGGCATCAGCACGTTCGAATCGGCCAGGATGATCCAGTCGTGGCGGGCCGCCTCCCAGCCGCGGATGCAGTTGTTGAGCTTCGGGTTGTCGCTCACCCGCTCGTCGCCGACGATCAGCCGTGCCGGAACGCCCGGATGCATCGCGATCAGGCGCTCGACCAGCGGCACGATCGGGTCGGTGGCGCGGGCGACGCAGAAGATCAGCTCGTAGTGCGGATAGGCGAGGCGAAAGCCCGAGGCCAGCGTCTCCTCGCTGTAGGTCTCCAGGCCGCAGACCGGCCGCACCACCGTGACCGGGACCTCCGCGAGCCCGGACGGGGCCGGATCCCGCTGGCTCGAGTCCCGCCGGCCGAGACGGCGCAGGGCGATGGCGAGGCTCGCGAGGTTGATCACCGTGAGGGCGAGGCAGATGATGGCGGCGATGCCGGTACCGGTCATGCGGATCCTCCCGGGCCGGTGCCGACCCGCGCCCTGTCCTCCCCTCAAACAGGCGGGCTGTTGCAACCGTATGACGGAGCGGCGTGTCCGGGCACGGTGTTCCCGTCCGGGCCCGCCCTGGACCTGCCCCCCGGCCAGGCTACATCCTCGCGCAACCGAACAACCGACGAGCCCGGCATGTCTCTGCCCTCCAACTCGCTGCCCCCCGATCCCCGCCCGACCCTCCAGGCGCCCGACGACGATCCGCATCTCTGGCTCGAGGAGATCGACGGGGAGCGGGCGCTCGCCTGGGTCGAGGCGCAGAACGCCGACACGCTGGCGGCCTATGCCGACGGCCGCTATGCCGCCGACCGCGACGGGCTGAAGGCCGCCCTCGACCGGCCGGACAAGATCCCGGGCGTCACCCGGCGCGGCGGCCTCCTCTACAACCTGTGGCAGGATGCCGGGCATCCCCGCGGCCTGTGGCGGCGCACGACGGAAGCCGGGTACCGCACGCCTGAGCCGGAATGGGACGTGCTCCTCGACCTCGACGCGCTCGCCCGCGACGAGGGTGAGGACTGGGTGTGGAGCGGCGCCGCGAGCCTGCCGCCCGACCACACGCGGGCGCTGATCCAGCTCTCCCGCGGCGGCGGCGACGCGACCCTGGTGCGCGAGTTCGATCTGACGACCCGCCGCTTCGTCGCGGACGGCTTCACGCTGCCGGAAGCCAAGAGCATCCCGGTCTGGCTCGATCCCGACACGCTGCTGCTCGCCTCTCCGCTGGGCGGCCCCGAGCATGCGACGCCGTCGGGCTATGCCCGCACCGTGCGGCTGTGGCGGCGCGGCACCGATCCGCTCGACGCCCCGGTGATCTTCTCCGCCGGCCCCACCAGCATGGTCGCCTACGGCTATCCCGACCGGGAGGCGAAACCGGAGCGCCTGGTCTTCGCCGAGCGGACCGGCTTCTTCGACGGCCACGTCCATCTCGGCGACCGCACCGGCCCGAAGACCCGCCTCGACATCCCGACCGATGCCGATGCCCATTGGCACCGGGGCTTTCTCGCCATCCGGACCCGCACGCCGTGGGAGGTCGGCGGCACGACGCACCCGGCCGACAGCGTGCTCGGCATCGGGCTGGACGCGTTCCTCGCTGGGGACAGAGGGTTCCAGGTTCTGTTCACCCCCGGCCCGCGCCGGGCGCTGCAGGGCTTCTTCTGGACCGGCGGGCACCTGGTGCTCTCGATCCTCGACGACCTGAAGGCGGTGTTTCCGGTCTTCACTCCTTCGGCGAGCGGCTGGGCCGAGAGCCGGGTCGCCGGCCTGCCGGAGCTCGGCGTCGTCAGCGTCTGGTCGATGGACGGCGAGGAGGAGGAATCGAACGGCGACCTGATGGTGGCCGCCAACGACCCCGTCACGCCCTCGACCCTCCTGACTACCCGGCCCGATCTCGCCGCGCCCAGTCTCCTCAAGCAGGCCCCGGCCCTGTTCGAGGCCGACGGCATGGTGGTGACCCGCCACGAGGCGGTGTCGAGCGACGGCGAGCGCATCCCCTACGTCCAGGCCGGCCCGGCGGGGGAGACCGGCGAGGCGCCGGTGCACCTCTCGGGCTATGGCGGCTTCCAGGTGACGAACCTCGCCGGCTACTCGGCGGTGCTCGGCCGGCTCTGGCTCGCCAAGGGCGGGACCCGGGTGGTGGCCAATATCCGCGGCGGCGGCGAGTTCGGCACCCGCTGGCACGAGGCCGGGCGGCGCGAGGGCAAGGCGCTCACCCACGACGATTTCGCGGCGGTGGCCGCCGACCTGGTGCGCCGGGGCGTGACCCGGCCCGGCCGCATCGCCGCCGAGGGCGGCTCGAACGGCGGGCTCCTCATCGCCAACATGCTGACGCGCTACCCCGAGCGCTTCGGGGCGCTGTTCTGCACCGTGCCGCTGATCGACATGCGCCGCTACACCAAGCTTCTCGCCGGCGCGAGTTGGATCGCCGAATACGGCGACCCGGACGACCCGGCGGACTGGGCCTTCCTGCAAAGGATCTCGGCCTATCACGGGGCCGAGGCCGGCAAGCCCTACCCGCCGATCCTGATCGCCACCACCCGGCGCGACGACCGGGTGCATCCGGGCCATGCCCGCAAGATGGCGGCGAAGCTCCAGGCCTTGGGATACCCCGCCCGCTTCTACGAACCCGAGGCCGGCGGCCATTCCCACGGCAAGACCAGCGCCGAGACCGCCGCCTTCGCGGCCCTCGGCGCCGCTTTCTTGCGCCGGGCGATCGGCTGGGAACCGGAGGTCGCCGGCACATAAAGGTTTCTGTGCAGTAAAAACCGGGAACTCGCGCCCGGCGCGCACGTCATTCCGGCAGCAAAGCGTGGCATCACGCCATGGCTTCTCCTGCCGGAACAAGGATTCTCCACGATGCGCGCCGCGGCAATCCTCCTCGTCACCCTCTGCGTGGCCGGGGCCAACGAGGCGCGGGCCGGAATCCTGATCCGGGTCGACAAGACCACCCAGCGGATGACCGTGACCCGAGACGGGCAGACGCTCTACGACTGGCCGGTCTCCACCGGCATGGCCGGCTACAGCACGCCGCGGGGCGCCTTCTCGCCCTCGCGCATGGTGGCCGATTACCGCTCGCGCGAGTGGGACGACGCGCCGATGCCGCACGCGATCTTCTTCACCGGCCGCGGCCACGCCATCCACGGCAGCGGCCAGACGAGCCGCCTCGGCACCCCGGCCTCCCATGGCTGCGTGCGCCTGGCGCCGGGCAAGGCCGCGACGCTCTACGCCCTGGTCAAGGCGGAGGGCATGGGCAGCACCCGGGTGGTGATCGGCGGCGACGAGACCGCCATCGCCGGACGGGCCTCGCCGCGGCGAGAAGCCAGGATGCGCCGGGAGCGCCTCGACGAGGACGGCTTCGCGCAGGCCCCCCGCGTGTCGCGCAGGCGGTCCACCGATCCGTGGGGTGGCGAGGGCTGGCAACCGGTCGGGGCGACCTATCCGTCCCCCTACGGCGCGACGTATTATTCCTACGGCTCGTCGTACTGACGAGGGGTTCGGTTAGCGCCGGCCGATCCGAGAACCATTCCGATCGGCCTCTGCGGATCTCGCTTCCACCGAGTCGTACGATGTCCGATCGATCGCTTCGCGACGATCGGCTTCGCTCGGGCGCGCCGCGAAGCCCGGAATCCAGGGCCGCCGACGGTTCGGGAGAGAGCGGACGGGCGTCCCGCATCGTCCTCGAGGGTCCGGAATCCGGATTCCGCTGTCGCGGTCGAGGAGTGGGGCGGCTGGTTCGAGGCCGAGGGCGGATGGAACAGACCTCGGCCATTGCGAGCTCCCCTCTCCCAAGCGGGAGAGGGGAGTGTTCATCGGTAAAACGCCGTCCTCACGCCGCCGTGGTCATCCCGGCCTCGTTGCGCTTCACGTCGTAGCGGTCGAGCATCATCAGCTTGTGCCAGACCTTGACGAAGTCGCGCACGAACCGGTCCTGCCCGTCGCGCCCGGCATAGATCTCGACCACCGCCCGCAGCTGCGCGTTCGACCCGAAGACGAGGTCGCAGCGCGTCGCCGTGAACCTGGTCTCGCCGGTCTGCCGGTCGTCGAGGGTGAAGGTCGTGCCGGCCGCGTCCGCCTTCTTCCACTCGTAGTCCATGCTGGTGAGCACGGTGAAGAAGTCGTTGGTCAGCACGCCGACCCGGTCGGTGAAGATGCCGTGGCGGGCACCATCATGGTTCAGGTCGAGCGCCCGCAGGCCCCCGGTGAGCACCACCCATTCGGGCGCGGTGAGCGCCAGGAGGTTGGCCTTGTCGAGGAAGACCTGCTCGGGAGACACGCGCCCTTGCGTGATCTCGGCAAAGGACGGATCGACGTAGTTGCGGAAACCGTCGACCAGGGGCTTCAGCCACTCGAAGCTCTCGGCGTCGGTCAGCGCGTCGGTGGTGTCCATCCGGCCCGGCACGAACGGCACCGGGGTCGCGTTGCCGGCCGCCTTCGCCGCCTCCTCGACGGCGGCACAGCCGCCGAGCACGATGAGATCGGCGAGCGAGACCTTCTTAGCCCCGGCGGCCTTGCCGTTGAACCCGGCCATGATGCCGCGCAACTTTTCGATCACCGGCAGGGTGCGCCGGTTGACGGTCCAGCCGGATTGCGGCGCGAGCGCCAGGCGGGCGCCGTTGGCGCCGCCGCGCTTGTCACTGTTGCGGTAGGTGGCGACCGACGAGAACGCCGTGAAGGCGAGGTCGGAGACCGACAGGCCGCTTCCCAGAATCTCCGCCTTCAGGGCGGCGATGTCGGCCTCGTCGACGAGCGGGTGATCGACAGGCGGGATCGGGTCCTGCCACAGAAGATCGTCCTCGATCTTGGTCTCAGGCCCGACATAGCGCTCCTTCGGGCCCATGTCGCGGTGGGTCAGCTTGTACCACGCCTTGGAGAATTGCAGCGTGAAGTAGTCGAAGTCCGACAGGAACTTCTCGCAGATCGCGCGGTAGACCGGATCGGTCTTGAGCGCGATGTCGCTGGTCATCATCATCAGCGGGTGCGACTGGCCCGGGATATGGGCGTCGGGCGTCTTCGGCGCGTCCGGGTCGATCGGCTCCCATTGCAGGGCGCCGGCGGGGCTGCGGGTCTGCTTCCACTCGAACTTGAACAGGTTCTCCAGGTAGCTGTTGTCCCAGGTCGTCGGATCCTGCGTCCACGAGCCCTCGATGCCGTTGGTCATCGTGTTCTCGGCCGCCCCCGTCCCGACGGGGTTGTGCCAGCCCAACCCCATCGCCTCGATCGGGGCGATCTCCGGCGGCGGGCCGATCCGGTCGGCCTTGACCATGCCGTGGCTCTTGCCGAAGGCGTGGCCGCCGGCGATCAGCGCCACGGTCTCCTCGTCGTTCATCGCCATGCGGGTGAAGGTCACCCGGATGTCGCGGGCCGAGCCCATCGGGTCGCCGTTGGCGTAGGGCCCCTCCGGGTTGACGTAGATCAGCGACTGGTGCGAGGCCGCGAGCGGGTTCTCCAGATCGTAGTCGGCATCGCCGTTCTTGCCGCGCCAGCGCTTGTCGCGGTTGACCATCTCGTCGAAGGACTTGACGTTGGTCGGGTCCCACAGCTCCGGGCCCCAGTAGGTCGCGTTGTCGGCCTCCCAGGCATCCTCGCGGCCGCCGGCGAAGCCGTAGGTCGGGAAGTTCATGATCTCGAGGGCGACGTTGCCGGTCAGCACCATCAGGTCGGCCCAGGACAGGGCGGCCCCGTATTTCTGCTTGATCGGCCAGAGCAGGCGGCGCGACTTGTCGGTGTTGCCGTTGTCCCACCAGCTGCTGATCGGCGCGAAGCGCTGGAGGCCCTGGCCGGCGCCGCCGCGCCCGTCGGCAATGCGGTAGGTGCCGGCGGAGTGCCAGGCCATGCGGATCATCTGCGGGCCGTAATTGCCGTAATCCGACGGCCACCACGAGACCGAGCTGGTCAGGAACTGCTTGATGTCGGCCTTCAGCGCCTCATAGTCGAGCGACGCGAAGGCCGCGCGATAATCGAACGCCTCGCCGAGCGGATTCGCCTGCGGCCCGTTCTGGTGCAGCATCTCGACGCGCAGGCGGTCGGGATACCACTCCTCCAGGGTGGGCGGCGTCGTGACAGCGCCGCCGACGCGGTCGCCGCCGAAGGGGCATTGGCCCGACAGGACGTCTTTATAGGTTTCCACGCCGTGGCTCCTTCCGTGCCGATCGCGCGGCGATCGGGATGCACGAGCGACGGGCCTCGACCGCGCGAGGCACGCCGCTCAGAAGTTCTGGTTCGATCCCGGAGGATGCATTATACTGGTGCTGGGTATATGGATGTGGCCATGCCCCTGGGCGATGGGCGGTTCCGCCCCTGGCGCCGACTTGAGGACACAGCTCTTCATCCCGGACCCGACACGATCAGACCATGCGCCGGGGCAGATAGGCGCCGATTCCGTTGCGGCCACTAAATTCCCGTTCATCGCAGCCCGGCGGCTCGCGAGCGGGCATCGTGCCGGGGCCGCGGCGCGGCGCCGGCACGGATGCGGGAACCGATCCGCCGGGACCGCCGGCCTTCAGGCCTTCGCCACCGTGAACCCGGCCCGCGGGAAGTGCAGGTGTAGCGCCCTGACCTGCGGATCGTCGCGGCGGATGACGATGCGGCTCGCATCGACCGCCACGAGCCGGCCTTCGACCGGCACGCGGGCGAAATCGTCCGGCGTCACCGTCACGGGCTCGCCGGGGGCCGCCGCGATCAGGTCCGGCACCGCGTTGACGGCCTCGACCGGCGCCGGCTCGGCGGCTTTCGCCACCTCCAGGGCCGCCTCGGCGGTCATCGCCTGCGGCCGGCCATGGCCGAGGGCGGCGACCCGTTCGATCCAGCCGAGGAGGGGCGCGAGCTCGAGGAGCCGGTCGACCGATCCGGCCCGGCCGCCGCCGCGCATCAGCCAGAGCAGGTGGTGATGCGCCAGGTCCGCCACCCCGGGCCGGTCGCCGCCGAGGAACGGGCGGCCGTCCGAGAGGGCCGCCGCGAGCCACGAGGTCCAGGCCGCGACCCGCTGGGCGTTGCGGGCGAAGTCCGGCTCCATCGCCCCGTGGCTGATGTCGACGTAGAGGTAATCGTCCTTGCGGTCGCGCAGGAACGCCTCGGGCAGGTCGCCGGCGAAATGCACCGTGACGCCGATGACCGCGAGCCACAGGTCGCGCTCCAGGCCGTAGGTCAGGCCCTCGGCCAGCGCCGGGGCGAAGCCCGGATACAGGCTGGGCTCGGGGTGCAGCCGCTCCAGGGCGGGCAGGATCGCGTGGGTGTCGCAGTAGATGTCGGCGCCGACCTGCAGCACCGGGATGCGGCGGTAGCCGCCGGTGAGGGGATCGAGGAGCGGGCGCGGCGGCATCATCGCGACCTCGACCGAGCCCCAGGCGAGCCCCTTGATCCCGAGGGCGAGGCGGACCTTCTCGGCGTAGGGCGAGAAGGCGTAGTGGTGCAGGACGATCTGCGGCGTGGACATGCGGGGTCTCCCGGCTGGTGAGGGATGGGGATCAGGCCGGGAGGGCGCCGACCTGCTTCAGCATCCCGAGATTGTCCAGCAGCGCCCAATGCTCGACGAGGCGCCCGTCGACGATGCGGAACAGGTCCATCACCGCGATGTCGATGCTGCGGCCGCTGGCGGGCAGCCCCATCAGGTCGCCGGTATGGCGGCCCCGGAAGCGCAGGCGCACCAGCACCCGGTCGCCCTCGGCGACCACCTCGTCGATCGGCAGCGTCATCTCGGTGACGCCGCCATGCAGCACCTCGCCGAGCCGGGCCACGCCCTCGGGGCCGCGCACCGTGAAGTTCAGCCCGGGATCGTGGCGCACGAAGTCGGGGGCGATGTGCCGCTGCCACCACGCCGCGTCGCGGTCGAGGAAGGCGGCGAAGTAGGCGCGGGCGAGATCCTTGTTGGCGTCGATCGACATGGCGTTCTCCCGGGAGGCGCGCACCCTCTTGCGGGGTGCGCGGCTGTCCTATTGTTTTGCGCACAATCGATCGGCTTGCAATCCGTGCCGGACGGAGGTGGGGCATTCATACGGAGCGGGGCTTTGCCATGCCGCGGCTGCCGCCATGACTCCCGGGACCGGGGCGTCGCCGCGCCCGGTGTCCCGGTCGAGCAGGGCTGCCCGGGGGAAACCCGCGCCTTTCCTTTCGCCGAACAGCCCTGCCGACCAGGGGAATGGGACCCGACGCCTCCAGTCGCCGCCGCCGTCAGGGCCGCGCGGCCAGGAACTCCAGCACCCCGGCCTTGTGCACCTTGTCGCCGACCGCGAGGTTGTGGTCGCGGTTGGGGATGTCGAGGGCCCTGGCCTCCGGGATCAGGGCGGCGAGCGCCGGCCCCGACCCCGCCACCGTGTCGGTGGTCCCCACCGCCACCAGCACCGGCACCTCGATCTGCGCCACTTCCGCCCGCGACAGGGTCTGGCGCGAGCCGCGCATGCAGGCGGCGAGCGCCCGCAGGTCGCTGCCGGTCGATTCGGCGAAGACCCGGAACATCCGCGCCGTCGGGTCGGCGACGGCGTCGCGCGACGGCGCCTCCATCGCGTCCGAGATACCGGCGGGCAGACCCCGGCCCTCGACGAGATGGATGCCGAGACCCCCGAGCACGGCCGAGCGGACCCGGTCCGGATGGCCGAGCGCCAGGAAGGCGGTGATCCGCGCGCCCATCGAGTAGCCCATCACGTCGGCGCGGGCGATGCCGAGATGGTCGAGGAGCCGGCGGGCATCCTCCGCCATCAGGTCGGAGCCGTAGGCCTCCGGCTCGTAGAGCTTGCCGCTGCGGCCGTGGCCGCGATTGTCCAGCGCGATCACCCGCCGCCCGGCCCCGGTCAGGCTGCGCACCCAGGAGGTGTTGACCCAGTTGACCATGTGGTTCGACGCGAAGCCGTGGATCAGCAGGATCGGCTCGGCCGCGCCCTCGGCCGGGGCGACGTCGAGATAGGCGATCGGCACGCCGTCCGAATCGAAGGTCTGCATGGCGTTTCGAGGCTCCCGCGCGAGGTCTGGGCCGGCTTTAGCCACGGGCGGGCGGGCCCGCAACGCAGGGAGCGGGGAGGGGAGGCGGAGCCAGGCGCGCGGTCGCACGTTGATGCGGGGCCTCAAAGGTCCGGCCCTGGAATCCCGCATGAGCTTCGCCTTCCTCACCCGCGCCTTCGGCGGCGGCGATCCGGCCGAGGAGGTCGAGGCCACGGCCGCCCCGGCCCGGGCCTCGCGCCGCGACCGGCGGGCCGGCCGGGCGGATGCGGTGGTGACCGAGGCCCTGAGCCAGAAGGTGCTGCACGCCTTCCTGCAGAACCGGCACCAGACCCTGGTGCCGCTGACCCTGAACCTGCGGGTGCTGGAGCCCGCGCAGCGCGACCTCGTCATCCAGGCGATGGCGGCGGCGTTCCTGGCGCAGGGGCGGCGGCAGGACCCGGCCCCGGTGCGCGATGCGCTCGCCCGGATCAGCGCCGCGGAGGCCGAGCGCCAGCGCCTCGACAAGGCGCTCGCCGCGCCCCTGGCGCTGGGCGACCTCCTCGACGCGATCCTGGACGCCGATCTCGGCGCCTATGCCTACGTCGCCTCGCTGCTCGCCGTCGACCAGCGCCGAAGGGTCAACCAACTGTATCTCGCCTATCTCGCCGAGCGGCTGGGACTGGCCGAGGACGTGGTGTCGAGCCTGCACCGACGCTACCGGGTCTGAAGACTGCGGCTCCAAGGCGCCGGGGCGGGGCTTCTCCTGGCGCCGACCGGCCGTTACCCTGGCGGGATCGTCGCGCCGTCGATCCTGACTGTCTTTCGAGTTCCATGCCCCGCAGCCGCCCCGGCGCCCAGACCCGCGACGAGACGCATCCGGCGGACGCGCCGTTCTCCCCAGGTCCGCATTCTCCCGGCCCGAACCCCCGCGCCCGGCCGGCGCCGCCCTCCGCCGACGCGCGGCTGCTCGCCATCGCGTCCGACCACCTGCGCCGGCTCGGCCACCGGCAGGTCACCGTGGTGGGGGTCGCGGCCGAGGCGGGCATGACGCATGCCAACGTCTACCGCTACTTCCCGTCGAAGACCGCGCTGGTCGACGCGGTGGCGGGCCGCTGGCTGCGCGAGGTCGAGGCCGAGCTCGGCGCCATCGCGGACGCGCCGGACCCCGCCGACGACAAGCTCGAACGCCTGCTCCTGGCCTTGGCCTCGATGCAGCGCGAGGTGCTGGCGCGGGACCCGCACCTGTTCGCGGTCCACCGCGACGCCACGGTCGAGTCGCGGCCGATCGCCCGGCGCCATCGCGGCCGCCTGCGCCAGCTGGTCGAGCGGGTGATCGAGGAGGGGATGAATGCCGGCACCTTCTCGCTGCGCGACCGCGAGCGCGGCATCGCCTTCATCTTCGACACCACCCATCGCTTCCTGCACCCGGTCTCGATCCAGCTCGACGCCGAGATGCCCCGCGACCTGATCGAGACCCGCCTCGGCGCGGTCATCCGGGCGATGCTGCGGATCCTGCGCATCGGCACCCTGTAGCGGCGCTGACAAACCTTCCAAAATGTAACGATCGACCGGCTGCCGGAACAAAGCGCTGATCGAAAAAGGAAAAATGGATCGCGCGACGGTTCGTCAGGGCGGCTGCGGCGGTGCCTCGGCGCCCCGCGCCGGGCCCTCGGGTTGTCGGCTCCGGCTTTTTTCGCCAAAGAGGCACCCGCCGGCGCGGGCTCCTCGCGAGCGGACCCCGGCCCACGACGGTTCCACCACACCGCGAAGGATCGGTTCTGACATGGCACGCAAGAAGATCGCGCTCATCGGCGCTGGACAGATCGGCGGCACGCTCGCGCACCTCGCCGGCCTCAAGGAGCTGGGCGACATCGTGCTGTTCGACATCGCCGACGGCGTGCCGCAGGGCAAGGGCCTCGACATCGCCGAATCCGCTCCGGTCGACGGCTTCGACGCCAAGTATTCCGGCGCCAGCGACTACAGCGCCATCGCCGGCGCCGACGTGGTGATCGTGACCGCCGGCGTGCCGCGCAAGCCCGGCATGAGCCGCGACGACCTGATCGGCATCAACCTGAAGGTGATGGAAGCGGTCGGCACCGGCATCAAGACCCACGCCCCGAACGCCTTCGTGATCTGCATCACCAACCCGCTTGATGCGATGGTGTGGGCGCTGCAGAAGTTCTCCGGCCTCGACCCGAAGAAGATCGTCGGCATGGCCGGCGTGCTCGACTCGGCCCGCTTCCGCCACTTCCTGGCCGAGGAGTTCCAGGTCTCGGTCGAGGACGTCACCGCCTTCGTGCTCGGCGGCCACGGCGACGACATGGTGCCGCTGGTGCGCTACTCGACGGTGGCCGGCGTGCCGCTGCCCGACCTCGTCAAGATGGGCTGGACCACCCAGGAGAAGCTCGACGCGATGGTCGAGCGGACCCGTAAAGGCGGCGGCGAGATCGTCAACCTGCTCAAGACCGGCTCGGCCTTCTATGCGCCCGCCGCCTCGGCGATCGCGATGGCCGAGAGCTACCTCAAGGACAAGAAGCGGGTCCTGCCCTGCGCGGCCCACCTCACTGGCCAGTACGGCGTCGACGGCCTGTTCATCGGCGTGCCGATCGTGATCGGCGAGAACGGCGTCGAGCGCATCGTCGAGGTCGAGTTCTCCGGCGAGGAGAAGGCGATGTTCGAGAAGTCGGTCAATTCCGTGAAGGGCCTGGTCGAGGCCTGCAAGGGCATCAACGGCGCGCTGGCGTAACCCGGACCTTGGGCGGCGCAGGGATCTCCCCGCGCCGCCTCCCGGACGCCCCGCCTGACTTTAAGAAAGCTTGTCGCCCCATGAACATCCACGAGTATCAAGCCAAGGCCGTCCTCAAGGAGTTCGGCCTGCCGGTCTCGAACGGCCGCGCCATCTTCAAGGCCTCCGAGGCCGAGGCCGCCGCCAAGGAGCTGGGCGGCCCGCTCTGGGTCGTGAAGTCCCAGATCCACGCCGGCGGGCGCGGCAAGGGCAAGTTCAAGGAGGCCGAGGCCGGCGAGAAGGGCGGCGTGCGCCTCGCCAAGTCGGTCGAGGAGGTCAAGGCCTTCTCCGAGCAGATGCTCGGCCGCACCCTCGTGACGGTGCAGACCGGCGAGGCCGGCAAGCAGGTCAACCGCCTCTACATCGAGGACGGCTCGGACATCGAGACCGAGTTCTACCTGTCGATGCTCGTCGACCGCGAGACCGGCAAGGTCGCCTTCGTGGTCTCGACCGAGGGCGGCATGGACATCGAGCAGGTCGCCCACGACACCCCTGAGAAGATCATCACCTTCTCGGTCGACCCGGCCACCGGCGTGCTGCCGCATCACGGCCGCGCGGTCGCCAAGGCGCTCGGCCTCACCGGCCCGCTCGCCAAGGAGGCGGAGGATCTGACCACCAAGCTCTACCGGGCGTTCACCGCCAAGGACATGAGCATGCTGGAGATCAACCCGCTCATCGTCACCAAGGACGGGCACCTGAAGTGCCTGGACGCCAAGATCTCGTTCGACTCGAACAGCCTCTACCGTCACCCGGAGATCGTGCAGCTGCGCGACATCACCGAGGAGGACGAGAAGGAGATCGAGGCCTCGAAGTACGACCTGGCCTACATCGCGCTCGACGGCACCATCGGCTGCATGGTGAACGGCGCGGGTCTGGCCATGGCGACCCTCGACATCATCAAGCTCTATGGCGAGGAGCCGGCGAACTTCCTCGATGTCGGCGGCGGCGCCTCGGAGGAGAAGGTCACCGCGGCCTTCAAGATCATCACCGCCGACCCGAACGTGAAGGGCATCCTGGTCAACATCTTCGGCGGCATCATGAAGTGCGACGTGATCGCCAACGGGGTGATCGCGGCCGTGAAGACCGTGGGCCTCCAGGTCCCGCTGGTGGTGCGCCTCGAGGGTACCAACGTCGAGAAGGGCAAGGAGATCATCCGCTCCTCGGGCCTCAACGTGATCCCGGCCGACGACCTCGACGACGCGGCGCAGAAGATCGTCGCGGCGGTGCGCAAGGGCTGAGGAGGGCAGGGCGCCCGCGAGGGCGCCCTTCTCGTGAGCGGGGCCCGGCGACCGGGCTCCCCCTCGGCGCAGTTTCTCAGGCGCGGTGCATCCCCTGAGGCTCGGTTCGCCTGAGCCGCACCGCCCATCCCAGAATGCAGATCTCCGGAGATCGCACGTGTCCATCCTCATCGACAAGAACACCAAGGTCATCTGCCAGGGCTTCACCGGCAAGAACGGGACCTTCCACTCCGAGCAGGCGATCGCCTACGGCACCAAGATGGTCGGCGGCACCTCGCCGGGGAAGGGCGGCGCGACCCATCTCGGCCTGCCGGTGTTCGACACCGTGAAGGAAGCCCGCCACGCCACCGGCGCCGACGCCTCGGTGGTCTACGTGCCGCCGCCGGGCGCCGCCGACGCGATCTGCGAGGCGATCGACGCCGAGATCCCGCTGATCGTCTGCATCACCGAAGGCATCCCGGTCCTCGACATGGTGCGGGTCAAGCGCTCGCTCGAAGGTTCGAAGTCGCGCCTCATCGGCCCGAACTGCCCCGGCATCGTGACGGCCGGCGAGTCGAAGATCGGCATCATGCCGGCCAACATCTTCCGTCCGGGCTCGGTCGGCATCGTGTCGCGCTCCGGCACGCTGACCTACGAGGCGGTGTTCCAGACCACCAACGAGGGCCTCGGCCAGACCACGGCGGTCGGCATCGGCGGCGACCCGGTCAAGGGCACCGAGTTCATCGACATGCTGGAGATGTTCCTGGCCGACGACAAGACCGAGTCGATCGTGATGATCGGCGAGATCGGCGGCTCGGCCGAGGAAGAGGCGGCGCAGTTCATCCGTGACGAGGCCAAGCGCGGCCGCAAGAAGCCGATGGTCGGCTTCATCGCCGGCCGCACCGCCCCTCCCGGCCGCCGCATGGGGCATGCCGGCGCGATCATCTCGGGCGGCAAGGGCGGCGCCGAGGACAAGATCGCCGCGATGGAGGAGGCCGGCATCCGCGTCTCGCCGTCGCCGGCCCGCCTCGGCAAGACCCTGGTCGAGGTCCTGAAGGGCTAAAAAGCCCTTCGCCTCGCGCATGGCAGGCGTGGCGTGCGGAATTCCGGTTCCGCATCCATATCGCAAGCAAACGTCAACTCTCTTGAGTGCGTAAGACATCCTCGCGCCCGGTGAGACCGGGCGCCCCCACCGTCGATCCCCCGCCATCCTCCCGCCTCAACTGTTGGCGAGAAGCCGGGCCTCGATCGACCAGCGCGGATAGACAGATCGCCATGGCACGCCAGGACGCGAACGACGCCCTCCTCGGAACCTCGTTCCTCTACGGAGGCAACGCCGACTACATCGAGGAGCTCTACGCGACCTACACCCGGGACCCCAATGCGGTCGATCCCGAGTGGCGCAGCTTCTTCTCCGGCCTGAAGGAGGAGAGCGCGATCGTGGTCAAGAACGCGGAAGGCGCGTCCTGGACCAAGCCGAACTGGCCGCTCGCCGCCAACGGCGACATCGTCTCGGCGCTCGACGGCAACTGGGCCCAGATCGAGAAGGCGGTCGGCGAGAAGATCAAGGCCAAGCAGGAGGCCAAGGGTCAGGCGGTCGCCCCGGCCGACGTGCAGCAGGCGACGAAGGATTCGGTCCGCGCGATCATGCTGATCCGCGCCTACCGCATGCGCGGCCATCTCCACGCCAAGCTCGATCCGCTGGGCCTCCAGCCGCGCGGCGACCACGAGGAGCTGCACCCGCAGCATTACGGCTTCACCGAGGCCGATTGGGACCGTCCGATCTTCCTCGACAACGTGCTCGGCATGGAGTTCGGCACCATCCGGGAGATCGTCGCGATCCTGGAGCGGACCTACTGCCAGACCCTCGGCGTCGAGTTCATGCACATCTCCGATCCGGAGGAGAAGGCCTGGATCCAGGAGCGCATCGAGGGCAAGGACAAGGAAATCTCGTTCACCGAGCAGGGCCGGCGCGCGATCCTCAACAAGATGATCGAGGCCGAGGGCTTCGAAAAGTTCCTGGACCTCAAGTATACCGGCACCAAGCGCTTCGGCCTCGACGGCTCGGAGGCGATGGTCCCGGCGCTCGAGCAGATCATCAAGCGCGGCGGTGCGCTCGGCGTCACCGACATCGTGCTCGGCATGGCCCATCGCGGCCGCCTCAACGTGCTCGCCAACGTGATGTCGAAGCCGTTCCGGGCGATCTTCCACGAGTTCAAGGGCGGCTCGTCGTCGCCGGCCGAGGTCGAGGGCTCGGGTGACGTGAAGTACCACCTCGGCGCCTCGAGCGACCGGGCCTTCGACGGCAACACCGTCCACCTGTCGCTGACCGCCAACCCGTCGCACCTCGAGATCGTCGATCCGGTGGTGCTCGGCAAGGTGCGCGCCAAGCAGGACCAGAAGGCCGACGAGCAGCGCACCACCGTGCTGCCGCTCCTCATCCACGGCGATGCCGCCTTCGCGGGCCAGGGCGTGGTGGCGGAGTGCTTCGGCCTGTCGGGCCTGAAGGGTCACCGCACCGGCGGCTCGATCCACTTCATCATCAACAACCAGATCGGCTTCACCACCGATCCGCGCTTCTCGCGCTCCTCGCCCTACCCGTCCGACGTGGCGAAGATGGTCGAGGCGCCGATCTTCCACTGCAACGGCGACGACCCCGAGGCCGTCACCTTCGCGGCCAAGATCGCCACCGAGTACCGGCAGAAGTTCCACAAGCCGGTGGTGATCGACATGCTCTGCTACCGCCGCTTCGGCCACAACGAGGGCGACGAGCCCGCGTTCACCCAGCCGAAGATGTACCAGATCATCCGCAAGCATCCCTCGACGCTGGAGACCTACGGCAAGCGGCTGACCGAGAGCGGCGTGCTGAGCCAGAAGGAGCTCGACGACCGCAAGGCCGAGTTCCGCGCCACCCTCGACAGCGAGTTCGACATCGCTACCGGCTACAAGGCCAACAAGGCCGACTGGCTGGATGGCCGCTGGTCGGGCCTGAAGGCGGTGCGCGAGGACGAGGACGACCCGCGCCGCGGCCGCACCGGCGTGCCGGCCGACACCCTGCGGGAGATCGGGACAGCCATCACCACGGTGCCGAAGGACTTCCACCTGCACCGCACCATCCGGCGCTTCCTCGACAACCGCGCCAAGGCGATCGAGACCGGCGAGGGCCTGGACTGGGCGACCGCCGAGGCGCTGGCCTTCGGCTCGCTCCTCACGGAAGGCCACCGGGTCCGCCTGTCGGGCCAGGACGTCGAGCGCGGCACCTTCTCGCAGCGCCACTCCGTGGTGATCGACCAGGAGAACGAGGAGCGCTACACGCCCCTCAACCACATCAAGGACGGCCAGAGCCGCTACGAGGTCATCAACTCGATGCTCTCGGAGGAGGCGGTGCTCGGCTTCGAGTACGGCTACACCCTCGCCGAGCCGAACTCCCTGGTGCTGTGGGAGGCGCAGTTCGGCGACTTCGCCAACGGCGCGCAGGTCGTGGTCGACCAGTTCATCTCGTCGGGTGAGCGCAAGTGGCTGCGCATGTCGGGCCTGGTGATGCTGCTGCCGCACGGCTACGAGGGCCAGGGTCCGGAGCACTCCTCCGCTCGCCTCGAGCGCTACCTCCAGATGTGCGCCGAGGACAACATGCAGGTCGCTAACTGCACGACGCCCTCGAACTACTTCCACATCCTGCGCCGCCAGCTGAAGCGGGACTTCCGCAAGCCGCTGGTGCTGATGACCCCGAAGTCGCTGCTGCGCCACAAGCGGGCGGTCTCGGCCCTGTCGGACATCGCCGAGGGCTCGACCTTCCACCGCGTGCTCTGGGACGATGCCGAGAAGGCGCAGGACGGCGTGAAGCTGGTCAAGGACGACAAGGTCCGGCGCGTCGTGCTGTGCTCGGGCAAGGTCTATTACGACCTCTACGAGGAACGCGAGAAGCGCGGCATCTCCGACGTGTACCTGATGCGCGTCGAGCAGCTTTACCCGTTCCCGCTGAAGTCGCTCGCCTCCGAGATCTCCCGGTTCCGCAACGCCGAGGTGGTGTGGTGCCAGGAGGAGCCCAAGAACATGGGCTCGTGGGCCTTCGTCGATCCCTACCTCGAATGGGTCCTCAACCAGGCCGGCTCCGCCTCCAAGCGCCCGCGCTACGTCGGCCGCCCGGCCTCGGCCTCGACCGCCGTCGGCCTGATGTCGAAGCACCTCGACCAGCTCCAGGCCTTCCTCAACGAGGCCCTGGCGGTCTGATCCTCCTTCACCGGCGCCCCGCGAGGGGCGCCGCCTGATCCTTTTTTTCGGGCGACACCCCACCGCCCCAACCCTGACGGAAGACATGGCCACCGAAATCCGCGTCCCGACGCTCGGCGAGTCCGTGAGCGAGGCCACGATCGGCCGCTGGTTCAAGAAGCCCGGCGACATCGTGAAGGCCGACGAGCCGCTGGTCGAGCTCGAGACCGACAAGGTCACCCTCGAGGTCAACGCCCCGGCCTCCGGCCAGCTCGGCGAGATCGTCGCCAAGGACGGCGAGACGGTCGAGCCCGGCGCGCTGCTCGGCTCGATCGTCGAGGGCGGCGCCTCCGCCGGCAACGGCGCGGCCCCGAAGGCCGAGGCTCCCAAGGAGGCCCCCAAGGATTCCTCCAAGGCCGCCGCCGAGGCTCCGGCGAAGTCTTCGTCCGCCTCCTACGGCGCCCACGGCGACGCCGCCCCGAAGGGTCACGCCTCGGGCGACAACGGCCCGGCCGTCGCGCGCCTCGCCCACGAATCCGGCGTCGACCCGTCGTCGGTGAAGGGCAGCGGCAAGGACGGCCGCGTCACCAAGGGCGACATGCTCTCGGCGATCTCGTCCGGCGCCTCGGCTCCCGCCCCGGCCCCGGCCCCGCAGGCCGCCCGCGCTCCCTCGGCGCCGGACGATGCCTCCCGCGAGGAGCGGGTGCGCATGACCAAGCTGCGCCAGACCATCGCCCGGCGCCTCAAGGACGCCCAGAACACCGCCGCGATGCTGACGACGTTCAACGACGTCGACATGGGCGCGGTGATGGCCCTGCGCCAGCAGTACAAGGACGTGTTCGAGAAGAAGCACGGCGCCAAGCTCGGCTTCATGGGCTTCTTCACCAAGGCGGTGATCGGCGCCCTGAAGGACGTGCCGGCGGTGAACGCCGAGATCGACGGCCAGGACATCGTCTACAAGAACTACTACCACGTCGGCATCGCGGTCGGCACCGACAAGGGCCTCGTCGTGCCGGTGGTGCGCGACGCCGACCAGCTGTCGATCTCCGGCATCGAGAAGGCCATCACCGGCTTCGGCCGCAAGGCCCGCGACGGCAAGCTGTCGATCGAGGACATGCAGGGCGGCACGTTCACGATCACCAACGGCGGCATCTACGGCTCGCTGATGTCGACCCCGATCCTCAACGCGCCGCAATCGGGCATCCTCGGCATGCACCGCATCGAGGAGCGCCCGGTCGTGCGCAACGGCAAGATCGAGGCGCGGCCGATGATGTACCTCGCCTTGTCCTACGATCACCGGATCGTCGACGGGAAGGAGGCCGTGACCTTCCTGGTGCGGGTCAAGGAGGCCCTGGAGGACCCGGCGCGCCTCGTGCTCGACCTCTGAGGCAAGTGATTCGGACCGCTCCCCCGGGGTGGTCCGACAAAGAAGGAGCGCGGGTCTCCCCTCTCCCGAGTGGGAGAGGGGCCGGGGGTGAGGGTGCTGCGGTTCCGCAGAATACGGAACCGTCCAGCTGCCAGCACCACGCTCAGCGATTCTGACTGAAGCGTGTCACCCTCACCCCTACCCCTCTCCCACACGGGAGAGGGGATCCCGCGCCTTGATCGTTCCAGGAGGCTCCCCTTGACAGTCCAGCTGTTTAGGGCCCCTCGCAACAGGGAGCACGGGGTCATGGACAAGGCTGTCTCGGACAAGGTCCTGGTGGTCACCGGCGGCAGCCGCGGCATCGGCCGGGCGGTCGCCCTGCGCGCCGCGCGGGCCGGCTGGCGGGTCTGCTTCTCCTACGTCGCGGCCAAGGACGCCGCCGACGCCCTGGTGCGGGAGATCGAGGCGGCCGGCGGCACCGCGCTCGCCGTCAGGAGCGACGTCGCGCTCGAGGCCGACATTCCGGCGCTGTTCAAGGCGGCCGACGGCCTCGGCACGCTCGGCGGCCTCGTCAACAATGCCGGCGTCGTCGACTACGCCGCCCGGGTCGACGAGATGACGTTCGCCCGGCTCCACCGGATGATGACCACCAACGTCATCGGCTCGTTCCTGTGCGCGGGCGAGGCGGTGCGGCGGATGTCGACCCGGCATGGCGGCCAGGGCGGCGTCATCGTCAACCTCTCGTCGGTGGCCGCCCGCCTCGGCGCGCCGAACCAGTACGTCGATTACGCGGCGTCGAAGGGCGCCATCGACACCTTCACCACCGGGCTCGCCGGCGAGGTCGCCGAGGAGGGGATCCGGGTCACCGGCGTCGCCCCCGGGCTGATCGAGACCGAGATCCATGCCAGCGGCGGCCAGCCCGACCGGCTGGCGCGCTTGAGCCCGCTCGTGCCGATGAAGCGCGCCGGCACCGCCGACGAGGTCGCCTCGGCGATCATGTGGCTTCTCTCGGACGAGGCCTCCTACGCCACCGGCACGACGCTGACGATCTCGGGCGGCCGCTAACTCTCCTCACCCCATCCCCGTCATCGGCGGCTTAGCCCATGAGGCCCGCCGCTCCCAACCTCGCGAGTCCAGAATGTCGTCCTACGATCTCGTCGTCATCGGCACCGGCCCCGGCGGCTATGTCTGCGCCCTGCGCGCCGCCCAGCTCGGCCTGAAGACCGCCGTGGTCGAGAAGCGCCCGACCCATGGCGGCACCTGCCTCAATGTCGGCTGCATCCCCTCGAAGGCCCTGCTCCACGCCTCCGAGGCGTTCGAGGAGGTGACCAAGCACTTCCCGGTGCTGGGCATCACCGTCGGCGAGCCGAAGCTCGACCTGGCGAAGATGATGTCGTTCAAGCAGGAGGGCGTCGACGGCAACACCAAGGGCGTCGCGTTCCTGCTCAAGAAGAACGGCATCGACGCCTTCCAGGGCACCGGGCGGCTGGCCGGCGCCGGCCGGGTCGAGGTCACCTCGGAGGATGGCAGCAACCAGATCCTGGAGGCCAAGAACGTCGTCATCGCGACGGGCTCGGACGTCGCCAACCTGCCGGGCGTGACGATCGACGAGGAGGTCGTGGTCTCCTCGACCGGCGCCCTCGACCTGACCAAGGTCCCGGGCAGGCTCGTGGTCATCGGCGCCGGCGTGATCGGCCTCGAGCTCGGCTCGGTCTGGCGGCGTCTCGGTTCCGAGGTCACCGTCGTCGAGTACCTCGACCGGATCCTGCCGGGCATGGACGGCGAGGTCGGCAAGCAGTTCCAGCGCATCCTGCAGAAGCAGGGCATCACCTTCCGCCTGTCGCAGAAGGTCACCGGCGTCGAGCGCAGCGGCGAGGGTGCCAAGGTCACCGTCGAGCCGGCCGCGGGCGGCACGGCCGAGACCCTGGAGGCCGACGTGGTCCTCGTCGCCATCGGCCGCACGCCCTACACCGCGGGCCTCGGCCTCGACACGGTCGGCGTCCAGCTCGACAACAAGGGCCGGATCCAGACCGACGACCGCTACGCCACCAACGTCACCGGCATCTACGCCATCGGCGACGTGATCGCCGGCCCGATGCTCGCCCACAAGGCCGAGGACGAGGGCGTCGCGGTCGCCGAGATCCTGGCCGGCAAGGCGGGCCACGTGAATTACGGCGTGATCCCGAACGTGGTCTACACCACGCCGGAGGTCGCCTCGGTCGGCAAGTCCGAGGAGGAGCTGAAGAAGGACGGGATCGCCTACAACACCGGCAAGTTCCCGTTCACCGCGAACGGCCGCGCCAAGGTGAACCACACCACCGACGGCTTCGTGAAGGTGCTGGCCGATGCCTCCACCGATCGGGTGCTCGGTGTCCACATCGTCGGGCCCGATGCCGGCAACCTCATCATGGAGGTCGCGGTGGCGATGGAGTTCGGCGCCTCCTCCGAGGACATCGCCCGCACCTGCCACGCCCACCCGACCCTGACCGAGGCGGTGAAGGAAGCCGCCCTCGCGGTGGAGAAGCGCGCGCTGCACATGTGAGCGCGACGGCTATACCCCTCCCCCCTGCGCAGGGCTGTCCGGGAAAAGAATGGCGCGCCTCCCCTCTCCCGTGTGGGAGAGGGGCCGGGGGTGAGGGTGGCTCGGCTTAAGGATAATTCGCTGGGCGTCGAGCTGCGCAGCTCGACAGTTCTGGGTCATTGCGGAACCCGAGCCACCCTGCGCGATCTTCGATCGCCCCTACCCCTCTCCCACTCGGGAGAGGGGATCCCGCGCCTTGATTTCGAAGGGGTTTTCCCCGGACAGCGGTGCGGCAGAAGGGGAGGGTGACGCGCTCAACGCGGTATCGTCTGCTTGAGAATGACAAAGAAAACGGGAGGACACGCTACGATGGACAATGCCCCAGGCAATCCGATTCCTCCCGCTGTCATCGTGGTGATGGGCGTCTCCGGCTCCGGCAAGAGCACGGTGGCGAGCCTGCTCGCCGGCCGGCTCGGCTGGGAGTTCGAGGATGGCGACGATTTCCATCCCCCGGCCAACGTCGAGAAGATGCAGGCCGGCCACCCCCTCACCGACGAGGATCGCTGGCCCTGGCTCGCGGCCATCGCGGCCTGGATCGACCGGCTCCGGGCCGAGGGGCGGCACGGGGTGGTGACCTGCTCGGCCCTCAAGCGGGCCTATCGCGAGATTCTGGTCGGCGATCGGCCGGACGTGCGCCTCGTCTACCTCAAGGGCGACCGCGATCTGATCGGCCGGCGCATGGCCGCCCGCCACGGCCACTTCATGCCGACGAGCCTGCTCGACAGCCAGTTCCGCACCCTGGAGGAGCCGGCGTCCGACGAGAACCCGCTCGTGGTCTCGATCGGTGCCACCCCGCAGGCGATCGTCGCCGAGATCGGCGGGGCCCTGACCGGCCGGCCGGCGCACGGCGCCTGATCCCACCCAGGACGAACCGCACCCGGCGGGCCGGACGCCCCGGTCGGTCGGAGTTTTTCCAGAAAATACGCTCGTCCGGCCCGTCGCGTCAGGATTCCTTTATGCCTGGTTTTTGACACTCCGCGGCGCCCGTGCCATCGCGGGGGCATGCTGGACGATACTCATGCCGGGTAAGTGGACGAACGCGTACGAGACCCTGTTTCCCGGCGGGGGCGAGATGGGCGCCCGCCTGCGCGCCCATGACTGGGCGGCGACGTCCCTCGGGCCGATCGAGGCCTGGCCGCAATCGCTGACCACGGCGGTGCGGATCATGCTCGGCTCCCGCTTCGCCATGTGGATGGCGTGGGGACCCGACCTCGCGTTCTTCTATAACGACGCGTACGGGCCGACGCTCGGCGTCAAGGAATCCTGGGCGCTGGGCTCGCGCTCGGACGTGGTCTGGGCCGAGATCTGGCCCGATATCGGGCCGCGCATCGCCCAGGTGCTGCGCACCGGCGAGGCGACCTGGGACGAGGCTTTGCTGCTGTTCCTGGAGCGGCGCGGCTTTACCGAGGAGAGCTACCACACCTTCTCCTACAGCCCGCTCGCCGACGATGCCGGCACCGTCACCGGCATGCTCTGCGTTGTCTCGGAGGAGACCGAGCGGGTCATCGGCGAGCGGCGCCTGCGGTCCTTGCGCGACCTCGGCGCCGGCATGGCGGCGGCCCGCACCGCGGCGGAGGTCGGCACCGTCGTCGCCGCCTGCCTCGGGGAGGGGACCGGCGACCTGCCGGTGGCGCTGGCCTATCTCGCGGGCGACGCGCCGGCCCTGCTGGCCCGGGCGGGAATCGGGCCGGATCACCCGGCCGCCGGACGGGCGGCCGAGGCCGCTACCGCCGCGATGGACCACCTCGATCCATCCGGCCAAGGTCTCTCCGGCCAAGGCCCCTCCAGCCAGGCCTCGGTGCTGCTGCCGGTCGAGGCGCTGGGCCCGTCATTTGCCGCCCTGCCGTCCGGCCCCTGGGACCGGCCCCCCACCCACGCGCTCGTCGTGCCGATTGCCCAGCAGGGCCAGGCCCGTCCGGCCGGGGTGTTCGTCGCGGGCCTCAACCCCTACCGGCCCCTCGACGAGGAATATCGCGGCTTCGTCGAGCTGTTCGTCGGCCAGATCGCCACGGGGCTCGCCAACGCCAACGCCTACGAGGCCGAGCGGCGCCGGGCCGAGGCCTTCGCTGAGCTCGACCGGCAGAAGACGGTGTTCTTCTCCAACGTCAGCCACGAGTTCCGCACGCCCCTGACCCTGATGCTCGGGCCGCTGACCGAGGTGCTGGATTCCGCCCCCGCCACCCTCGATCCCGACACCCGCCGCCTGGTGGAACTCGCTCACCGCAACGGCCTGCGGCTCCTGAAGCTCGTCAACGCGCTGCTCGATTTCTCGCGCATCGAGGCCGGCCGGGCGCAAGCCGCCTTCGAGCCCCTCGACCTCGCCCGCTTCACCGCGGAGCTCGCCTCCAGCTTCCGCTCGGCCACCGACAAGGCCGGCCTCGTCCTCGGCGTCGAGTGCGAGAGCCTGCCGGAGCCGGCCTTCGTTGATCCCGAGATGTGGGAGAAGGTCGTCCTCAACCTCGTCTCCAACGCCTTCAAGTTCACGCTGGACGGCGGCATCGCCGTGCGGCTGCGGGCGCAAGGGGGCCGGGCGGTGCTGTCGGTGGCGGATACCGGCCTCGGCATCCCGGAGGCCGAGCTGCCGCGGCTGTTCGAGCGCTTCCACCGGGTCGAGGGCGCGCAGGGGCGCAGCTTCGAGGGATCGGGCATCGGGCTCGCCCTGGTGCAGGAACTGGTCCGGCTCCATGGCGGTACGGTCGGGGTCGAGAGCACGGTGGGCGAGGGCAGCACCTTCACGGTGAGCCTGCCGCTCGGCCGGGCCCACCTGCCGCAGGATCGCATCCGCGCCGCCCGGGCCGGCCTCTCGACCGCCACCCGCTCCCACGTCTTCGTCGACGAGGCGACGCGCTGGCTCGACGACGGGGCGGTGGGCCCGCCCGATCTCGGCGAGGTGCCCCGTTCCTCCCCGTCCTGCCTCACCGGCCGGGTGCTGCTCGCCGACGACAACGGCGACATGCGGGCCTATGTCCGGCGCCTGCTCGGCGACAGCGGCCACGTCGTCGAGGCGGTGGGCGACGGGCAGGCGGCGCTGGAGGCGGCCCGCCGCCACGCGCCCGACCTCGTCCTCTCCGACGTGATGATGCCGGGCCTCGACGGGTTCGGGCTCCTCGCGGCGCTGCGGGCCGATCCGGCGCTCCGGGGCATTCCGGTGATCCTGCTCTCGGCCCGGGCCGGCGAGGAGGCCCGCATCGAGGGCTTGGCGGCGGGCGCCGACGACTACCTGATCAAGCCGTTCTCGGCCCGCGAGCTGCTGGCCCGGGTCGAGACCAACCTGCGCCTCGCCCGGGTCCGGCACGAGGCGGCGGATGCCCTGCGGCGGGTCAACGAGACCCTGGAGGCCCAGGTCACCGAGCGCACCCGCGAGCGCGACCGGATGTGGCGCCTGTCGAAGGACGTGATGCTGGTCGCGCGCTTCGACGGCACGATCGCGGCGCTCAACCCCGCCTGGCACGCGGTGCTCGGCTGGACGGAAGCCGACCTCGTCGGCCGCCCGTTCCTCGACCTCGTCCACCCGGACGACCGCGAGCGCACCCTGGCGGAGACCAGGCGCCTCGCCGACGGCCACGCGACGCTGCTCTTCGAGAACCGCTACCGCCACGCCGACGGCGCCTACCGCACCCTGTCCTGGACCGCGGTGCCGGGGGAGGACCACCTGCACGCGGTCGGGCGCGACGTGACCGAGCAGCGCGAGCTGGAGGACGCCTTCCGCCAGTCGCAGAAGATGGAGGCGGTGGGCCAGCTGACCGGGGGCATCGCGCACGACTTCAACAACCTGCTGACCGGCATCGTCGGCTCCCTCGACCTCCTGTCGACGCGCCTGGCGCAGGGCCGTACCGACGTCGCCCCGCGCTACATCGAGGCGGCGCTGACCTCGGCCCACCGGGCCGCGGCGCTGACCCACCGGCTCCTCGCCTTTGCCCGGCGCCAGCCCCTCGATCCGCGGGCCGTCGATGCCAACGCGCTGGTCGCCTCCCTGGAGGACCTGGTGCGCCGGACGCTCGGCGAGACCGTCACCCTGGAGACCCGCCTCGCCGACGGCCTCTGGCCGACGCTGTGCGACGCCAACCAGCTCGAGAGCGCGATCCTCAACCTCGCCATCAACGCCCGCGACGCGATGCCCGAGGGCGGGCACCTCGCCATCGAGACCCGCAACGTCACCCTCGACGGGGTCTTCGCCGCCGCCCACGGCGACGTGGCGCCGGGCGCCTATATCCGGCTCGCCGTGACCGATACCGGCACCGGCATGCCGCCCGAGGTGGTGCGCCGCGCCTTCGATCCGTTCTTCACCACCAAGCCGATCGGGCAGGGCACGGGTCTCGGCCTGTCGATGATCTACGGCTTTGCCCGCCAGTCCGAGGGCCATGCGGTCATCGCCTCGGAGGTCGGCCGCGGCACCACCGTGGCGCTCTACCTGCCCCGCCACGACGGTCCCCTCATGGAAGCCGAGAGCCCGGCCGCCGGCCCGGCCGAGCCGCCCGCCGGCAGCGGCGAGACCGTGCTGGTGGTGGAGGACGAGCCGGCGGTGCGCGGCCTCATCGTCGACGTGCTGCGCGATCTCGGCTACCAGGCGCTCGAGGCCCAGGACGGTCCGGCCGGCCTCGCGGCCCTGCGGGGAGCCGCCCGCATCGATCTCCTCGTCACCGATGTCGGCCTGCCGGGCCTCAACGGCCGCCAGCTTGCGGATGCCGCCCGCGAGCACCGCCCGGGGCTCAAGGTGCTGTTCATCACCGGCTACGCCGAGAACGCCGCCATGGCGGGATTTCTCGCCCCCGGGATGCAGATGATCACGAAGCCCTTCCCGGTCGATCTCCTGGCGCGCAAGATCCGGGCGATGATCGAGGGCTGATCCCCCGCCCGGAACACGTCGCCCGGAACGCACCCGATCCGCCGACATCATCCCGCTCGGGGCATCCCTCTGGGGGTGCCACCCATGCGGGGGGCGGGGTGGACCTGCGGGCGGAACCCCTGTAATGGCTGCCTCCTCCACGAAAAGACCGTAGGGATTCCCCGCGCGCCGCAGAGCGCCCGCCGCCGATGCGGCCGGCCCTCTCCACGAGGCCACGAGCTGCCAGGCCGTGCCTCCGGAGCCGATTCGATCCCCGCGCGTCGCTATCACCGGGATCGAATCCACGTGCCTTTTCCTGTTCTGCCCGCCCCCCTCGCCAAGGCCCTCGCCGACCGCGGCTACGAAGACCCGACGCCGGTCCAGGCCGCCGTCCTCGAGCCCGAGACCGAGGGGCGCGACCTCGTCGTCTCGGCCCAGACCGGCTCCGGCAAGACCGTCGCCTACGGCCTGGCCCTCGCCCGCACGCTGCTGGGCGATGCCGAGATGCTGCCCGCCCCCGGTGCGCCGCTCGCGCTGGTGATCGCGCCGACCCGTGAGCTGGCGCTCCAGGTCCACCGCGAGCTGTCCTGGCTCTACGGCCCGGCCGGCGCCCGCGTCGTCTCCTGCGTCGGCGGCATGGATCCGCGGCGCGAGAGCCGCTGGCTCGCCGACGGCGTCCACATCGTGGTCGGTACCCCCGGCCGCCTGCGCGACCACCTCGAGCGGCGCAACCTCGACCCCTCGGCCTTGCGCGCCGTGGTGCTCGACGAGGCCGACGAGATGCTCGATCTCGGCTTCCGCGAGGACCTCGAATTCATCCTCGGCACGACGCCGGCCGAGCGGCGCACCCTGCTGTTCTCCGCCACCCTGCCGAAGGCCATCGTGGCGCTCGCCGAGTCCTACCAGCGCGATGCGAAGCGGATCGCGGTGGTCGGCGAGACCAAGGCCCATGCCGACATCGAGTACCGCGCCTTCCGCATCCTGCCGCGGGAGACGGAGCTCGTGGTGGTCAACACCCTGCGCCAGATCGAGGCGCGCACCGCGATCGTGTTCTGCAACACCCGCAATTCCGTGCGCCACCTCCAGGCGGTGCTGACCGAGCGCGGCTTCCAGGCCGTGGCGCTCTCGGGCGAGCTCGGCCAGGGCGAGCGCAACGCCGCCCTCCAGGCGCTGCGCGACGGCCGCGCCCGGGTCTGCGTCGCCACCGACGTCGCCGCCCGCGGCATCGACCTGCCGGGTCTCGGCCTCGTCATCCATGCCGAGCTGCCCAACGACGCGGAGGTGATGCAGCACCGCTCCGGCCGCACCGGCCGGGCCGGCCGCAAGGGCATCAGCGTGCTCCTGGTGCCGCCGTCCCGCCGCCGCCGGGCCGAGGAGCTGATGGTGCGGGCGAACGTGGTCCCGGTCTGGTCCGGCCCGCCGCCGGCCGACGAGATCCGCACCCTCGACCAGGAGCGCCTGCTCCAGGACCCGCTCGTCACCGACGAGGTGAGCGACGAGGACCGGGCGATGGCCCAGTCGCTGCTCGCCCAGCGCTCGGCCGAGGATCTGGCCGCCGCCCTGGTGCGGGCCTACCGCTCGCGCCTGCCGGCGCCCGAGGAGGTCACCGATCCGGGCTTCACCACCGGCCGCGGCGCGATGACCAAGCGCGAGACGACCCCGCGGGACGGCCCGCGCGCCCCGTTCGGGTCGAGCGTGTGGTTCCGCCTCAATGTCGGCCGGCGCGACAATGCCGATCCGCGCCGCCTGCTGCCGATGCTGTGCCGCCGCGGCGACGTGACCCGCGAGGAGATCGGCGCGATCCGCATCTTCGACCGCGAGACCAAGTTCGAGGTCCGCGGCGGCGCCGCCGAGCGCTTCGCCCACACCTTCCCGCGCACCGGCCCGGCCGACCTCCAGGTCGAGGCCCTGGCCGGCGGCGAAGCCGAGGTCCCGCCGCGTCCCCGCCAGCCCCGGCGCAGCAACAACACCGCCCGGCGGGGGTGAACTTCCGCTCTCTCGATCCCTCCCCCCTCTGCGCGTGGCTGTCGCTGAAAAGAATGGCGCGTCTCCCCTCTCCCGTGTGGGAGAGGGGTCGGGGGTGAGGGTGACACGCTTCAGTATAAAGCTGAGATCGTCGTGCTGGCAGCTCGACGGCTCAGGGTCATTGCGGAATCGTGTCACCCTCACCCCTACCCCTCTCCCACACGGGAGAGGGGATCCCGCGCTTGATTCTCAAAGGGATTTGCCCTGGATAGTCCTGCCGCAGAGGGGGGAGGGTTCACGCCCGGCCAGCCCTACGAGGCCCCGATGACCGACACCGTCGAGATCCGCCACCGCGACACCACCGCCCGCCTCGCCCTCGCCGGGGCCGAGCCGGTCTCCTGGCGGGTCGGCGGCACCGAGTACCTGTGGGAGGGCGATCCGGCGCACTGGAACCGCCATGCGCCCTGGCTCTTCCCGGTGGTCGGCGCCTCCGCCGGGGGCGCCGTCACGGTGGCGGGCCGGGCCTACCCGATGGCGCAGCACGGGTTCGCCCGCGACAGCCGCTTCACGGTGGTGGCGCAGGCCGAGGACAGCGTGACCCTGCGCCTGACCGACGCCCCGGAATCCCGCACGCATTACCCGTTCGCCTTCCGCCTCGACATCACCGCCACGGTGCGGGACGGCGCGCTGACCTTCGCCTGCGAGGTCCACAATCCGGGCTCGGAACCGCTGCCCTACGGCCTCGGCTTCCACCCGGCCTTTCCCTGGCCCTTCGCCGGCGGCGAGCGCGCGGCCGGGGGCGGCTACGCGGTGCGCTTCGAGCAGCCCGAGCGGCCGGCGGTGCCCGAGGTCGGGCCCGGCGGGCTGCTGGTGCGCTCCGAGCGCGCGCTGCCCCTCGCCGGCGACACCCTGCCCCTCGATCCCGAGATGTTCACCGAGGCGCTGGTGTTCCTGAACGCCCGCAGCCGGGCGATGCACTTCACCGCCCCGTCGGGCGCGACGATCACCCTCGAGGCCGAGGATTTCCCGCATCTCGCGGTCTGGACGAAGCCGACGGCGCCGTTCCTGTCCCTCGAATGCTGGACCGGCCACGCCGACTGGATGGGCTTTTCCGGCGAGCTGGCGGAGCGCGATTCGCAACGCCTGCTGGCGCCGGGCGCGAGCGCCCGCCACGGCGTCACCTTGCGCTTCACCCCCGCCTGACCGGGAACGTCAACCCCCCATAAACCGGATCGGGGGCCTATTCGGTCTCCAACCGGAGCCCGGCCCCCAATGTCCGACGCAGAATCCGTCGACCTGCTGCTGCCCGGCGCCCCCGACGTGCGGGCGGCGGCGATCACCTGGCTCGACGGGCTGGCCACGGAGCGGCGCCTGTCGCCCAACACCGTCGAGGCCTATCGGCGCGACCTGCGCCAGTTCCTCGCCCACCTGGCCAAGGGGGGCACGAACCCCGACATCCCGACCCTGATCGGGTTGAAGCCCCGGGACGTCCGCGGCTTCATGTCGGCGCGACGCCAGGACGGCGTCGGCGGGCGCAGCCTGATGCGGGCGCTCGCGGGCCTGCGCTCGTTTGCCCGCCACCTCGACCGGGAGGGCCACGGCAGCGTCGCGGCTCTGTCCGCGGTGCGATCGCCCAAGGTCGAGCGGCGCCTGCCCCGCCCGCTCCCGGTCGCGGCCGCCATCGCGATGGCGAGCCCCGACATCCGGCTCGGTGAGGATCGTCCCTCCTGGGTGCTGTCCCGCGACGCCGCGGTGCTGGCGCTCCTCTACGGCTCGGGCCTGCGCATCTCGGAGGCGCTCGGCCTCACGCGGCGCGATGCGCCGGTCGGCGGGGTCGATGCCGTGACGGTGGTCGGCAAGGGCCAGAAGACCCGCAGCGTGCCGGCGATCGCCCAGGTCCAGGCCGCGGTGGAGGAGTACCTGAAGCTCTGCCCCTACGCCCTGCCGCCGGAGGGGCCGCTCTTCGTCGGCGCCAAGGGCGGTCCGCTCTCGCCGCGGATCGTGCAGCTCGCCGTCGCCTCGATGCGCGGGGCTTTGGGGCTGCCCTCGACCGCGACGCCGCACGCCCTGCGCCACTCCTTCGCCAGCCACCTGCTCGCCCGCCAGGGCGACCTGCGGGCGATCCAGGAATTGCTGGGCCACGCCTCCCTGGCGACGACGCAGGTCTACACCAAGGTCGACTCCGCCCGCCTGCTCGACGCCTTCGACGCCGCGCATCCGCGGGCGCGGGCTTCTTGAGAATCTGGTTGAACGGAGGGCTTTTGCGGATGTCTGACGAGAGTTTAATATAACCCACCCTCCACCTCATCCTGAGGTGTTAGTCGATCGAAGATCGACTGACCTCGAAGGAGGGCTCCAGAAGTCTCAGAGATTTCTGGAGCCCTCCTTCGAGGCTCCTTTCAGTCGCACCTCAGGATGAGGTCGCGGATGGGAGGGACGATCGCCGCTGGCTGCATATCACTGTCGTATATAGGGTGCCAGCTACTCCGCCGGCACCTCGCGCGCCCGCCCGAGCGCGACGTGCGGCACCAGGAGCGCGGTGGCGAAGGCGGCCGCCGAAATGATCAGCACCGCCCAGAAGGTCTGGTGCAGGGCGTGCTGGAGCACCATCCGCACGGTCTCGGCCTCCCCCGGCAGGCCGCCCGCCGCCAGGGCCTGCTGGAGGCTGTCCGCCGTGACGGTGCTGCCCGCCGCCGAGAGCCCGTGATTGAGCACCGCGCCGAAGATCGTGGCGCCGAGCGTGCTGCCGAGGTTGCGCGAGAAGATGTTCGAGGCGGTGGCGCTGCCGCGCTGGGTCCAGGGCACGATCTCCTGGATCAGCATCAGGGACGCGTTGCTCAGGAGCCCCATGCCGAAGCCCATGACGAGCGAGCCGACGCCGGCCTGGACTGGGTGGCTGCCGGGCTGGAGCGTCACGATGGCGAGCGCGCCGAGCGGCAGCATCAGGCCGCCGGTGACCAGGATGCGGCGCAGGCCGAACCGGTGCAGGGAGCGCGCCGCCAGCGTCGCGCCCATCGGCCAGCCGAGCACCATCACGGTCAGCGCCATGCCGGCGACGATCGGCGTCTGCCCGAGCACGCCCTGCACGTACATCGGCAGGAAGGTGGTGAGCCCGATGAGCGCCATGCCGGCGAGCAGCGACGTGCCGTTGGCGGCGGCGATCGGCCGGCGGCGCCAGAGCGCGGCGTCGATCACCGGCTCCCGCGCCCGCCGCTCCTGGAACGCCAGCAGCACGGCCGCGACGATCCCGAGCCCGGCGGCGATGCCGACCACCGTCCAGCGCGCCTCGCCGGCCTCGGTCAGCGCCACCATCAGCGCGGCGACCGTGAGGGTGAACAGGGCGGCGCCCGCCGCATCGACCGGCCGGCGCTCGCGCCGCTCGCCCTCGTGCAGGAAGGCGACGAACAGGCCGCTCGCGACGAGGCCGACCGGCAGGTTGATCCAGAAGATCCACGACCAGGAGGCGTGCGCGATGATGAAGCCGCCCGCCACCGGCCCGACCACCGCCGAGATCGCCCAGACGCTGGCGAGGAAGCCCTGGATCCGCCCGCGCTCCTGCGCGGAGTAGAGGTCGCCCACGATGGTGAGCGAGACCGGCTGGATCGCGCCCGCGCCGATGCCCTGGATCAGCCGGAACGCGATCATCGCCGGCATCGACCAGGCGAAGCCGCACAGCACCGAGGCCGCGAGGAACACCGCGATGCCGGCAAGCAGCACGGGCTTCCTCCCGTGGATGTCCGCGAGCTTGCCGAACACGATCGTGGCGGCGGTCTGGGTCAGGAGGAAGCCGGAAAACACCCAGGCATAGAGGGAGAGCCCGCCGAGCTCGCCGACGATGCCCGGCATCGCCGTGGAGATGATGGTCGCCTCGATCGCCACCATCGCCATCGAGGCCATGACGGCGGCGATCACAAGGGGACGGCGCGTCGTCCGGGAGGTGGTCATGCGGGGCTTCGTCGGGCAGGGGGGAGGATATCGGCCGCAGCTAGACCGATCGGCCCGGAAAGCAACCGGCGCCCGGCGCAGGCCAGACCCGCGCAATTGTGCGCGGCGTCGACTTACTCAGCGTAAGTCACCGGCAGGGCGGTGGTGTACTTGATCCGCTCCATCGCGAAGGCGGAACTGACGTCGTAGAGTTCGACCGACTGGATCAGCCGCTTGTAGACCCGGTCATAGGCCGCGATGTCGGGCACGACGATGCGCAACAAGTAGTCGATCTCGCCGCTCATGCGGTAGAACTCAACCACTTCGGGGATCTGCGCCACGGCGGCGCAGAAGCGCTCGGCCCAGTCGGCATTATGCCGGTTGGTGCGCACCGAGACGAACACCGTGACGCCGACCCGCATCCGGTCGGGATCGAGGAGCGCCACCCGGCGCTGGATCACCCCTTGCGCCTCCAGCTTCTGGATCCGCCGCCAGCACGGCGAGGCCGACAGGCCGACCCGGGCGGCGATCGCCTCGAGCGATTCGGCCGCGTTCTCCTGGAGGCACAACAGGATTTTCCGGTCGAACTCGTCCACGCGAAATTTTCCCAACCGATCGCGATATAGCGCAACCTGATTGCGCGATCATGCGAAAACGGAGGAAAATTTGCAATCCGCCTTCGCGGGGTCCGTGCGATCCTTAGCCTGCCTTTCGAGACCCCAGGAACCCCGGTAAAGCCCATGTCGAAGCTGTCCTTCTCCGAGCACCCGGCCGCCGTCGGCGAGACCTATGTCGAGCATATGGGCGTCGCCACCAGCTTCGGGCTCAGCATGATCGCCGGCGGGCTGGCCTGCCTCGTCCACGGCATCCTGCCCTTCGCCTTCACCTCGACCGGCTCGCGCACGATCCTGCGCCTGCACGACCGCATGGTGGCCAATCGCAGCCGCGCCGCCGGGCACCGGACCGAGTCCTCCGCCGTCTCGGCCTGAGGCCCCTTCCTTCGTCGCGGGTTGACGTGTCCGGGGTATTTCCGGACCCTGGCTCCCTGAACGGCTCCGGCGGGCGCGCGACGACGCGTCCGGACAGGGGCCGAGAACCAGGGAGCATTCGCCCATGCCGTTCCTCAGGCGCGCCGCCGGCGCGCTGGCCGTCGCGCTCGGCCTCGCCACCTCCGTTGCCCACGCCGAGACCGGCGAGGTGCGCTTCACCCGGCAGCCCGGCCTGATCTACATGCCGATGGTGCTGGCCGAGCAGCAGCGCCTGGTCGAGAAGCACGTCGCCTCGGCCGGCCTCGGCGACGTGAAGGTGAGCTGGGTCACCCTGACCAGCGGCGGCGCCTCGGTCGATGCGCTGATCTCCGGCAACGTCGATTTCGTCACCAGCGGCGCCACCAACCTGCTCCTCGCCTGGGACCGCACCCGCGGCGAGGTGAAGGGGCTGGCGGCCTCGGCCGGCGCGCCGATGATGCTCGTCACCCGCAACCCGGCGGTGAAGACGCTGGCCGACTTCTCGGCCAAGGACCGGATCGCGGTGCCGACCGTGAAGGTCTCGGCGCAAGCGGTGATGCTCCAGATCGCCGCCGAGCGCCAGTTCGGCGAGGCCGGCCGCAACAAGCTCGACGCGCTCACCGTGCAGCTCGGCCATCCCGACGCGGTCGGCGCGCTGCTGGGCGGCACCAGCGAGGTCAACAGCCACTTCTCGCTGCCGCCCTACCAGCAGATCGAGCTGAAGGACCCGAAGATCCACGTCGTGCTCAATTCCTACGACGTGGTCGGCGGTCCTCTGAGCAACGCCATCGTGTTCGGCCGCGGCAAGTTCATGGACCAGAACCCGAAGACCACCGCCGCGGTGCTCGCCGCCATCGACGAGGCCAACGCGCTGATCCGTGACGACCCGAAGAAGGCGGCCACGATCTACCTGGCGGCGACCAAGGAGAAGTTCGAGCCGGACGAACTCGTCGCGATGATGAAGCAGCCCGGCGTCGTCTTCTCGGCCACGCCCTACGGCACGATGCTCCAGGCCGACCACCTCGTGAAGGCCGGCGTGCTGAAGAACCGCCCGAAGGCGTGGACGGACTTCTTCGCCAAGGCGGTGCACGACCGGCCGGGCACCTGACCCCGTGTCGTCAGCGCGGCAGGATGTCGAGACCGGCCCGGCCGAAGGTCCGTGCGCCGAGATCGCATTCCGCCGCGCTGTCGGCCGGGAATGCGACGGCCCCGGAGGCCGAGGCGCCGCCGGTGCCGTAGCCGTAGGCGCTGCCGCCCCAGCCGCTCGCCGCCCGCACCGGCCGGGCGCCCGGGCGGGGATACGGCCCGACCGTATCGTGATCGAGGGGAGTCCAGAGGCGGCAATCGTAGCCGGGCAGGCCGGGGACCACCGGGCCGACGGGCGCGCGGGGCCGCGGAGCGGCGTCGGCGAGGGTCGGCAGCAGGGCAGCGGCGACGATGACGAGGCTTCGGATCATGCCACACGCTCCCGGCTGCCGCTTTCGGCGGCGCATAGGGGCCGAGATAGGCGGATCTGCGCGGTGCGCCAGCGGGGTCCGGTGTCGAGCCGGGCGGCCTGAAAGCTCGCATGGCAGCCCGACGGCATTTTTCTCGATGTTTGTCATATCCACCGCGTCATTCCGGGGCCGCGAACGCGGAGCCCGGAATCCAGAGCCGCGGATGGATCAGAAAAGAGCGAACGGCGTTCCGATCGATTCTGAGGAAACTGAGTGTCTGGATTCCGGGCTCCGCTTTCGCGGCCCCGGAATGACACTCAGGGTGTCAGGTTCGTCGAGCCAGCCGACGAGACTTCGATGCGCCGCGAGACGTGATCCATCCGGCGCCGCGCGACCCCGCCTCTCGCAGAAGACAATCAATCCCGGCAGGTGATCCGGATCGGGCGGTCGGAGGTCTTCACGGCCGGGGCGGCCTCGATCGCGCCGGTATACTCGTCCTGGGCGGCGATGCCGTACGACGCGGACTTGGCGTAGCCCTGCGACTCGCACCAGGCATCCGCCACCACCTGGCCGCACTCGCCGCCGGTGGTCAGGCACTCGGCGACGCCGTAGCCGTCGCTGGAGGGGATCAGGAAGGTCTTCTCCACGCCGGTTCCCTGGCCGGTTCCCTGCGAGGCGGCCAGCGCCGGGGCGGTGGCGGAGGCCAGGACACCGAGGGCGCTGAGGACGGCGAGGGTGCGACGCATGGGGCAAACCTTCTGATCGGAGCCGTCGGCATCCGGCTCCGGCCCGACACTGGGCGTGGGTGGTAAACAATCTCTCTACGCATCGTGCGAGCGGGGCGATTACGCAGGGTCCGGCACGGGCTTGGCCCCCGCGGCGTCTGCCTTCTCGAATTGCTCACGGATTTGAGCTAACCCGGATCGGCTCATTCGGGCGTCTCACCCGTGCAACAGGCGGCCGCCGCGGTCGCCGGCACGGGCGGCGTTCGGACCTTCCGCCGGACGGGACCGAGCCCGATCCGGCAACGACTTAGAACCTCGGCCGGTGCCCCGCGCGGCGCCCCGGCCCGACCCCGTCCCGCAGGTGTTTCATGGCCTCGCTGTTGCGCCTCTACAACACGCTCTCCCGGGCCAAGGAGCCGCTCCGGCCGATCGATTCGCGCCGGGTGCGGATGTATGCCTGCGGCCCGACCGTCTACGACGCCGCCCATATCGGCAACGCCCGGCCGCTGATCGTCTTCGACCTGCTCTTTCGGCTGCTGCGCCACGTCTACGGGGCGGAGGCGGTGACGTATGCCCGCAACGTCACCGACGTGGACGACAAGATCAACGCGAGGGCGGCCGAGCGCGGCATCACCATCCGCGAGCTGACCGACGGGACGCTGGCGCAGTTCCACGACGACATCCGCCGCCTCGGCATCCTGATGCCGGAGGACGTGAACGGGGCGGGCCGGCCCCCGGCGATGATCGAGCCGCGGGCGACCGACCACATCGTCGAGATGACGGCGCTGATCGACCGGCTGGTGGCGGCGGGCCACGCCTACGTGGCCGAGGACCACGTCCTGTTCGACGTCCCCTCGATGCCCGATTACGGCGCGCTGTCGCGCCGCCCCCTCGACGAGATGGAGGCCGGGGCCCGGGTCGATGTCGCGCCCTACAAGCGCTCGCCCCTCGATTTCGTGCTGTGGAAGCCCTCGAAGCCCGGTGAGCCGTCCTGGGCCTCGCCCGGCGGGATCAAGATCGCAGGGCGCCCGGGCTGGCACATCGAGTGCTCGGCCATGGCCTGGAAGCATCTCGGCGAGACCTTCGACATCCATGCCGGCGGCATCGACCTGGTGTTTCCCCACCACGAGAACGAGGTGGCCCAGTCCCGCTGCTGCTTCGGCACGCCGGTGATGGCCAACATCTGGCTCCATAACGGCTTCCTGCAGGTCGAGGGGGAGAAGATGTCGAAGTCGCTCGGCAACTTCGTCACCTTGCGCGACGTGCTGGCGGACTGGCCGGGCGAGGTCGTGCGCCTCGCCATGCTGCGCACGCACTATCGCCAGCCGATCGACTGGACGCTCCGCGCCCTGGAGGAGGCCAGTCGCACCCTCGACCGCTGGTACGACGCCGCCGGCGACGTGGCCCCGGGCCCGGCGCCCGACAGCGTGCTCGAACCGCTGCTCGACGACCTCAACACCCCGGCGGCCCTCGGCGAGGTGCATCGCCTCGACGATCCGGCCGCGCTCAAGGCCGGCGCCGGCCTGCTCGGCCTGCTCGGCCAGACCAGGTCCGAGCGCGAGCGGGCGGCGGTCGCGGCCTCCGGGGTCGACGCGGCGGCGGTGGAGCGGCTGATCGCCGAGCGCAAGGAGGCGCGTACCCGCAAGGACTGGGCCGAATCCGACCGGATCCGCGGCGCGCTCACGGCGCTCGGCGTGACGGTGAAGGACAACAAGGACGGCACCACCACCTGGACGGTGGGCTCGTAGGACCATGGGCCGAGGGGCGGCGTGCCGTCCCTCGTGCCGCCGTCACTCCTTGACCACCGACGGCCAGACGATGGCCTGCGCCACGATCACGTCGGTGCCGTTGAAGGTGCAGGACGGCGAGCCGTACAGCCGGTAGCCCAGAGCCAGCGCCTCCGAGATCCGGCGGCAGAAATTGGCATCGTCCTTACCCGTGATCAGCCGGTAGGGCAGCATGTCGTTCGGGGGCTTTGCGTCCGGGGTCGTGGTCAAGATGGGCTCCTGGTGACGTTGTCTGTTCATCCACCCTCGACCTCATCCTGAGGTGCGAGCATTGCTCGCCTCGAAGGAGAGCTCCAGAGATCGCAGAGACTTCTGGAGCCCTCCTTCGAGGCCTCCGCTGCGCTCCGGCGCCTCGGGATGAGGTCGAGGGTGGGAGAGACTGCGAAGCCTGCCACCGTCGGCTCCTGAATAGGCCGGAGGTGGCAGGCCTTCGATGGATCGTCGCAGGCTCAGAACTTCTCCTCGATCAGCGCCTCGGCTTCCGGCCGCGGCGCCGTCTTGGCGATCGCCTCGCGCAGCATCGGCACCACCTGGTCCGGCTCCTCGGCGACGAGGTAGCTGAGATCGAGCCCCTCGCGGATGAAGCCGGTGCGGCGCATGTGGTCGAGGAGGCCGAGGAACGGGGTCCAGAACCCGGCGACCGAGAGCAGCAGGATCGGCTTGGCGTGCTGGCCGAGCTGCGACCAGGTCATCTGCTCGACCAGCTCCTCCAGGGTGCCGATGCCGCCGGGCATCGCCACGAAGGCGTCGGAGCGGTCGAACATCAGCTTCTTACGGGTGTGCATATCGGAGACCACGATGGTCTCCTGCACGTCGTCGAGCATGCGCTCGCGCGACTTCAGGAAGTCCGGGATGATGCCGGTGACGTGGCCGCCATGGTCGAGCACCGCCCGTGCCACCGTGCCCATCAGCCCGACATTGCCGCCGCCATAGACCAGGGCGATGCCGGCCTCGGCCAGCTGGCGCCCCAGCGCCCGCGCCGCCGCCTCGAAGACCGGATCGGTGCCGAACCCCGAGCCGCAATACACGCAAACCGTCCGCATCGAGTCTCCGCACCGTTCGCAGCCGTTGCCGGCCATTCCATGGTCGATCTTGCGCCAGGCAAGTTTCCGGCCGAGCCGCGCTTGTGAGCGCCGCGTGGTCTCGCCCCGACAGTCCTGTTACTATGGGGTCGATGGCGTGGGCGTGTCGACCGGAGGCGAAAGGTCGCGCGGTCGTGCGTGGGCCATCGGCGGGAGGACCCGTGAGCGGGAGTGTTGCGCCATGACGACCGAGTTGCCGAGGGGCGAGTTGCGCAGGGGCCTCGTCCTCGCGGGCGTCGGCCTCGTCGCCGGGTTCGTGCTCATCGGCGTCGCCGCGAGCGGCACGCGGCTGTTCTCGTTCGCCTCGCCGGAGACGGAGCCGGCGGCCGCGCTGCCAGGAGCCGCCCCACCGGCTTCCCCCGCTCCGGCTTTGAGGCCGCTCGCCGCCCTGCCGACCAAGCCGGAGGCTCCCGCCGCGGCGGACGATGCGCCGTCCTTCGACGTCATCCGGGTCGAGCCCGACGGGGCGAGCGTCGTCGCCGGGCGCAGCCGGCCCGGGGCCGAGGTCGAGATCCTGCGCGACGGCCAGCCCTTCGCCCGCACCAAGGCGGACGAGGCCGGCAACTTCGCCCTGGTGCCGCCGGTCCTGGCGCCGGGCAGCCACGAGATCACGCTGCGCAGCACCGCGCCGGACGGCGCCACCGCCGCAGGCCGGGCCAGCGCCGTGGTCGTGGTGGCGCAGGACCACCGCACCAAGCCCCTCGTCGCCGTGACGGCGCCGGGTCGGCCGACCGCCGTGCTCTCGCTGCCGGATGTCGCGGCCAAGGATGCCGCGACCAAGGATATTGCTCTCAAGGATACCGCACCGAAGGCCGGGCCCGGCAAGGCGGCGGCCCGGGCGGAGGCCAGGGGCGGCGGCGAGATCGACGCGAAGATTCCGGCCGGCTCCCCGCCGGTCAAGGTCGTCGGCGTCGACGCCGAGGCGGGCGGGCGGCTCTACGTCACCGCGCAGGGTGCGCCCAAGGCGGATCTGCGCCTCTACCTCAACGACACGCTGGTGGCCCCCGGCCAGGCTGGGCCGGACGGCCGCGTCGCCTTCACCATCGGGCGCGGGGTCACGCCGGGCGACTACCGGGTGCGGGTCGATCAGGTCGATCCCGCCTCCGGCGCGGTCAAGACCCGGGCCGAGACCGCCTTCGCGGTGCCGCCGAATCTCGGACCGGCTCCGGTCGCGGGGCCGGCCCGCCACGCTCCGGCGCGCGAGGCCCCGGCGGGGCCATCCGGTCCCGCCGCGGGCGCGACGTCCCCGGCCCCCGAGCGGATAGCGGCCCCGGAATCGGGGCAAGGATCCCCGGATCACGGGGCCGTGGCCCGAGAGGCCGCCGCTCCCGGTACGGTGTTCGTGCCCGGCATCAGCACCGCGAAGGTCACCCGCGGCGACAACCTGTGGAGCATCAGCCGCCGGGCCTATGGCCGCGGCCTGCGCTACACCGTGATCTTCGACGCCAACCAGGGCCAGATCCGCGATCCCAACCGCATCTATCCCGGCCAGGTCTTCGTGCTGCCCGGCGAGGCGGCGCAGGTGCGTGAGCCCGAGAGCCGCGGCTGACCCGAGCCCGCGGCGCCGCAGCGCCAGGGCGATCCGGGGACGACGCGTGAGCGGCTGCCCCCGACGGATGATCGTCGTTCCGACAGGGCCTGCGGGCCTGTCGCGCAGGTTTCCCGGAGGTCGGCCGCCGCGCAGACGCCTTCGCCGCAGGTCCGGGCCGCGTCGGGTGCGCTGTCGGCCTGTCGCATCCTGGCCTATATGCGACGCCGATCCCGTCCGGAACCGGTTCCTTGTCCACCACCCAGATCCCCCCGGCCGAGCCCGAGCGGCCCGGCCTCGTCGCGACCTACCGCCGCCTGTGGCCCTATCTGTGGCCCCACGGCCGGCCCGACCTGCAGCGCCGCGTCTTCATCGCCTTCGGGCTGCTGCTCGTCGCCAAGGTCGTCACCCTGGCGATGCCGTTCACCTTCAAATGGGCGACCGACGCCCTGGTCGCGGTGGTGGGCGGCAAGGAGGAGAGCGTCCCGACCGGGATCTGGGCCGCCCCGGCCCTGATGATCCTGCTCTACGGCGCCACCCGGATCGCCATGGCGCTGCTGACGCAGGTCCGCGACGGGCTGTTCGCCAAGGTGGCGATGCATGCCGTGCGGCGCCTGGCGCTCCAGACCTTCCGGCACATGCATCAACTGTCCCTGCGCTTCCACCTGGAGCGCAAGACCGGCGGTCTCACCCGGGTGCTGGAGCGCGGGCGCAACGGCATCGAGGAACTCTCGCGCCTGATGGTGCTGACGCTGGTGCCGACCATCGTCGAGTTCCTGCTGGTGCTCGGCACGCTCGCCTACGAGTTCAGCCTGTCCTATTCGCTCGTCGTGCTGGTGATGGTGGCGGCCTATCTCGGCTACACCTACAAGGCCACGGAATGGCGCATCGCCATCCGCCGGCGGATGAACGATTCCGACACCGATGCCAACACCAAGGCGGTGGATTCGCTGCTCAACTACGAGACGGTGAAGTATTTCGGCGCGGAAGCCCGCGAGACCGCCCGCTACGACCAGTCGATGGCCCGCTACGAGAAAGCCTCGACCCAGACCTACGTCTCGCTGGCGGTGCTGAATGCCGGCCAGGCGGTGATCTTCACCATCGGCATGAGCGTGGTGATGTGGCTGGCGGCCCGCGACATCATGGCCGGGCGGGCGACGATCGGCGGCTTCGTGCTGGTCAACACCATGCTGGTGCAGCTCTCGATGCCGCTCAACTTCATGGGCATGATCTATCGCGAGATCAAGCAGGCGCTGATCGACATCGACGACATGTTCAAGATCCTGCACCGCAACCCCGAGATCGCCGACCGGCCGGGCGCGCAGCCGCTCGCGATCGGCGACGCGGTGGTGCGGTTCGAGGACGTGCATTTCGCCTACGTGCCGGAGCGCCCGATCCTGCGCGGCATCAGCTTCACGGTGCCGGCGGGCCGCACCGTCGCGATCGTCGGGCCGTCGGGGGCCGGCAAGTCCACCCTGTCGCGCCTGCTGTTCCGGTTCTACGAGCCGCAATCGGGGCGCATCACGATCGACGGGCAGGACATCGCGGGCGTCGAGCAGGACAGCCTGCGCGCCGCGATCGGCATGGTGCCGCAGGACACCGTGCTGTTCAACGACACGATCGGCTACAACATCCGCTACGGCCGCTGGGAGGCGACCGAGGAGGAGATGCGCGAGGCAGCAATGCTCGCCCAGATCGACCGCTTCATCGCCGCCCTGCCGGAGGGCTACGACACGCCGGTCGGCGAGCGCGGCCTGAAGCTGTCGGGCGGCGAGAAGCAGCGCGTCGCCATCGCCCGCACCATCCTGAAGGGCCCGCCGATCCTCGTCCTCGACGAGGCGACCTCGGCGCTCGATTCCTTCACCGAGCGCGAGATCCAGGACGCCCTCGACCGGGTGAGCCGCGGCCGCACCACGCTCGTCATCGCCCACCGCCTCTCGACCGTGGTCGGTGCCGACGAGATCATCGTCCTCGACCAGGGCCGCATCGCCGAGCGCGGCACCCATCTCTCGCTCCTGGACCAGGGCGGTACCTACGCGGCGATGTGGAACCGCCAGCGCGAGGCGGAGGCCGCCCGCGAGGCCTTGAAGCGCGCGGAAGCCCAGGAAGCCGAGCATTCGGGCGCGAGCCTGCGCACGCATCTGGAGCCGGGGGAGATCCCGGGCCCCGCGGCGAAGGCGCCGGAGCCGGCCGCCGTGTCGTGAGGCGCGTCCTTCGGACGCGCCGGGGCCGTCCCGCGTCGTTCGAATGATTGACGCGAAGCCACGCGCCTGCCATCCGCGGGCGCTGGACCGGCCGTTCGCGGCCGGCAAAAGGCCCGAGGACCCATGACCGACCTGTTCGAGACGATCCGCCGCGTGCTGGTGCCGATCCACAAGGAGGGCTATCCCTTCATCGCGATCGGCATCGTGCTGACGGTGCTCGCCGGCACCTTCGTGCAGTTCCTCGGCTGGATCTTCCTGCTGCTGACCTTGTGGGTCTGTTACTTCTTCCGCGACCCCGAGCGGATCGTGCCGGTCGGCGACGGGCTGATCGTCTCGCCGGCGGACGGGCGGGTGAACCTGATCAGCACCGTGCTGCCGCCCTCCGAGCTCGACCTGCCCTCGGTGCCGATGCTGCGCATCTCGGTGTTCATGAACGTGTTCGACTGCCACGTGAACCGGGTGCCGGTCACCGGCCGGATCGACCAGATCCACTACACCCCCGGCCTGTTCCTCAATGCCGAGCTGGACAAGGCGAGCGAGGACAACGAGCGCAACGGCCTCGTGATCGAGACCCGCCAGAACGGCGAGCCGGTGCGGATCGGCGTGGTGCAGATCGCCGGCCTGGTCGCGCGCCGCATCGTCGACTGGGTCAAGCCCGGCGACGACCTCACCGTCGGCGACCGGTTCGGCCTGATCCGCTTCGGCTCGCGGGTCGACGTCTACCTGCCGGCGGGCACGCGGGTGCTGGTCGGCCTCGGCCAGAAGGCGGTGGCCGGCGAGACCGTGCTCGCCGACCTGCGCGGCACCGGACCCGTCCGGCAGTTCCGCCGCACCTGACCGGGGAGGGACCGCAGATGGACGACCTCTTCCCGCCCTTCGCGCCGGAGCCGAACGAGCCCAAATCGACCGACTCCAAGTCCGTCGAGCCCCGGTCGCGCCGGTTCAAGGCGGTGCCGGTGCGGATGATCATCCCCAACATGATCACCCTGATGGCGGTCTGCCTCGGGCTCACCGCCGTGCGTCTCGCCTTCGAGGGCAAGTTCGAGCCGGCGGTGATCGCCATCATCGCCGCCGCGGTGCTCGACGGCGTCGACGGGCGGGTGGCGCGCCTGCTCAAGGGCACCTCGCGCTTCGGTGCCGAGCTCGATTCGCTGGCCGACTTCGTCAATTTCGGCTGCGCCCCGGCGCTGATCCTCTACACCTTCGTGCTGCACAACCTGAAGTCGCTCGGCTGGATCGTCGCCCTGATCTTCGCCATCGCGATGGCCCTGCGGCTCGCCCGCTTCAACGTGATGCTGGACGATCCCAACCGGCCGGAATGGAAGAAGGACTTCTTCGTCGGCATGCCGGCCCCGGCCGGCGCGCTGACGGTGATGCTGCCGCTCTACCTGCACTTCCTCGGCTTCGAGATGTCGCCGGCGCTGGCCCCGGTGGCGCTGATCTACATGCTGGTGATAGCCCTGATGGTGATCTCCACCGTGCCGACCTTCTCGGGCAAGACCGTCGGCAAGCGGGTGCCGCGGGAATACGTGCTGCCGATCTTCGTCGTGACGGTGGCGGCGTTCGGGCTCCTGATCAGCTTCCCGTTCGAGATCCTGGCGCTCCTGAGCTTCGGCTATCTGTGCGCGATCCCGGTCGGCGCCGCCCAGTACCGGCGCAAGCTCAAGGCCGAGGCGACGGGCGGCGACGCTCCGGCGGCGTGATCGGGCGCCGGTCCGGTCCTGCCGGAGCGGGGCGGGACCGGACCCATCCGGGTTCCCCCCGACCTGGCGCGGCGGCGCCCCGGATCCGTGCCGCCGCACGGTCATCACCCGGCATGGCGCCTTCGGCCGGCGCGGCGGCATCTCCGGCTCGCACCGCGACGGCTTCTCGTCTCGCCACACGCCGATCCCCCGAAGGGATCGCCGGAAGCCGTGCCGGCGACGGCTCCCGGCATCGAGAGATCGCAGCCCGCGCATCGGGGCCGGCCCGGGACGTCCCTTCGCTCCGGGCCGGTGCCCAGACGACCCCGATCCGAATCCTGCGCAGGACACCCGGCCGCGACACGTTTGCGGGAAGCGTGCGGCCTTGACCGAGCGCGATGCGCCTCGACCGTAAGGGTCTGGTCGGTCCGGTGCCATTCGATGCCGAGCTCTTCGGATGTCCAATAGTGCAGTTCGTGGACTTTATTGCCTCGCCGACCGTGCCATTCCCTGTCGCATCCATCTCTAAATTGTGACCGGGCACAAGCGAGAAATATGAGTTGAAGCTGGCGCGTGATCCGCGTTAAGGAAATTCAAGCTGTTACCAAAAGTTCAGTTTTCGCTTTGTGTCTGGTATCAGTCCTAGAACAATGGGCGTCGATGCAATCACAAGGAATGGTTCCGATCCCCGGTGAACCGCCGGCGCTCGACTCTGCATCGACGGTTGCCGCCCGTTCCCGGGGGCTGCACGAGACCGAACCGGTCCGCCTGATCAATCCCAACCCACCGCGGTTGGGCGAGCTGACGGAACTCTTCCGGGAGATCGAGGCGGCCGGCCGCTTCTCCAATTACGGTCCGATCAACCAGCGGCTCGAGCGGGCGCTGGCCCGGGAGCTGTTCGGGGATGTCGGGGCCTGCGTCACGGTCTGCAACGCGACCCTCGGGCTGATGCTGGCGATCCGGCAGGCGGTCGGTGAGCCGGATCCGCGGCGGCGCTACGCCCTGATGCCGGCCTTCACCTTCGCCGCCACCGCGCAGGCCGCCCTGTGGTGCGGCCTCACCCCCCTGCTCTGCGACATCGATCCCGAGACGTGGCTCGCCGCGCCCGGTGCCGAGGAGGAACTCGTCGCCCGCTACGGCGAGGACATCGCCGTGGTGGTGCCATGCACGACGTTCGGCGCGCCGATCGACTTCGCGCATTACGACCGCCTGGCCCACGCGACGGGGGCCGCCATCGTGGTCGATGCCGCGGCGGCGGTGGGAAGCCGCGATCACGCGGGGCTGAACCTCGGCGCCGGGCAGGCCCGGCCCAGCGTCTTCTCGATGCATGCCACGAAGCCCTTCGCCACGCTCGAGGGCGGCTTCGTCTATTCCGCCGATCCGGAGCGGATCCGCGACCTGCGCGCCATGGCGAATTTCGGCTTCGTGGCCGGTCGCTCGGCCGTGATGCCCGGCCTCAACGCCAAGCTGAACGAGGTCACGGCGGCGATGGGCCTCGCCCAGCTCGACCGGCTCGCCGGGATCGTCGCGCACCGGGAAGCCCTGGCCGCGGCCTATCGGGCGGCCCTGCCGGACTTCCTGTTCCAGCGCGCCGCCGTTGCCGTCCAGGCGCACGTGTTCCTGCCGGCCCTGGCTCCGCGGCCGGGCCGTGCCGGGCGCGACGCGTTCATCCGCCGGGCCGCGGCGGCGGGGATCGAGATCGGGGCCTATTACGACCCGCATCTCGGCGCCCAGCCCTATTTCCGGCAGACCTGCCGGTCCGGCCCGCTTCCGATGGCCGACGCCGTGAGCGACCGGATGCTGTCGCTGCCCCTGCACGACGCGATGACGGTCGCGGACGTCCAGCGCGTCGCGGCCGCGCTGCGGGCGATCTGGCTGCAGGAGGTCGACCGATGAGCCACCGCCCGACCGCGGCCGAGGCGGTGGCGCTCTACGACGCCTTCGCGCGCGATTACGACCACCGCTTCGACACCGAGCCGATGCGCCGGATCTACGAGCGCTTGGCCTGGGAGCGGGTGGCGGCCCTGCTGCCGGCCGCGCCCGGCCGGGTCGTCGATGTCGGCTGCGGCACCGGGCGCAACGCCGAGCGGCTGCGTGCCCTCGGGCATGCGGTCGTCGGCATCGAGCCGTCGCCGGAGATGCGGGCGGTGCTCGCCGACAAGCCCGCCCTCGCCGAGGGCTTCACCCTGCGGCCGGAGACGATGGAGGACGCCCCGCTCCCCGAGGCCGGGGCCGATGCGGTCCTCGCCATGGGGTCCCTGCAATACGCCGCCGACCCGCGGATGGCGGTGGCGCGCTTCGTGCGCTGGGTCCGGCCCGGTGCTCCCGTCTGCGTCCTCGTCGATTCGAGCGTCGCCCTCACCTTCGAGCTCCTGCGCCTCGGTCGCGGCGACGAGGCGCTGGTGCGCCTCGAGGAGGGTTGCGGCGTCTTCGTCCATGCCGGCCGGCGCTCCGGCGTGCATCTGTTCGATGCCGGAGGCATCACCGCGCTCCTGCGGGAGGCGGGCCTCGCGCGGGTCGGGGCGTGCGGGATCCTGATCTCGGCGAGCGCCCAGGGCCGCGAGGGCTGCGCCGCGGCGATCCGTGCCGACGAGGAGGGGGTGCTCGCCCTGGAGCGCCGCCTGCAGGCGGTGCCGGCGCTGACCGATGCGGGCAAGCACATCCTGGCCTGGGGCTACCGCGACCCGGCCTGACCGGGCAGGGGGTCAGGCCGGCTTGCGCGGCCGCCGCTCCGACGCCAGCAGGTGGCGCAGCGGGCTCTCGCTGGGATTCAGGCGCTCGGCCAGCCGGTACAGTTCCGGGTCGAAATCCGGGCCCGGGAAGCGGCCGAGCCGCTCTCCCTCGAGGACGTAGTCCAGCAGCGGATTGACCTCGTCCGAGACCTCGTGCCGGTAGATCCTGTGGTACCAGCGCGGCGCGAAGTGCCGGTTGGGGGCCCGATCCTCGCGCCATCCGAATGTGCAGAAATGCACCAGCGGATCGATGCCGGCGGAGGCGACGTCGCCGTTCTGGGCGAGGTAGTGGACCGGGTCGAACAGGCCCGAGCGGTCCAGCAGGTCCACCTCGTCCTCGAAGGTCGGCTCCGGCGCCACGCCGTCGAGGCGCAGGCCCGGCACCCTGCGGGCCTGGGCGCGGATCGTCTCGAAATCGGCCCTCGTCCGGGCCTGGTCGCGCAGGTAATGCGCGCCGCGCCCGGTCTGGAGGTCCACCGCCTTGAGGCCGACCGCCAGGGTGTCGTTGCGCTCGCAGACGTAATCGAGCCCGAGGCTCTTGTAGTGCAGGAGCTTGACCTGCCGTCGCGCCTCGGGCGTGACGCGGCCCGTCGGGTCGGCGGCGTGACGGCCGTGGCGGTAGTTGATCTCGACGATCGCCTGCGGGTCGAAGACGGCCGGCTTGTCGTAATCCGGGGCGCGGGCCCCGCGTACGATCTGGCGCCAGAGAGGCCTGGGATCGGTGGGGAACGCCTCGGTGATCATGTTGTAGCCGACGCTGGTCAGCAGCGTGATCCCGTCCGTCCGGCATTGCCGGAGATAGGCCGGCAGGTCCGGATGATGGAGATGCTCGTCCATCTCCGCGGTGATGACCCAGTCCGCTTTCTCCCGTGACGGCTTCCAGGCGTTGTTCATCAGCGACGTGTAGGTGTCGGCGAAGGATTCGTGCCGGGTTTCCACCGGCGCGACCGTGATCCGCTCGTCGCCGGCCAGGAGATGCAGGCTGTCGTCGGTCGATCCGTTGTCGAAAACGTAAATCTTCGTAGCAATATCACGATAATGCGACAGAAAATATGGAATGATCTTCGCCTCGTTGAGGCACATGCAATACAGGTGGATCTGCATCGACGGTCGATATCCCTGGCAAATCCGGCCGGTCGAGAATCGTGCGGCCCGCCGGCGGTTCGGTGCCTTCCACGAAACTCGCGGTCGCCCTCGTCCCTGGCCGCGGCGACGCCGGCGCAGCCGGAATTTCGTCAACTGCACTTAGGCGCTGCCTTGCGCCGACGCCACCGCTTTCGCTGCGGCAGCCCAAGGCCCGACGACGATGCGGCGGCCGGTCCCCGGTCGCGGCGCTAGAGCACTTCACGATCGCGTTGCAATCGCGAAGCTCTCTAGGTCATTGATTTTGCCGCATTTTCTGCGACGAACCGGTATCCACTTCGTCGGAAAATGCTTTAGTTCCGCCGCGCTACGATGAACAGCCGCGGGAACGGCAGCAGCACCCGCCCGTCGTCCTGCATCGGATAGGCCCGGCGCAAGGCATCCTCGTAGCGGGCGAGATAGGCGGCCTGACCCCCCGGATCGAGCGGTGCCAGGAACGGCCGCAATCCCGTCGAGCGCACCCACTCGACGATGCCGCGATGCCCGCGCAGCGGGTGGATGTAGGTGGTGCGCCACAGATCCACGGTGCAGCCCGCCCGCGACAGCCACGCATCGTAATCCTGGACCGTGCCGAGCGTGGTCCGCGCGCCGGCGGCGCCGGAGAGCGTCTCGCGGAACGGGTCTTCCTCCCCCACCGCGCGCATCAGCCGGTGGGACGGCTCGTCGAGATTGTCCGGCACCTGCACGGCGAGGCAGCCGCCCGGCGCCAGGAAACCGGCGAGGCGCGGCAGCAGGGCGGCGTGGTCGGGCAGCCATTGCAGCACGGCATTGGCGAAGATCAGGTCGGGCGGGACGTCCGGCGCCCAGGTGGCGAGGTCGGCCTCGACGAAGGTGAGGGCGGGCAGGGTCCGGCGCGCCTCTTCCAGCATGGCGGGCGAGGAATCGAGGCCGGTGATCGCGGCGTGCGGAAACCGCGCCGAGAGGAGCGCGGTGCTGTTGCCCGGCCCGCAGCCGAGATCGACCACCCGGGCGGGCGCGTCGAGCGGCACCCGGGCGAGCAGGTCGGCGGCCGGCCGCGTGCGCTCGTCGGCGAATTTCAGGTACTGGCCCGTATCCCAATCCGCCATCGGACAGACTCCCCGCCGCACTTGAGCGCCCCAGCTTAACCGAACGGGCCCCGCCCGCGCGATGCCGGCTTGCGCGGGGCAGGTTTGCCCGAACGGAAATCCCCTCCGCGGAGACACAAGCCATGATCGAGGAATTCAAGAAATTCGCCCTGCGCGGCAACGTCGTCGATCTGGCGATCGGCGTGGTGATCGGCGCGGCCTTCGGGGCGATCGTCACCTCGCTGGTGCAGGACGTGATCATGCCGGTGGTCGGCGCGATCACCGGCGGCCTCGACTTTTCCAACTACTACCTGCCGCTCTCCTCGAAGGTGCAGAGCGGGCTGGCCTATGCCGAGGCCAAGAAGCAGGGCGCGGTGCTCGGCTACGGCCAGTTCGTCACCGTGGCGCTGAACTTCCTGATCGTCGCCTTCGTGCTGTTCCTGGTCATCCGCGGCATGAACCAGCTGGTCCGGCGCGAGGAGGTCAAGAAGGAGGACCCGGCCGACGTGAAGATCCTGACCGAGATCAGGGACCTGCTCGCGGCGCGGCGGTAACGCTCACCGTCTCGCTGGCAACTCGCTCAGGATGTCCTTCAGCGCGTCCTCCACCGCCTCGCGGCCGGTCTCGTGGGCCTTCAGGCGGCCTTCGAGGCGGCGCAGCTGCGGGGTGAATTCCGGCGGAAGGCCCGGATCGCCGAGATAGTCCGGCTTCTCGGCCTCGGCGTTGTAGGCCGAGCGGAGCTGCTGCCCGAGATGCTCGCGCACCGGCGGCGGCAGCGCGGCGTCGTGGTTTTCGTGCGGGTCGGAGGGCATTGCGATCCGGCTGGCTGGGTGGTTGCGGCGCGCGTGTCAATCCCGTCGCGCCGATCTTCAACAAGAACGAGGATCGGACCGGTTTCGTTGCAAGGCCGCCGTGGCACATGCTGGATTTTATCTTGCCGGACGGCAAAAAGCCCCGGCGACGAACCGGGGCTTTCTGTACAGAACGGCTGCGCCGCCCGAGGGCGGCGCAGGACGTGATCAGTCGATCACCTGCACGATGCGGCGGGTACCCGGATCGACCAGCACGACGCGGTCGTTGACCACGGTGTAGCGGCGGCCGCGGATGCCGTAATCGGCCGGGACCTCGTAGTAGCTCACGCCCGAGGAGGGCAGCACGGTGCCGACGGCCACGTCGCCGTCCCAGTCGTAGGAGCGGTGCTGGCGCACGGCGTAGGAGCGGAAGCGCGGGCGGTCGTCGACGCCCAGCAGGCCACCGACGGCACCCGTCGCGGCGCCCACGGCACCGCCGACGATCGCGCCGACCGGGCCGGCCGCAGCCGCGCCGTCCTCGGCCCCACGCTGGGCGCCCGGGATCAGGCCCTGGGCCTGGGCAGCCATCGGCAAGGACAGGGCAAGGGCGGCGGCGGCCAGGAGGGTCTTCTTCATCGGGTCGATCTCCGTTTCGTCCAGTCTACCCCGGTCGAGCGGGGCAGGTCTTCGGGGGGAGTAACGTCGCCCCCGGCGAAACGGTTCAATCGTTCGGCAGAAAAAGTCGCCCCGAACCCCACCGGAGTACTCCGGGCCGGATCAGGCGTCTTTCGGCATCGCCGACTGGATCAGACGGTCGGTGCCGAGGTCTTCCTCGTCGTAGCCCAGCAATTCCGCCAGCCGGCCGCGGGCGCGGCTGACGCGGCTCTTCACCGTGCCGACCTTGCAGCCCATGATCGCCGCCGCCTCCTCGTAGGAGACGCCCTCGGCGCCGACGAGGACCAGGGCCTCGCGCTGGTCCGGCGGCAGCTTGGCGAGCGCGCTCTGCAGGTCCTCGACATCGAGCCGGTCGCCCTGGTGCGGCGCGGTGGCGAGCCGCGCGGCGTAGGAGCCGTCCTGGTCCTCGACCTCGCGCACCCGCTTGCGGTGGTCGGAGTAGAAGATGTTGCGCAGGATCGTGAACAGCCAGGCGTTCAGGTTGGTGCCGGGCTGGAACCGGGCCCGGTGCTGCCAGCCCTTCAGCAGCGTGTCCTGCACCAGGTCGTCGGCCCGGGCCGGATTGCTGGTGAGCGACAGCGCGAAGGCGCGCAGGGACGGCACCGCCTGCAGGAGCCCGTCGCGGAATTCCGGCCGGACGATCTCGCCCTGCGCCTTCAGCGCCGCTTCGAGGCGCGCGACGAGATCGGCGAACCGGTTGTCCGGATCGGCGTCGCCCAGGGCCTCGTAGGTGGCCCGCAGCTGGGTGCCGAGATGCGACCGGATGTTGGCCGACAGCCCGGGGCGGTCCTCCGCCGACGGAATCGGGGACGACGGATTCGGGACGATGTCTCGCGTCATGGCTCTCGCGTCTGCCTGTCGTCAGGAAGATGGGCCCGGGGGCCGCGACCGGAAAGGGAGAGCTTAGCGAGAAACAAGCCGGCGGATAGAGCCCCGCCGCGCCACGGCGCCGGGTCAGCCCCCGGCGCCGGCCGCGTTCTCGTCCCCGTCCGGCACGCCGAGGCGGAAGGCCAGCACCTCGCCGGGGGCGAGGTCGGTCCAGTTCTCGTCGCGGGTCAGCGGCCGGGTCGCCACCACGGTCACGATGTCGTCGGGCGTGGTCTCCTGCGCGAAATCCACCCGCCAATCCTCGTCGATCAGCGTCGCGGTGCCGAACGGCGCCCGCCGGGTCAGGGTGCAGAGGCGCTTGCCGCAATGGGCGTAGAGGGTGCGGCTGTCGGAGAGCAGCATGTTGAACACCCCGAGCCCGTGCAATTCGGCGCAGAGTTCCCGCACCGCCCCGTCGAGGCGGGTGGGCTTGGGCAGGCTGCCCCAGCGCTCCTCGAGCCGCCCCAGCATCCAGCAGAAGGCGTGCTCGCTGTCGGTGGTGCCGACGGGCTTGAAGCGGCCGAGCTTCAGGCGCTTCACGCCCTTCAGCTGGCCGTTATGCGCGAAGGTGAAGGTGCGCCCCCACAATTCGCGGCTGAACGGGTGGGTGTTCTCGAGCGCCACCCGGCCGCGATTGGCCCGCCGGACATGGGCGATCACGATCCGGCTCTTGATTGGGTATTGCCGCAACAGCCGGGCGATCTCCGAGCGGGCGCTCGGTTCCGGGTCGTGGAAGCTGCGGCTCCCACGGCCTTCGTAGAACGAGATGCCCCAGCCGTCCTGATGCGGCCCGGTCTCGCCGCCGCGGCGCGCCAGGCCCGCGAAGCTGAAGCGGATATCGGTCGGGACGTTGGCGCTCATGCCGAGCAATTCGCACATGGCAACGGTTATAGGGCCGGATCGGTGAGCGGGGAGTGAACGGGCTTACCCTCGCGACAGGTAATCCACCAGCGTCATGGTGAACAGGATGCCGACCCAGAAGAAGCCGATGCCGGCAAACAGCTTCACCAGGGGCGGCTCGTGGCGGACCTCCATCGAGAACAAGAGGATCGTCACCACCATGGCGCTCGCCACCAGAAGCTCGACGATCCAGACATGCGGGAAGGGGAGGGCGGCGCCCAACCCCACATTGATCCCGAGCATCACCAGGAGCGCACACGCCGTCAGGACCGGCTCGCGCATGTGCCGCCAGAGGATGCGGCGTTCGTCGCTGGTGCCGAACATGGAGGCGCCTCCTACCGGTTGAGTACGTAGAGGATCGGGAAGGCGAGGATCCAGATCAGGTCGATGAAGTGCCAGTAGAGTCCGAAGATCTCGATCCGGTTCTGATGGACGCTCAAGAAACCCGGCCGGCTCGCCTGCCAGGACATCACCAGCAGGATGGTGATGCCGGTCATCAGGTGGAGGCCGTGCAGGGAGGTCGCGACGTAGTAGAGGTTCACGAATAGCCGCGAGGGCGGTGAATCCTTCAGCTCGTAGGGCCGGTCGGACAGGAACGGCATCATGTGTTCCTGGTAGTCAGCGTAATATTCGTAGCCCTTGAGCAACAGGAACAGCGTGCCCAGAGCGGCGGTCGCGAGCATGAACCGGACCATGCCGCGCTGCCAGCCGAGGCGCGAGAGCTGGATCGCCCCCGACATGGTCAGGCTGGAGCCGATCAGCACCACGGTGTTGGTGGCGCCGATCCAGAACTTGAGGTGCCGCGCCGCCTCCTGGATCGCCTCCGGATGGAGCAGGCGCAGGATCAGCGCCGTCAGGAACAGGCCGGCGAAGAGCAGGAGCTCGGTCAAGAGCCAGGCCCACATGCCGAGCACGGCGGCGCGCTTCTGCTGCTCGACGGTCGCGAAGTGCGAGACGAGCTTGACGCCCACCGCGCCGTCGGTCGCTCCCGCGCTCACGAGTGCTGCCTCCCGGTCTCGCGGGCCTGGAGCGGATAGTCGTAGGGGATCTTCGGCGCCACCGGCTCGGTGAGGAAGTTGTGGGCCGGCGGCGGCGAGGGCACGGTCCATTCCAGGCCCTTGGCGTCCCAGGGGTTGGCCGGGGCCCGCTTCCCGAACCAGATCGAGTAGACGAGATAGACCATCGGGAAGAGGTAGCCGACCGCCAGGATCGTCGAGCCCGCCGAGGACAGGATGTTGAGGAACTGGAATTCCGGCGGATAGACGTGGTAGCGCCGCGGCATCCCGAGATAGCCGAGGATGAATTGCGGGAAGAAGGTGACGTTGAAGCCGATGAAGATCAGGAAAGCGGAGATCCGGCCCCAGGCCTCGATATACATCCGCCCGGTGATCTTCGGCCACCAGAAATGCAGGCCGCCGAGGAACGCCAGCACCGTGCCGCCGACCATGATGTAGTGGAAATGCGCCACGACGAAGTAGGTGGCGTGGACGTGCTGGTTGATGGCGAGCGTCGCGAGATAAAGACCCGTCAGGCCGCCGAGGACGAACAGCCCGATATAGCCCATGGCGTAGAGCATCGGCGTGTCGAGCTTGAGCGAGCCCTTGTGGATCGTCGCGGTCCAGTTGTAGACCTTGACCGCCGACGGCACCGCCACCGCGAAGCTGAGCACCGAGAACGCCACGCTGGCAAAGTCGCTCTGCCCGTTGACGAACATGTGGTGGCCCCAGACGAAGAAGGTCACCGAGGCGAGCCCGATCGCCGCATAGGCGACGAACTTGTAGCCGAACAGCTTCTTCTGGGCGAAGGCCGGGACGATCTCGGAGATCACCCCCATGCCCGGCAGCACCATGATGTAGACCGCCGGGTGCGAGTAGAACCAGAACAGGTGCTGGAACAGCACCGGATCGCCGCCATAGGCCGGATCGAACACCCCGATATGGAAGGCGCGCTCGGCGATGAGCAGGATCAGCGCCACGGTGATGACCGGGGTGGCGAGCAGGAAGATCAGGCTGGTGGCGTAGTGGGTCCAGACGAAGATCGGCAGCCGGAACCAGGTCATGCCCGGCGCCCGCATGGTGTGGATCGTCACCACGAAGTTGAGGCCGGTCAGGATCGACGAGAAGCCGACGATCGTCACGCCGATCAGTGCCGGCACCACCCAGGTATTCGAGAAGGCGGTGGAGAGCGGCGTGTAGAAGGTCCAGCCGGTGTCGACGCCGCCTAAGACCACGCTCGCCAGCGTGAACAGGGCGCCCGTCATGAACACGTACCAGGAGGCGAGGTTCAATTTCGGGAAGGCGAGGTCCCGCGCGCCGATCATCAGCGGGATCAGGAAGTTGCCGAAGGTCGCGGGGATCGAGGGGATCAGGAAGAACCACACCATCACGACCCCGTGGATCGTGAACAGCTTGTTGTAGGTGTCGTTGGTGAAGACCTGCCCGTCGGGGACGACGAGCGCCAGGCGCACGAGGCCCGCCGTCACCGCGCCGATGACGAAGAAGGCGGTGATGCTGGCGAGATACAGGAGCGCGATGCGCTTGTGGTCGGTGGTGAAGAACCACGAGCGCAGGGTGTGCTCGGCATGCAGGTAGTCGGCCCCGTGGCCGAGGCTGGAATCCGGGGTGTGGGGTCGCGCAGGGCCGGCCCGTCGGTGATCGTGCCGCTCGTCATGGCTGGGCTTCCTGCTGCGCCGTCGCCCCCGTGCTCTTGAGGTACGAAACGAGACGGTCGAGGTCGTCGGGCGGGATCACGTTGCGAAAGGCCGGCATCACCTGCTTGTAGTCGGCGGCGAGCTTCTGCCGGTTCGGGTTCAGGATCTTGTCGCGAAGATACGTCTCGTCGGCCGTCACCGTGCGGCCGTCGGCGAGCTTGACCTCGCGCCCGTAGAGGCCGGCGAGCGAGGGCGCCCGGACCTTGGCGCCGGGATCGTGGCAGGACCCGCAAGCATAGGATTCGTAGACGACGCGGCCGGCCCCGGCCTGGCCGCCCTGCTGGGCGCCGGCATTCTGGAGCCAGGCGGCATAGTCGGCCTGGGTCATCAGGGTCAGCGTGCCGTCCATCTTCGAATGGTCGGTGCCGCAATATTCCGAGCAGTACAGCCGGTAGCTGCCGGTACGGTCGGCCTTGAACCATAGCTCGGTGTAGCGGTCGGGCAGGGTCGCCATCTGCATCCGCAGGGCCGGCAGGTAGAGGTTGTGGATCACGTCCTGGCTGATCATCCGGATCTTGATCGGCTGGCCGATCGGCAGGTGCAGGTCGTTGATCTCGGATTGGCCGGTCGGGTGCTGGAACTTCCACATCCATTGCCGGCCGATCGCCTCGACCACCATGGCGTCGCCCGGCACCTGCTTCGAGATGAAGAACAGCCGGGCGCCCCAGACGAAGAAGATCAGGGTGAGCAGGAACGGGATCAGCATCCAGCTGATCTCGATCAGCACGCTGCGGACGTTGCCGTGGCTGCGGTCGGCCTCCTCGCCCTGGCGGTAGCGGATCGCGAACCACGTGATGGCGACGAAGACCGGCACCGTGAGCAGCAGGGTCAGGACCGTGAAGGCGAGGATCAGCCAGTCGGTCTCCACCGCGGTGGCGGAGGCCGCGGCCGGCCAGAGCTGGAGCGCGAGGTCGGTCGGGTTCATCGCAACGGGGCTCCGCCGGCGGGCGGGACCGGATCGAGGGGTGACGGGTCGAGGGTAAATGAATCAAGGGACTTGCCGGCGATCAGCTGCATCGCCCGCGCGACCGGGATGCGGGCGCGCCCGTCGGGAAGGGCCGCGTAGGTGGTGAGCTGCGCCTTGTCCCGCGCCTCCTGGCGGGCGAGGTCCTCGTAGGGAGCCCCCTGGAGGTTCGGTGGCGGCGGCTGCACCTTGGCCGTCTGCTGCGGCGTGAGGCGCGGGGTGCCGGCGACGTGCCAGGCACCGAACAGGTGCATCATCAGCCCGACCGCGCCGATCGCCAGGGCGACCGAGCCGGCGAGCCCCGCCACCACGAAGGCGGTGCGGCGGACGTCGACATCCTCCTCCTCGAACCCATCCGGGTTGTGCGGGCCGTGATCGGGCTCGCTCGGCGCGGCGGGCTTCATGCCGGAGAGCCGCAGGAGTCCCGCTGCCGCGACGGCCGAGAGCAGGGCGAAGGGGCCGGGCCGGGTGATGCCGTCGCTCACGAGACCTGCCCCCGCAGGCGGCGGTCGACCGGGCCGTAGAGGCCGCCGGCGACGCCCACCACCCCGACGAGCGCCAGCGCGTCGGCCCAGGTGAACTTGAAGGCGCCGCGAAAGCCCGGCGTGACGAGCCAGAAGATCTCGGCGCCGTGGAGCAGCAGGATCAGGAGGGCGATGCCGGCGAGGAGCGCCGGCCGGCCGGCGGTCCGGCGCGGGATCAGGACCAGGACAGCCAGCACCATCACGCCGATCCCGGCCCAGACGCCGAGGCGGCCGAGCGCCCCGTCGCGGGCGAGGTACCAGCGCGCCTCCTCGGGGAGGTTGGCCGACCACACGGTGAGATACTGGCACGCATGGACGAAGCCCCAGATCGCCAGGAGCACCAGGATCGGGTCGGCGAAGGCGGCGGCGGTGCGCTGGTCGCGGCCGGGCCGACCGGAGGAATCGCGCGCCGCGATCAGGGCCGCCGCGGAGAGGGCCAGCCCCGCCTGGATCGTCATCACCAGGAGGCCGAAGGCGGTCGAGGCGAGGCCCGGATCGGCCGATTGCACCCAATCCTCCGCCGCCAGCGTGCCGGTGACCGTGGTGAGGATCAGGCCGAGCACCGCCCGGTTCCGGCGCCGGTCCGCCGCCGGGCTGCCGGGCTCGGCGGCCGGGCGCCGGAAGGTGTTGGCGAGCCAGAGCCAGGCCGCGAGATAGGCGAGGCTGCGCAGAATGAAGAAGAGCGGCGTGAACCAGACGGCGGCGAAGGGCGTGCGCGGCGGCACGCCCCGGTCCCACGGGTAGAGGCCGTTGAGGCTCAGGAGCACGGGCAGCAGCAGCAGGCCGGCGATGGGCAGCAGGCCGAGCAGGCGACGCAGGGAGGCGGCCATGGGACCTGCGGCAAAGCCCGCGAGTTCGAGCCCCATCAAGAGCGGCAGGGCGCCGACCGGCAGGGCCACCAGCACCAGCCAGGCGGCGAGATAGGACGGCATCACCGGGCTGCCGGCGGCGCCCGCGAGCGCGCAGGCCGCCAAGGCCGCCACGCCGAGGGCAAACGAGATCGGGCGACGGCTCATCATTTGCCCCCCGGGTTGGTGCGGCTCGCCGCGACGGCGGCCTGGTCCTCCGCCGGCAGGCTCGCCGGCGTCGCGCCCTGGCTCAGTTGCAGGGCGCGGATATACGCGGTGATCGCCCAGCGGTCGGCCGGCGGCACCTGCGGCCCATAAGGCAGCATGGTGCCCTTACCGTTCGTGATCACGTCATAAAAATGTTGGGCCGGGGCCGCGCGCAGGCGGGCCTCGTCGAAGGCGGGCGGGCGCGGATAGCCGCGCTGCACGATCAGCCCGTCGCCGTGGCCGGCCCCGCCGTGGCAGGGCGTGCAGAACACGTCGTAGCGCTCCTGGCCCCGCGCCAGCAGGGCGGGGTCGGCGGAGGCCGGCTGGGGCACCGGCCGGTCGGGGCTCTTGCGCGCCACGGTGCCGGGCACCGGCTGGCGCATCGTCTGGTTCTGCGGGAAGAACGGGTTCGCGTCCCAGGTCCTGGATTTGGGCTGGCTCACCATGTCGGCCTGGTCGCAGGCCGCCAGCGCGAGAGGCAGCAGGAGGACGAGGCGCTTCACAGCGGCACCCTCCGGACCATCAGCGGCCGCCCTTGCGGCAGCCGCGCCAGGGCCTGCTCGATCCGGGCCGGATCGAAGCGCGGTCCCGCCGCCTCGAGCGCCAGGAAGAACCGGTCCTCGCTGGCGCGGCAAAAGCCCGGAATCGCGAAGGCCGGGTGGTTGAGCCGCGGCAGGCGGTTCTGGAACAGCAGCGCCAGCAACGCCGTCAGCCCGCCGCACAGGGTGCCGAACGACACGCTCGGCACCAGGAAGGCCTGCCAGGAGAAGCGCGGCCGCCCGCCGACATCGAACACGTAGTCGAAGCCGGTGGCGTAGAGGCACATCCCCATGAAGGCGACGCCCCCACACAGCGCCGCCCCGAGGGCGAGGAGCGGCAGGATTCCGGCCGGGCGCTCCAATATTTCGGCGGCACGCCGCATCGGCACCGGGCCGTAGGTCTCGATCCGGGCGCCGAGATCCCGTGCCTTCAGGGCCTTCACCGCGTCCGCGAGGGCGCCGGCATCGTCGAACTCGGCGCTGATGCCCCAGAGCCGCGCATCGTCCGTCTCGGCCGGGGTCGGCGCCCGCTCGCCGCTCGGCCGCCCGTCCGGGTGGCTCTCGGCGAAGCGCCGGGTCTCGGCGATCGAGACCATCGGCAGGGTGCGAAGCCCCAGCAGCAGCAGGGCGAGGAACAGCCCGACCGTGCCGGCAAGCGTCGCGAGGCCCCAGGCGCCCATCGCATAGGGGTGGGCCGAGGAGGGCAGGAAATCGTGGCTGAGCGTCACGATCAGCAGCATGAAATGGTCGCCGAAGCTGCCGATGGCCGCCGCCACGCCGACCAGCGCCACGACGAGGCCGGAGCGGCGGAAGCGGGCAAACCAGAACAGCTGCACCGGCATGAGGGCGAGGATCACGATGATCCAGAACGCCCAGGCATGCGAGCCGGAGAGCCGGCGCACCAGCACCGCCCGGTCGAAGGCGTCGCCGTGGAGCAGGCTCGAGAAGATCTCGGTCGCGTAGCAATAGGCCGAGGCGAGACCGAGGCCGAGCATCAGCCGGGCCATGAGCGCGACGTGCCGTGCGGTGATCAGCGCGTCGAGGTGCAAGGCCCGGCGCACCAGCACGGTGAGCGCGGCGGTGACCCCGACGCCCGCGAGCAGCGAGGCGGCGAGGAAGCTCACCGGCAGGAGCGTGTCGTGCCAGCCCGGCAGGACGGTGCCGGCGAGCATCACCGAGGCTCCGGTCTGGAGCGAGACGACGAGGACGAGGGCGAGGCCGGACAGGGTGCGGGTGGCCATCAGCCAGCGCTCCCAATGGGTCGAGGCCCCGCGCCAGCCGAGCGCCAGGATGCCGTAGGCCTGCGCCTTCAGGAGCGTCAGCCGCCGGGTCCGTCCGCGCTCGTCGGCCTCCGTGAGCGCCGCCTCGAAGGCGCGGTCGCGCAAGGTCGCGAAGTCGGGCAGGAGGCCGACATACCACAGCGAGAGGCAGACCCCCAGGAAGCTGATGATGTCGATCGCGTCCCAGACGAGCGGCGAGCGGAATTGCGGCCAGAGCGCCAGGGTGTTGGGTAGGGCAGGGTCCAGTAGAACACCCAGGGGCGCCCGAGATGGATGATCGGGTAGAGCGCGGCGGCCGCCGCCGCCAGGATCGCGGTCGTCTCGGCGATGCGGTCGATGCCGGAGCGCCAGGCCGCGCCGGTGAGCCGCAGGGTCGCGGAGGTGAGGAGCGCCCCGCAGGCGATGCCGATCCACCAATCGTAGGCGACGATGTCGAGCGCCCAGACGACCGGATTGTTGTTGTGCCAGATGCCGACGCCGTTCAGCAGCAGCCAGGCGAGGGTGACGGCGAAGACGCCGAGAAGCCCGCAGGCCCCCGCGAAGGCGATCCACCAGGCCCGCGAGCGGGTGCGGGCCGGGGCGCCGGTGACGGCGCGGCCGATCGAGGCGAAATCCTCGCCCTTGCCGAGGAGGCCGGCCCGGGCCGGAAGAGGGGTGACCGTCCCGCTCACAGGGCGCTCCCGGGCTTGACGGCAGCCTCCTCGACCAGCCGGGCGAGGTAGGTGGTGCGCGGCTTGGTGTTGAGTTCGGCCAGCAGCCCGTAATTGCGCGGATCGGCGGCAGCCGCGGCGACCCGGCTGCCGGAATCGCGCAAATCCCCGAAGGTGATGGCGCGCGTCGGGCAGGCACCCTGGCAGGCGGTCTCGACCGCGCCGTCGCGGATCGGGGCGTGGTCGCCTAACGTCGAATCGATCCGCGCCGCGGCGATGCGCTGGACGCAGTAGGTGCATTTCTCCATCACGCCGCGGGCGCGGACGGTGACCTCCGGGTTGCGCTGCTGCTGCTGCACCGGCGCCATGTCGCCGGAATAATCGAGGTAGTTGAAGCGCCGGACCTTGTACGGGCAGTAGCTGGAGCAGGCGCGCGTCCCGACGCAGCGGTTGTAGACCATGAGGTTCAGCCCCTCGCGGTCGTGGACGGTGGCCTCCACCGGGCAGCCGACCTCGCAGGGCGCCTGCTCGCAATGCATGCAGGGCACCGGCATGAAATGGGTCTTGGGGGCGTCGAGCCCGCCCTCGTAGTAGCGGTCGATCCGGAGCCAGTGCAGCCAGCGGCCGAGAGCCACCTCTTCCTTGCCGACGACCGGGATGTTGTTCTCGGACTGGCAGGCGGTGACGCAGGCATTGCAGCCGATGCAGGCGTCGAGGTCGATCACCATGCCCCAGGCGCGCTCGTGATCGTAGCGCCCACCGGCTGAGGTCGGGGCCGGGGGATAGAGCGAGGGCAGGGCCTCGCGGGAGGCGACGGGAGTGGCGCTCCCCACGGCCTGGACGCGGACGAAGTCGTGCCCCTCCATCGTGCCGTGGTCTTGCGTGGTGACCGGCGGCGCCTTGCGGCCGGTCTTTGCCAGGGTCGCCTCGGCGAGGCGCCAGGGCGTGGCGCTGGCGCGCAGGGGCGAGGCGTCGTAGCCGAGGCCGTCCGCCAGCTGCTCGGGGATCCGCCGGCCGTAGCCGAGGAAGACCGTGACCGCGTCGTCGGCCTGGCCCGGCTGGATCCAGGCCGGCCCCTCGATCCGCCGCCCCCCGGCTTCGAGACTCACGACGTCGCCCTGGCGCAGCGCCTCGCGCTCGGCGAGGACGGGACTCACCGCGATCACGTTGCCCCACACCACCTTGGTCAGGGGCTTGGGCAGTTCCTGCAGCCAGGCGAGGTTGGCGAGGCTCCCGTCCCACACCGTCGCGTCGGGCCGGAACAGCACCTCGACCCGCCTTGCCGGGCCCGCAGGGGAGGGGGCGGGACGGGGGGCCGCCACGGTGACGGGCAGGGTTGCGCCGACGGTCTCGGGCGGGAGCGCGGTGCTCTCCAGGAAGCCGGCTTGCAGGAAGGTCGCGCGCCGGCTCGCCCAGGCGGCCTCGGACTCGCCGGGTTGGCGCCAATGGGCGTCGAACAGGGCAGCGCCGTCCTTCGCCTCGGAATCCGTCAGGATCGACAGGATCTCCGGCACCGACCGGCCGTCATAGAGCGGGCGGATCGTCGGCTGGATCAGCGTCACCGTGCCATCGAGGGACCGGGCATCGCCCCAGGTTTCGAGCGGGTGGGCGAGCGGCAGGTTCCAGTCGCAGTGGAAGGCGGTCTCGTCCTGGTAGAGCCCGGCATGGATCTTGAGCGGCACGCGCGCCAGCGCGTCGAGGAAGCCGAGATCGCCCGGCGCCTCGTAGACCGGGTTGACGTCGAGCATCACCAGGACCTGCACCTCGCCCCGGCCCATCGCCTCGGTGAGGGCCGACAGGGGCTCGGGATCGAGGACCGGCACCGGCGCGGTGTGGAACACCGTCCGGCCGGTATTGCCCAAAGCCGCGTTGAGGCGGTGGACCTGGGCCAGCAGCTCCGGCCCGGCCTGGGTCCCGGCCAGCACGATCCCGTCGCCGCGGGCGGCGTTCAGCGCCGCGAAGGCTTTGTGGCGCCATGCGGCGGCCGGGCCGCTGCGGTCCTCCGCCGTGCCCCCTCCGGCCTCCGCGAGGAGGTCACGGATCAGCGCGTCGAGGCCGTCGGAGCCGACCACGAGGGGGGCATCGGCCTTGGCCGAGGTCAGGTTCGGGCTCGGGCCGGCATGGTGGAGGGTCAGGAGACGCCCCTCGCCGGCGGCCTTGCGGCGGGCCTCGATCCAGTCCCGCGCCTGCCCGACCTGGCCCGGCCCGGGATCGAGCACGTCGCCGTCCAGCGAGACGACGACCCGCGCCCGGTCGAAGCGCCAGCGGGTCTCGAGCGGCCGGCCATAGGCACGGCGGGCGCCCTCGTAGAGCGCGTCGCGCCCGACCGGGGCCGAGACGTACCAGCGCAGGCCCGGGAAATCCCGGCGCATCGCGGCGATTTGCGCGGCCAGCGACGGCGAGGTCACCGGCCCGGTGACGAGGTGGAGGCCGCGCCCGCCCTCCGCGGCCTTGAGCGCCGCGACGCGTCCGGTCATCGCGGCGCGGAAGGCCTGCCAGGAACTCGGCCGGCCGAGATGCTGCGGGGTCTGGAGCCGGAACGGATCGTAGAGCCCGAGCACCGAGGCCTGGGCGAACACGTCGGTGCCGCCGCGGCTCCAGGGATGCTCGGCATTGCCCTCGATCTTGAGCGGCCGGCCGTTGCGGGTGGTGACCGCGATGCCGTTGGCGAAGCCGTCGATCAGCGCCGCCGAGGCATAGGCGAGGGGGGCGCCCGGGACGATCCGCTCGGGCTGGCGGACATACGGGACCTCTTTCGTGCGCCCGTCCGGCTGGCCGCAGGCGGCCAATCCGCTCATCGCGAAGGAGGCGGCCATCAGCTTGAGGAAGCCGCGCCGGTCGGGAGCGGCGGCGAGCCGCGCGGCGGCCGGATACTCGGTGTCGAGGAAGGCGCGGAACTCGGGCGAATCCGCCACCGCGTCGAGGCTGCGCCAGAAGGCCGGGCCGTCGCCGCCGGCGAGGCGGGCGCGAAGGACCGCGATGTCGTCGCTCATCGGTGGCAGATCCCGCATTCGGTCAGCCGCTCGCCGCCGCGGATATGGTACTGGCGCACCAGCTCCGGCCCGAGCGTCGCCTGGTTCGCCGGCGGGCTCCAGGTCATGTTCAGGATCTGGTCCTTCGGCCGCACGTATTTCTCGGGGTTGCGGTGGCAATCGAGGCAGAAGCTCATCTCGAAGGCGTTGGCCCGGTAGGTGAGCTGCATGTCGGTGACGCTGCCGTGGCAGGTCGAGCAGCCGATGCCGTTGGTCACGTGGACGGCGTGGTTGTAGTAGACATAGCCCGGCAGCTTGTTCAGGCGGGTCCAGACCAGGGGCTGGTCCTTGGCGTAGCTCGCCCGCACCGGCTCCAGCATGTCCGAGCCGGACCAGATCTGGCTGTGGCAGGTCATGCAGGTCTGGGTCGGCGGGATGCCGGCGGTGGCCTGGCTCTCGACCGTGGTGTGGCAGTAGCGGCAATCGATCTTCAATTCGCCCGCATGGTGCTTGTGGCTGAACGGCACCGGCTGGGCCGGTGCCACACCGACGCCCGTGACGTAGGACGAGCGCACCAGCCCCGCCCCCACCACCGGCAAAGCCGCCAGGCAGGCGGCCCCGGTGAGGAGCGCGAGGCGCAGGAGGGCATCGGCGCCCGGCGCGAAGAGCTGGCGCACGGCGTCAGGCCCCGATCCGGGGATGTGCCGACGCGACATGCCTCAAGGCGGGAATCACGCTCTGCACGCCGTCCTCGTCACCACGCTGCCGTTCAGTTCCGAACGATGCCAATCTACGTGGCGCAGCGCCCGGCCCCGGCCAGATGCCGCGCGTGCGGGAAAGGCCGAATGTCACAGTGGGGCCACGGACGGGGTGGGACGATCCCGATTCGGGTCGCGTAACGGGCAGGGCTGTCCGAGGAAAATTTCTTTTAGATCAAGCGCGGGATCCCCTCTCCCGTGTGGGAGAGGGGTAGGGGCGATCGAAGATCGCGCGAGGGTGATACGATTCAGTATCAAGCGCTGAGCGTCGAGCTGTCAGCACAACGGTCACAGCTTTACACGGAACCGTGTCACCCTCACCCCCGGCCCCTCTCCCACTCGGGAGAGGGGAGGCGCGCTTTTTTCTTTCCCCGGACAGCCCTGCCTCTGCGGGGGAGGGGGAAACCCGCGCCCTTTTCGCCGAACAGCCCCGCCGCAGAACGGGCAGGAGCCGATCGGCTCACGCCGCCCGGCTTTGCGCCACCGGGCAGATGTCCGGGCTTCCCCCGTCGTCCGTGCTCCAGCGGCAGGCCAAGCGGCCGGTCTGCGGATCGAGCGACCAGGTGGCGCGCAGGACGGCCTTCGGCGCCGGCACGGAGGGGGCGGACAGGCGGACGGAGACGGCGCCCTTCGGCGCGAAGGGCAGGATGGTGAAGGTCATGGGGCACCTCTCGGGGGCGGCCGTCCGCGCGGCCGGCGCCCACGAGAGCGCGCCCGATCAGGCGTCCCTGCGAGAAGCGGCCGGCGCGAACGGCGCGGTCGATCGACTGTGACTGTCGCTCGGCATGGGGTTGACGGGTCCTGGAGTGAGGTGGCGGGGCGCGAAGACCGGCCCGGGCCACGACGGCTCCATACGCCTCCGGGCCGGTCTGTCAACACGCTTTCGCCGGGCGTCCGAGCGGCGGACACGCGCTCCCCGCGCAGGGGCCGGATGAGCCCGGAGGTGATGCGGCGGGGCCGGCTTTCCGCTACGGCTCGAAGGAGCCCGAACAGTCTGACAGGGAGCGCGGGACGCATGACGGGAACGGCGGGGCCGGTGACGGCGGAGGTGGCCGACGGCCTGCCGACCCGGGAGAGGCTGTGGGCGATGCTGGCGATCGGCATCGCCATGTCGATGGCGGTGCTCGACGGCGCCATCGTCAACGTCGCCCTGCCGGTGATGGCCCGCGACCTGCACGTCAGCCCGGGCGCCGCGATCTTCGTCACCAACGGCTACCAGCTCGCCGTCACCGCCTCCCTGCTGCCGCTGGCCTCGCTCGGCGACATCCTCGGCTACAAGCGGGTCTACTGCACGGGGCTGGCCCTGTTCGCCGCCGCCTCGCTCGCCTGCGCGCTCGCCGGCTCGTTGCCGGTGCTGGTCGCGGCCCGCATCGTCCAGGGCTTGGGGGCCGCCGGGATCATGAGCGTCAACATCGCGCTCGTGCGCTTCATCTATCCGCACCGGATGATCGGCCGCGGCGTGGGCACCATGGCGCTCATCGTGGCGATCGCCTCGGCGGCGGGCCCGAGCGTCGCGGCCGCCGTGCTGTCGGTGGCGAGCTGGCCGTGGCTGTTTCTCGTCAACGTGCCGCTCGGCCTCGCGGCCCTGGTGCTCGCCACCCGGATGCTGCCGGTCACACCCCGCAGCGGCGCCCGCTTCGACGCGGTGAGCGCGCTCCTCAACGCCGTGTTCTTCTGCCTGCTGATCACCGGCGTCGACGGGCTCGGCGAGCCGGGCCGCAGCGGCACGGCGCTCGCCCTGCTGGCCGGGGCGGCGATCGTCGGCACCGCCTTCGTGTGGATGCAGGCCCGCCTGCCGGCGCCGCTCCTGCCGATCGACCTCCTGCGCATCCCGGTCTTCGCCCTGTCGATGGTGAGCTCGGTCTGCTCGTTCTCGGCCCAGATGATGGCCTACGTGGCGCTGCCGTTCTACTTCCAGGACGTGCTCCACCTCACCAGCACCCAGACCGGGGTGCTGATGACGCCCTGGCCGATCGCCATCGCGGTGATCGCTCCCTTCGCCGGGCGGCTGGCCGACCGTTATCCGCCGGGGCTCCTCGGCGGCATCGGCCTCGTCGCGCTCTCGGCCGGCCTCGCCCTGATGGCCAGCGCGCCGCCCGACGCCTCCCCGCTGTCGATCGCCCTGCGGCTCACCGTGTGCGGCCTCGGCTTCGGGCTGTTCCAGTCGCCCAACAACAAGGTCATCATCACCAGCGCCCCGCGGGAGCGCAGCGGCGGCGCCAGCGGCATGCAATCGACCGCCCGGCTGCTGGGCCAGTCCCTCGGCGCCGCGATGGTGGCGGTGATCTTCGGCTATCTCCACACCGGCGGCACCGTGACGGTGCTGTGGCTGGCGAGCGCGCTCGCCCTGGCCGGCTCCGTCGCGAGCGGGCTGCGGGTCCGGCGCTGACGGGACCGCACCGGGCTGCCACGCCGGGTGCGGCAGAGTGCCATACGTAACATTCACGACGCGCGAAGGTTGAATTCGCCATCGCGACGACTCCCATGGATGAGATCGCCGGCCTAAACGTGGCCGGTGAACCGGCCGGCAGGGACCTGTGCCGAGGGACCGGACGTGAGGAGGAGCGACGTGGACGCGCGCGTCATCGATCGAACCGCCGGTGCGTCCGCACCCGGCGTCCTGAGCCGCGAGCGCATCGTCGCGCAAGCCGGCTTCAACCGCTGGCTCGTGCCCCCGGCGGCGCTCGCCATCCATCTCTGCATCGGGATGTCCTACGGGCTGTCGGTGTTCTGGCTGCCGCTGTCGCGGGCGCTCAGCGTCGGCCAACCCGCACCGGCGGCCTGCCCCGACATGGGGCTCGCCACCGCCCTCGTCACCACGACCTGCGACTGGCGCGTCAGCGACCTCGTCCTCACCTTCTCGATCGGCATCGTGATGCTGGGCCTCTCGGCGGCCCTGTTCGGCGGCTGGCTCGAGCGCGCCGGCCCGCGCAAGGCCGGGCTCGCCGCCGCCCTGTGCTGGAGCGGCGGCTTCCTCATCGGGGCGCTCGGCGTCTTCCTGCACCAGCTCTGGCTGATCTGGCTCGGCATGGGGCTGATCGGCGGCATCGGCCTCGGTCTCGGCTACATCTCGCCGGTCTCGACCCTGGTGAAGTGGTTCCCGGACCGGCGCGGCATGGCGACCGGCATGGCGATCATGGGCTTCGGCGGCGGCGCGATGATCGGCTCGCCGCTCGCCGACCTGCTGATCACCCGCTTCAAGGGCCCGGATTCCGCCGGCGTGTGGCAGACGCTCGCCGTGATGGGAGCGGGCTACCTCGTCGTCATGCTCTGCGGCGCCTTCGGCTACCGCGTGCCCCCGGCCGGCTGGCGCCCCGACGGCTGGACCCCGCCCGCCGCCCGCAACCGGATGATCACCAGCGGGCACGTCCACCTGCGCGACGCGCACCGGACGCCCCAGTTCTGGCTGCTCTGGGCGATGCTGTGCCTGAACGTCTCGGCCGGGATCGGCGTCCTGGCGCTGGCCTCGCCGATGCTCCAGGAAATCTTCGGCGGCGCGCTGATCGGCCAGCCCCAGGTCGGGTTCGGGCAGCTCGACGCCGGGCAGAGGGCGCAGGTCGCCGCGATCGCCGCCGGCTTCGTCGGATTGTTGTCGCTGTTCAACATCCTGGGCCGGTTCTTCTGGGCGACGCTCTCCGACCGCATCGGCCGCAAAGTCACCTACGCGACCTTCTTCGCGCTGGGCTGCGTGCTCTACGCGGCGGCGCCCTGGGCGGCCGGCATCGGCTCGAAGGCGCTGTTCGTGCTGTTCTTCTGCGTGATCCTGTCGATGTATGGCGGCGGCTTCGCGACGATTCCCGCCTATCTGGCGGACGTGTTCGGCACCCAGTTCGTCGGCGCGATCCACGGGCGGCTCCTCACCGCCTGGTCGACGGCGGGCGTGGTCGGCCCGCTCGTCGTGACGGCGATCCGGCAGGCGCAGGTCGATGCCGGGGTGCAGGGCGCGGCCCTCTACGGGCGCACGCTGCTGATCCTGGCGGGCTTCCTGGCGGTCGGCTTCGTGGCGAACCTCCTGGTGCGGTCGCTCGCCGAGCGCTGGTTCATGACGCCGTCCGACCTGCCCGCCGCGGCGGCTGCGAGCGATCCGGCGGGTGGTGCCTACGGGATCGGCCGGGGCGGCCTGACCCCGGCGGCGGCGCTCGCCTGGGCGGCGGTCGGCCTGCCGATCCTGTGGGGCGTCTGGATCACGCTGGCGAAGGCGCTGATCCTGTTCCGCTGAGCAGCGTTCGCCGAGCCGGCTACCGGTTCGGCGACAATGATGATGTATGAGTGAGAAGATGCGCGGACTTGCTTCGTACAAATCAAGGCACACGGCAACGATCCGCGGCTAGAGCACTTCACAAAATTCCCGCTGCACCGACGCCGCCACAGCGGCCGATAATGGCGACCGGGAGTTTTATGAGAGACGCTTAATCTGACGCTACTGATACTCGCTGTGTCATAAGGCTCTTCCGCCCAACCCTCCCCCCTCTGCGGGGGAGGGTGGTCCCTGCGTCAGCAGGGGCCGGGAGAGGGGCAGCGCGACGATGCTCCAGGTAGCGCTCTTCATGAAGCGCGCGACATTTCCGGAAGCGTGGTTCCCCTCTCCCGGCCTGCTCTGCAGGCCACCCTCCCCCGCAGAGGGGGGAGGGTTCTGCGCGGCGTCGTCGCTCCCGCACCGCTCAACCTGCTGTGTCGTGCCCTGTACTTGCACTCGGCAGAGGCGACATCCGTCCCACCTGCTGCGGGGGCCGGAGGGGCGGGGTTCCACTTCTCACCCTCACCTCCTGGATCATCCGAAGATCATATTCGAGGCGAGGGACACAGCAGGGGCTCGATCCGCCGAGCGGCGTCCTCAGCCTCAGTTCGCCGGCTGCGAGGCGGCGACGCGGTTGCGGTTCGGCGCCTCGGTGCGCTTGCCGGCCTCGGGCGCCTTCTCCGCCGGCTTGGCGGCGGGCTTCGTCTCGGCCGCATGCTTGGCGTCGGCGGGCTTGCCGTCGGCCTTCGTCGCGGCTGCAGGGTTGAGCCCGTCGACCTTCACGGACGCCGTGTGGGCGGCCGGGTGGAACCGGGCGGTGACCTTCTTCGGCAGCGGCGCGGCCGGCGAGATCGCCGCGAGCGTGGTCGTGTCAGCCGCCGGCAGGGCGGCAGGGGCGACCGGGGGCGCCGCCGGAGCGCCGCCGAACAGGTTGCCCAGCAGCTTGCGATAGGCCGCGGGGTCGCCGTCGGCGCTCGCCACGGTGATCGGTGCCGCCGGGGCCGCGGCCTGCGCGGCCTCGCGGGTCGGGATCGGGGCCGGGGTCGTCGCCGGGGCCGCGAAGGCGAGCGCGGTCGGCTTCACCGCCCCGTGCTTCCCCTTCTCGTGCTTGGGATCGAACTTCGGGTCCATCTTGGCGAGCAGGACCGGCTTCACCTTCGGCTCGATCGTGATCTCCTCGGGCGCCGCCGCCAGGGCCTCGGGCCGGCTCACGATGCCCATGTTCGGCCGCGGCTGGGCCTGCTCGGCGAAGAGCTGGGTGCTCGGCGCGGTCTCGCGGAAGAACGGGTGCTGGCCGCCATCCTGGTAGACGAGGCGGGTTGCCGCCGTGCCCTTGGCGACGAGCTCGGCCACCTCGACCTCGTCCTTCTGGCGCTTGGCGACGACGAGGGGATCGACCTTCGGGTTGCAGGCGCCCGCCGCCGCGTCCGAGCCGCCGAACACGTAGCGCGTGCCGCAGACGCCGACCCGCGGCTCCTCGTGCAGGGTCTCGAAATAGTCCGAGCCCTCCTTCAGGTTGCGCCAGAAGCCGATATTCGGGTCGTTGCGGAACTTGGCGAGGTTCTGCGCCGTCATCCGGAACGGATAGGACTGGAACTGGAACGCCCGCTGCCCGCCGGCGAAGGCCTCGCGGGCGATGGCGTAGATCTCGGCGATCGCCTCGTCGGTCATCGCGAAGCAGCCGGCGGACGAGCAGGTGCCGTGCACCATCAGGTAGCTGCCGGTGCGGCCGTTGGCGCGGTCGAAGGCGTTGGGATAGCCGGTATCGAAGGACAGGTAGTAGGACGAGTTCGGGTTCATCTGACCCATGGCGATGGGATAGAACCCCTCCGGCGCCTGCCGGTCGCCCTCGCGCACCTTCGGCCCGAGCTGGCCCGACCACCGGCAGATCGGGAAGGTCTTGAGCAGCGCGTACTGGCCGTCGGTGCCGCGCTTCCAGACCTCCATCTCCGATTCCTTCTTGAAGGCGCGGATCAGGATCGGGTCGCGGGGCGACATGTTCTTCGTCGCCATCAGGGCGACGGTCTTTTGCGGGATCGGCTCGCGGGCCCGGGCCGAGCCGGCGGCCGAGAACCCGGCATCCTGGCACGCCCCGAGGGACAGGGCGACGACGAGCCCGCTCGCCGCCAGCACCGGACGCATCGCCAGACGCACCATTGGGAACCCCGCCTTCTCGCCATCGGACCGCCGGCACACTGACGCCGCGGACCGGTCTCCCCAACCCCATAGCTTCGTTAAACTTACCCGGCTCTTACCGCAAGAACGGTTAAGATTGCGGGGAGTCGTTCAACGGCCTGCGTGCCAAGAAGGCGGCGCACGGCATCGCGGGGTTCACCCGCGAAGACATCCGTCCGGTCTTCGGCAAAACCAAGGCCGGGTTGTGTCTGGGCGGTGTGGGTTGTGCGGGGCTGTGGAAGATGGGGATTGGAGCATCCATGCTCCCTGGGGACATGGTCCCGCGACGGTCCTGCCACCCTCCGCGTCATCCCGGGGCCGCGAAGCGGAGCCCGGGATCCAGAACCGCGGATGGATCAGGAAAAGGCGGGCACCGCTCCGCTTCGTTCGCCAAAAACCGAGCGTCTGGATCCCGGGCTCCGCTTTCGCGGCCCCGGGATTGTCTGTTGGTTCGGTTGTAGAGTGATCCCGTTCCGCCTCGGCGGTATGCCCGGTCCGGATGGCCATCCGGACCGGGCGCGGATCGGTCGAGCGTCCCGGGATGGGGCTCGCGCCCGTCGTCATCTGGCTCGCCGGTCCGCATTCCTCGCCACGCTTGATGAGTTGCCTGGGCCTCTCCTCGACGCCCGCAGACAATCCCAAGCGGCCTCAGGATAGACCCGGATGACCCAACCCGCCACCTCACCCACCCGCTTCATCGGAGCCGATGTCGGCAAAGCCGAGATCGTCCTCCACGACAGCCGCGGCAACGCTCGTCACACCATCCCCAACAAGCCCAAGGACCTCGCCGCCTTCGCCGCCAAAGCGGACCTCGATGCGACCTGCCTCGTCATCTGCGAAGCCACCGGCGGCTACGAGGATGCTCTGCTGGCCGCTCTCCTCGCCGTCGGATGCCCCGCCCACCGCGCCGACGCCCGCAAGGTCAAGGCGTTCATCCACTCCTACGGCACCCTCGCCAAGACCGACGCCCTCGACGCCAAGGCCCTGGCGGCTTACGGCCGGGAGCGCCACACCTCCCTGGCCCGCTGGCAAGCCCCTGATCCCGATCAGGAAAACCTCCAGAGCCTGGTGCTCACCCGCGCCGACTTCGTGGCTCAGCGCACCGCCAACCGCAATCGTCTGGCCGCGCCGGGATCTGGACCCGTCCAGGCTTATCTGGAAACCCTCATCACCGCCCTGTCCGAGCAGATCGAGGCGATCGAGGAGGCGATGGCCGAGACCCTGCGCAAGGCCGCCGCGCTCAGCCGGGCCAAGAAGGCGCTGACCTCGATCAAGGGCATCGGCGACACCTCTGCCATCATCCTGCTCGCCCTGATGCCCGAGCTCGGCCGTATCGACCGGCGCCAGGCGACGTCCCTGGCCGGACTCGCCCCGCATCCCAACCAGAGCGGGACCACCGAGCGCTACCGACGCACAAAGGGCGGACGGCCCGAGATCAAGCAGGCTCTGTTCCTCCCCGCCCTGACCGCTACCCGCTTCAACCCCGTGCTCAAAGACACCTACCAGCGCCTCATCGCAGCGGGCAAAAAGCCCATCGTGGCGATCGTCGCCATCATGCGACGCCTCCTCGTCATCGCCAACGCACGCCTGCGCGATGCCTACGCCGAGGAGCAAAAAATCGCGCTCGCAACCGAAGCCAACTGAGTTGATGACGCGGAGGACTTCAGATCGGTCGAGTGAGACGCAGATATCCTGACATCACAGGCTCCGGCCGATCTCCAGGAACTTCTGCGCCCGGCGGTCGCGCAAGGTCTCGGCGTCGAGGGCCGAGAGCGGCTCCAGGGCAGCCGCGATCGCGTCGCCGGCGGCCCGGATGGCGGCCTCGCCGTCGCGGTGGGCGCCGCCGGTGGGCTCGGGGATGATGCCGTCGATCACGCCGAGGCGCAGCAGGTCCTGGGCGGTGATCTTCATCGCGGTGGCGGCGTCCTGGGCCCGGCCGGCATCGCGCCACAGGATCGAGGCGGCGCCCTCCGGCGAGATCACGCTGTAGATCGAATGCTCCAGCATCAGCACGGTGTTGGCGGTGGCGAGCGCGATGGCGCCGCCCGAGCCGCCCTCGCCGATCACCACCGTGACGTTCGGGGTCGGCAGGCCGAGGCAGGCTTCCGTCGAGCGGGCGATGGCCTCGGCCTGCCCGCGCTCCTCCGCCTCGATGCCCGGATAGGCGCCGGCCGTGTCGACGAAGGTGAGGACCGGCAGGCCGAAGCGGCCGGCGAGCCCCATCAGGCGCACCGCCTTGCGGTAGCCCTCGGGCTTGGCCATGCCGAAATTGTGCCGGATGCGGGCCTCGGTGTTGGCGCCCTTCTCCTGGCCGATGACGCAGACCGGCCGGCCGCGGAAGCGGCCGAAGCCGCCGACCACCGCCTCGTCCTCGCCGAAGACGCGGTCGCCGGCGAGCGGCTGGAACTCCTCGATCAGCCCGGCGCAGTAATCGACGAAGTGCGGCCGCTGGGGATGGCGGGCCACCTGCGTCTTCTGCCACGGGGTGAGGCCGGCATAGAGCTCGGCGAGCGCCGCCGCGGCCTTGGCCTCCAACCGCGCCACGTCCTCGCTGATCGCCACCGCGCCGTCGCGGTCGCCGAGGGCCTTCAGCTCCTCAAGCTTCGCCTCGAGCTCGGCCACGGGCTTTTCGAAGTCGAGGTAGGAGCGCATCGGGACCTGTGCTGTGTCGGGCCGGCGTCGCGGGGGCTCGGGGGGAGGCCGGGGCCTGGGAGGAGCCTTGGCGGAGATGGGCGGCCCATCGGGGACCGGGCGGCGCGGAGGCTTGGCGGAGGGGCCGGCCCGTGTCAACCCGGGACGCCGGCCGGGCGGTGCCTGAGAACCGGGCGGAAACGAACACGTTCGGGGCTCCGCTTGCCACGGTCCGGACACCCTGCCTCTTGCCCTCCCGTGAAAACCTGCTATAGGCCGCGCCTCGCGTTCGCTCCGGCCGGGGGCTGAACGGACGGTGTCGGGCTGTCATGGCTCGGCATAGGGGTTCGCCCCGTCGTCCCGTGTCTCCGCCTTCGAACAACCGCTCGGGCCTTTGCAGGCTCGAAGGGCTTGGCGCCGTGCGACGCGAGGACGAACCGGCCCGACGCCCGAAACCGCTTCCCGCGTTGTCGTGCAGCGGGCCTTAGTCTCCCTGAGAAAGGCCCATCATGGCTCTCTACGAGCATGTGTTCCTGGCTCGCCAGGACGTGACCTCGCAGCAGGTCGAAACGATGATCGAGACCTACAAGTCCGTCATCGAGCAGAACGGCGGCAAGGTCGAGAAGACCGAGATGTGGGGCGTGAAGTCTCTCGCCTACCGCATCCGGAAGAACCGCAAGGCGCATTTCACCCTCCTGAACATCGACGCTCCCCCGGCGGCCCTCGCCGAGATGGAGCGCCAGATGCGCATCTCCGAGGACGTGCTGCGCTTCATGACCGTGCGCGTCGAGGAGCTCGAGTCCGAGCCGTCCGCGATGATGCAGAAGCGCGACCGCGACGAGCGCAAGGACCGCGAGCGCGGCCGTCGCCGCGACGACGACGGCTTCGGCGGCGGCTTCGGCGGCGGTGACCGCCCCGAGCGCGGCGACCGTCCGGAGCGCGCCGAGCGCGCCGACCGGCCCGAGCGCAACACGAACGAGGAGCAGTAAGCCATGGCTTTCGGTGCTGGTGGCGGCGGTGGCCGTCGTCCGTTCTTCCGTCGGCGCAAGACCTGCCCGTTCTCGGGCCCCAACGCCCCGAAGATCGACTTCAAGGACGTCAAGCTGCTCTCGCGCTACGTCTCCGAGCGCGGCAAGATCGTGCCCTCGCGCATCACCGCGGTGTCGGCCAAGAAGCAGCGCGAGCTCGCCCAGGCGATCAAGCGCGCCCGCTTCCTGGGCTTCCTGCCCTACGTGATCCGCTAAACGTCTGATCAACAACCCGGCGGCCTCTCGCCGCCGGGTCGCTGGGGCGGTCCTGGAACCGCCTCTAACCGCGCCCGGACCGGGCGGCGGGACAGCGGGCATAAGGTTTCCATGCTTCGTCACACCGGCATCGGCGTCATCGCCGGCCTCGCCTCGGCGCTCCTGATCGGAGTCGTCGTCCAGGCGACGCCGCTCGCGCTCGCCCTCTACCTGCTCGCCCCGCTGCCGATCCTGATCGTGGCGATGGGCTGGAGCCACCGGACCGGCCTCGTGGCCGCCGCCTCCGGCACGCTCGCCCTTGCCCTCGTCGCCTCCCCCTTGCGCGGCCTCGCCTTCCTGGTCTCGACCGCCCTGCCGGCCTGGTGGCTCGGCTACCTCGCGCTGTTGGGGCGTCCCAAAGCGTCCGGTGGGACGACGTCCGGCGAGATGGAATGGTACCCGACCGGGCGCCTGCTCGCCTGGGTCGCCGTCACCGCGGCCGTCGCCCTCGTCGTCGTGGTGATGCTGTCGTCGGGCGATCACGCCGCCTACCAGGACCGGGTCCGCCGCCTCGCCCGGGCGATGCTCCAGCTCCAGATCCAGGAAGCCCCGTCCCGGGGCACCGGCCTGGAGGAGGACGACCTCGCCCGCATCGCCGAGCGGGTCGCGGGCCTCGCTCCCGCCATCATGGCGACCACCTTCACCCTGCTGCTCACCTTCTATCTCTGGGCCGGCGCCCGGGTGGTGCAGATCTCCGGCCGCCTCGCCCGGCCCTGGCCGGACCTCCCCGCCACCGCCCTGCCGCGCCGGGCCCTGTGGGGATTGGTCGTCGGCGCCGTGCTCTCGGTCGCGCCGGGCTATGCCGGCGCCTTCGGGGTCGCGCTGCTCGGCGCCCTCTCGACGGCGCTCGCCCTCCAGGGCCTCGCCGCGCTGCACGACCGCAGCCGGGGCAAGCCCGGCCGCGTACCGATGCTGATCGGCCTCTACGTGCTGGTCTTTCTGACGCAGGGCCTGGCGCTCGCGGCGCTCGCCCTGTTCGGCCTCGTCGATGCCCTGACCGGGCGGCGCCGCGCGGCGCAAGCTCCGCCGGTGGCCTGACGCAACCGAATCCCCGGGCCGCCCCGGCGACCCGGATCCCCGACGGCGGGCACGCTCCGCCATCACACCCAGAGGCCGACGAGGCCTCGCAAACGAAGGACGACGACCATGGAAGTGATCCTGCTCGAGCGCGTGGCCAAGCTCGGCCAGATGGGCGAGACCGTGAAGGTGAAGGCGGGCTTCGCCCGCAACTTCCTGCTCGCCCGCGGCAAGGCCCTGCGCGCCACGGAAGGCAACAAGAAGCGCTTCGAGGACCAGCGCGCCCAGCTCGAGGCCCGCAACCTCGAGCGTCGCGCCGAGGCCGAGAAGGTCGGCGAGACCCTGAACGGCAAGAGCTTCGTGCTGATCCGCCAGGCCGGCGAGACCGGCGTGCTCTACGGCTCGGTCTCCCCGCGCGACCTCGCCGAGGTGGTGACCCAGGAGGGCTTCACCATCAACCGCGACCAGTTCAACATCGCGCAGCCGATCAAGACGCTCGGCCTGCACACCGTCCCGGTCGTGCTGCACCCCGAGGTCGAGGTCTCCGTGACCGTCAACATCGCCCGCAGCCCCGAGGAGGCCGAGCGCCAGGCCCGCGGCGAGTCGACCACCACCCGCGAGGAGTTCAACCTCGACGATCTCGGCCTCGAGGTCGGTGCCGCCCTCGCCGAGGCCGGCCCGGACGCCAGCCTCGACCGCTGATCGATCCACGGCTCTTACCCGCCTCGGGTGGGGAGAACCGGGACAGCGGGGACAAGCCCGGGATCCGGGCTTGACTTGTTCCCATTTTGTTCCAGCATGGCGGGGTCCGCGGCGCGAGTCGCGGGCCCCGCTGTCGTTTCGAACCACCGTTCGCCACCCTTCGGTCAAGGTTTGGTCAACGATGGCGGTGCGATGGTCGCCGCAGCGTTTGTTCTGACACGCGGTCGCCCCGACCCGTGCCGCCCCCTCGATGAGCCGGAGCCCCGCCGGATGGCCATTCCCAGCACCCTGACGGCGAATCTCGAACCCGTGCAGCAGGAATACCGCGTCGCGCCGCACAACATCGACGCGGAGCAGGCGCTGCTCGGCGCGATCCTGGTGAACAACGACGCGTTCTACCGGGTCTCGGACTTCCTGCTGCCCGAGCACTTCATGGAGGAGGTGCACCGGCGGATCTACGAGGTGTCGATCACGCTGATCAAGGCCGGCAAGCTCGCCAGCCCGATCACGCTGAAGACCTATCTGGGCGACGCCGATCTCGGCGGCCTCACGGTCGGCCAGTACCTCGCCCGGCTCGCCGCCGAGGCGACGACGGTCATCAACTCCGAGCATTACGGCCGCACGATCTACGACCTGGCGCTGCGCCGGCGCCTGATCACCATCGGCGAGGACCTGGTCAACGGCGCCTACGAGGCCCCGGTCGAGACCTCGCCGCGCGAGCAGATCGAGGCGACCGAGCGCCGGCTCTACGAACTCGCCGAGACCGGCAAGTACGACGGCGGCTTCCAGAAGTTCTCCGACGCCCTGACGGCGGCGGTGGACATGGCGGCCAAGGCCTATCAGCGCGAGGGCCGGCTGTCGGGCATCGCCACCGGCCTGTCCGACCTCGACGCCAAGATGGGCGGCCTGCAGGCCTCGGACCTGATCATCCTCGCCGGCCGCCCCGGCATGGGCAAGACCTCGCTCGCCACCAACATCGCGTTCAACATTGCCAAGGCCTATGTCGGCGAGAAGCAGCCCGACGGCTCGATCGCGACCAAGAACGGCGGCATCGTCGGCTTCTTCTCCCTCGAAATGTCGGCCGAGCAGCTCGCCACCCGCATCATCGCCGAGCAATCCGGCGTCGCCTCCTACAAGATCCGCCGCGGCGACATCCGGCCGGAGGAATTCTACAAGATCACCGACGCCGCCCGGGACATGCAGACGATCCCGTTTTACATCGACCAGACCGGCGGCATCTCGATCGCCCAGCTCGCCGCCCGGGCCCGCCGGCTCAAGCGCCAGCGCGGCCTCGACCTCCTCGTCGTCGACTACCTCCAGCTCCTGTCCGGCTCGTCCAAGAAGGGCGAGAACCGGGTGCAGGAGATGACCGAGATCACCACCGGCATGAAGGCGCTCGCCAAGGAGCTGGCGGTGCCGATCGTCGCCCTGTCGCAGCTCTCGCGCCAGGTCGAGGCCCGCGACGACAAGCGGCCGCAGCTCTCGGACCTGCGCGAATCGGGCTCGATCGAGCAGGATGCCGACGTGGTGATGTTCGTGTTCCGCGAGGAATACTACGTCAAGAACAAGAAGCCGCGCGAGGGCACGGAAGAGTTCTTCACCTGGGAAGCCGAGATGAACCGCGTCTACGGCAAGGCCGAGGTGATCCTCGGCAAGCAGCGCCACGGCCCGACCGGCACGGTCGAGCTCCAGTTCGACGCCGAGATCACCCGGTTCTCGAACCTGGCCCAGGGCGACCGGCTGCCCGACAACCACTGACGCCTGCGCGATTCGCGCGAGGGAACCCACACCCTCGGTGTCATCCTGGGGCTCGGCTGCGCGGCCCCGGGATGACACGGTGAGTGATCGAGCGGAGCGCTGAGACGATCAGCAGCCTGACTTTTGGTCACTCGGCCCCTCTCCCGCCCCTTGGCTCTTCCCCCTTCCGGGGGGTAGACCGGGCGCATGAGCGATTCGTGCCCCATCGGCCATGGCGGCCGCCTCACCATCGACCTGTCGGCCCTGCGGGCGAACTGGCGGCGCCTCGCCCAAGAGGCTCGATGCCCCGAGACCGCCGCGGTCATCAAGGCCGATGCCTATGGCTGCGGGATCGCCCGGGCCGCCCCCGCCCTGTGGGCGGAAGGCTGCCGCACCTTCTTCGTCGCCCACCTGTCGGAAGCGCTGATCGCCCGCGCGGCGGTGCCGGAGGCGGCGATCTACGTGCTGAACGGCTTTCCGCCGGGCAACGCGCCGGCCTACCGCGAGGCCGGCTTGCGCCCGGTACTCGGCTCGCGCGAGGAGGTCGCCGAGTGGGCGGCGGCGAACCGCCGGGAGGGCGTGACCCGGCCGGCGGCGCTCCACGTCGATACCGGCATGAACCGCCTCGGCCTGTCGGTGCCGGAGGGGCTGGCGCTCGCCGGCGATCCGGTCGTGGCTGAGGCCGGGATCGACCTCCTGATGAGCCACCTCGTCAGCGCCGAGGTCGAGCACGATCTGCTCACCGACCATCAGGCCGCCGAATTCGCGCGGGTGCGCGAAGCCTATCCGGGGATCCGGGCGTCGCTCGCCAACTCCTCCGGCGACTTCCTGCCCTCCTGCCGGGCCGACCTGGCGCGGCCGGGCTATGCCCTCTACGGCGGCAACCCGCGACCCGGGCGCGACAACCCGATGCGCCCGGTGGTGCGGCTCGAGGCCGGCATCCTCCAGGTCCGCGCGGTCGATGCCGGCGAGACCGCCGGCTACAACGCCCGCTGGACCGCCTCGGGACCGCGCCGGCTCGCGACCCTGTCGCTGGGCTATGCCGACGGCTTTCCCCGCGCCTCGACCGGCCGCGGCGAGGCCGTGGTCGGCGGCGTGCGCTGCCCCTTCGTCGGCAACGTCTCGATGGACCTCATCATCCTCGACGTGACCGAGGCGCCGCCGGAAGCCCTGGTCCGCGGCGCGCCCGCGACGCTCATCGGCGATGGCCTCGACCTCGACACGGTCGGGCGCAATGCCGGCACGATCGGCTACGAGATCCTGACCGGGCTCGGGCGCAGGTATGAGCGGGTGTATCGCGGCTGAGGCCTTCGAAAACCCGGTACGGCGCCGCTGCGGCCCATCACCCCCACCCCTTTCGAAAAGGCGGTTTTGCTCGAGCGCGGTTGGCGCTAGGCTCCCTTCCGATCAGGCCGGGGCGCGAGAGACCCCGGCGACGGGAGGATTCGCGCATGGACTTCACCCTCTCCGAGCGCCAGCGCCACTGGCGCGACCGGGTCCGGGCCTTCATGGACGAGCATGTCCGCCCCATGGTCCCGACCTACAAGGCCGAGATGGAGGCCTTCGGTGCCGATCGCTGGCAGCCGGTGCCGGTGATCGAGCGGCTGAAGCCCAAGGCCCGCGAGGCCGGGCTGTGGAACCTCTTCCTGCCCCCGTCGCCCCAGCATGACGACGGCGCGTTCCGCGGCGCCGGGCTCACCAACCTCGACTATGCGCTGTGCGCCGAGGAGATGGGCCGGATCCAGTGGGCCTCCGAGGTGTTCAACTGCTCGGCGCCCGATACCGGCAACATGGAGGTGCTGCACCGCTACGGCACCCAGGCCCAGAAGGAGCGCTGGCTCACGCCGCTCATGGCCGGCGAGATCCGCTCGGCCTTCCTGATGACCGAGCCGGACGTGGCCTCCTCGGATGCCACCAACATCGAGACCCGCATCCGCCGCGACGGCGACCATTACGTCATCAGCGGCCGCAAGTGGTGGTCCTCGGGGGTCGGCGATCCGCGCTGCGCCGTCGCCATCGTGATGGGCAAGACCGACACCAGCGCCCCCCTGCACCAGCAGCAATCGCAGATCCTGGTGCCCCTCGACGCCCCCGGGATCGAGGTGGTGCGGATGCTGCCGGTCTTCGGCTACGACGACGCGCCGCACGGCCATGCCGAGGTGATCCTGCATGACGTCCGGGTGCCGGCCGAGAATCTGCTGCTCGGCGAGGGCCGCGGCTTCGAGATCGCGCAAGGCCGCCTCGGGCCGGGGCGGATCCACCACTGCATGCGCACCATCGGGGTCGCGGAGGAGGCGCTGGAGAAGATGGCCAAGCGCCTGCTCGGCCGGGTCGCCTTCGGCAAGCGCATCGCCGACCACTCGGTCTGGGAGCAGCGCATCGGCGAGGCCCGCACCGACATCGAGATGACCCGCCTCCTCTGCCTCAAGGCGGCGGACATGATGGACAAGGTCGGCAACAAGGGCGCCAAGCTCGAGATCGCGATGATCAAGGTCGCCGCCCCGCGCATGGCGCTGAAGATCATCGACGACGCGATCCAGGCCCATGGCGGCGCCGGCGTCAGCAGCGATGCCGGCCTCGCCTATGCTTACGCGCGCATCCGCACGCTGCGCCTCGCCGACGGGCCCGACGAGGTCCACAACCGCTCGATCGCCCGGCTGGAACTGGCGCAATACGGCAACCGCGAGCGGCCGAAGGCCTGAACGGGGATTCGGAAGATCGTCCGCGCGGGCGGCCCGTTTCGGAGAACGGGTTTTCCGCGCGGGCAGCAAAAAAGCACGACGATGCTTTTGACGGCGCGGACATGGCCTTCGATACTGAAGGTCAACCGCGCCGTTCGACCGTCACGGCGCTGGATCTTCTTCGTGTTCGATGAGCGAGGACCCGCCATGACGCAGAAAACCCCCGATCCGATCCGCTTCGCCTATTGGGTGCCGAACGTTTCCGGCGGCCTCGTCGTCAGCAAGATCCCCCAGCGCACGAGCTGGGATGCCGACTACAACCGCGAACTGGCGCGGATCGCCGAGGCGGCGGGCTTCGACTACGCCTTGACCCAGATCCGCTTCACCGCTGGCTACGGCGCCGAGTACCAGCACGAATCGGTCGCCTTCAGCCACGCGCTGCTCGCCGCCACGACCAAGCTGAAGGTCATCGCCGCGCTCCTGCCCGGGCCGTGGAACCCGACGATCGCGGCCAAGCAGGTGGCGACGATCTCGCAGCTCACCCACGGGCGCATCGCCGTCAACATCGTCAGCGGCTGGTTCTCGGGCGAGTTCCGGGCGATCGGCGAACCCTGGCTCGACCACGACGAGCGCTACCGCCGCTCGGAGGAGTTCATCCGGTCGCTCCGCGGGATCTGGACGGAGGACAGTTTCAGCTTCCGCGGCGATTTCTACCGCTACAGCGACTACACCCTGAAGCCGAAGCCGGCCGAGCCCCTGCCCGAGATCTTCCAGGGTGGCTCGTCGCGGGCGGCGCGGGACATGGCGGCGCGGGTCTCCGACTGGTACTTCACCAACGGCAACACGCCGGAGAACATCCGGCTTCAGGTCGACGACATCCGCCACAAGGCGGCGGGGGAGGGGCGGCACGTCAAGATCGGCGTCAATGCCTTCGTCATCGCCCGCGACACCGAGGCGGAGGCCCGCGCCGTCCTGAAGGAGATCATCGACCAGGCCGATCCGGAGGCGGTGCGCGCCTTCGGCCACGAGGTGAAGAATGCCGGCGCCGCGTCGCCCGAGCGCGAGGGCAACTGGGCGAATTCCACCTTCGAGGATCTGGTGCAGTACAATGACGGCTTCCGCACCAACCTGATCGGCACGCCGGACCAGATCGCCGAGCGCATCCTGGCGCTCAAGGATGCGGGCGCTGATCTCGCGCTGCTCGGCTTCCTGCACTTCCAGGAGGAGGTGAAGTATTTCGGCGAAGAGGTGATCCCGCGGGTGCGGGCGCTGGAGGCGGCGCGGGCCGAGCGGAAGGAGGCGGCCTGACGTCCGGGACCGGTTGCCAGGATGAATCGCAATTTAATCGACCCGATCCGCCGCTGACCGGATCATGGCAGCCCACGCAACGGCTGCCAGACCATGATCCTCCTTCGCTCCTGCACGACGGCGCTTCTTCTCTCCCTCGCCGCCGTGCAGGGGCTCGCCGCCGAGGCGGGCCGGGCGCGGGTGCTGACCGAGCCGGTCTATGTCCGGCCGATCTACGGCGCCTACCGCCAATGCGGCGGCGCCTGCCTCAAGAGCGGCAGCCTGTCGTGGTTCTGCGGCGTGCGCCAGCAATGCAGCCTCGATTGCGCGACCGCCCCGCCTGTCCGCCGCTGCGCCTCGCCATAGATCGGGACGAGCGGGCGACATGAGGCAGGCATGACGAAGGGGCGGAACGAGGTCGCGAAGAAGGACTGGACCTGGACGAGCGCCGGACCGATCCACGCCTTTCTCGCCTGTCAGGAACAGGATGGAAGCGGGCGTACCCTCGCGGACGTGCTCGACTTCGATAATGCGCGCCTGGAGCGCGAGCACGACTTCATCCAGTGGTGCTTCCCGTTGCGCGAGCCGAGCCGGGCGGTCCCGGGATCGCCGGTGCTCGGGGAGGCCGAGGCCGAGGCGATCCGGCGCGATTCGCTCGCCCAGTCCGGTCTGCTCGCCGCCCGGGTCCGGATGATGCGCTTCTATGTCCAGACCAAGGGATGGCTGACGGCGTTCGACCACAACCACCTGCGCATCACCCGCATCCTCACCTCCCTGCGCGACCTCGCCGGGCTGGAGGCGGCGCAGGACTTCTACGACGGTATTCTCAGCCTCAACGAAGCGGCAGGCTCCCCGGTGAACCCGGAGAGCCTCGAATATTGGCGAAAAGCCGTGAAAGATTAGAAGAACGCCTGCAGCCCGGTCTGCGCCCGGCCCAGGATCAGGGCGTGGACGTCGTGGGTGCCCTCGTAGGTGTTCACCGTCTCGAGGTTCTGGGCGTGGCGCATCACGTGGTACTCGCCCATGATGCCGTTGCCGCCGTGCATGTCGCGCGCCTCGCGGGCAATCGCCAGCGCCTTGCCGCAATTGTTGCGCTTGACCAGCGAGATCATCTCCGGCGCCATCCGGCCCTCGTCGAACAGGCGCCCGACCCGCAGGGAGCCCTGGAGGCCGAGCGCGATCTCGGTCTGCATGTCGGCGAGCTTCTTCTGCACCAGCTGGGTCTGGGCCAGCGGCCGGTCGAACTGCTTGCGGTCGAGCGTGTATTGCCGGGCCCGGTGCCAGCAATCCTCGGCGGCGCCGAGCGCGCCCCAGGAGATGCCGTAGCGCGCCCGGTTGAGGCAGCCGAACGGGCCCTTCAGCCCCGAGACGTTGGGCAGCAGCGCGCTCTCCGGCACCTCGACGCCGTCCATCACGATCTCGCCGGTGACCGAGGCGCGCAAGCTCAGCTTGCCCTTGATCTTCGGCGCCGAGAGGCCCTTCATCCCCTTCTCCAGGATGAAGCCGCGGATCTGGTTGTCGTGGGACGGCGACTTCGCCCAGACCACGAACACGTCGGCGATCGGGGCGTTGGAGATCCAGGTCTTGGCACCCGACAGGCGGTAGCCGCCGTCGATCTTGTCGGCCCGGGTCTTCATGCCGGCGGGATCGGAGCCGGCATCCGGCTCGGTCAGGCCGAAGCAGCCGACGAACTCGCCCGAGGCGAGCTTGGGCAGGTACTTCTTGCGCTGGGTCTCGTCGCCATAGGCGTAGATCGGGTACATGACGAGCGACGACTGCACGCTCATCATCGAGCGGTAGCCGGAATCGACCCGCTCGACCTCGCGGGCGACGAGGCCGTAGGCGACGTAAGACGCGCCGGCGCAGCCATACTCCTCCGGCAGGGTGACGCCGAGAAGGCCCAGCTCACCCATGGCGTTGAACAGCGCGCGGTCGGTCTTCTCCTCGGCATAGGCCTCGACGATGCCGGGCAGCAGGCGCTCCTGGGCGAAGCTGCGGGCCGAGTCACGGATCAGGCGCTCGTCGTCGGTGAGCTGGTCGTCGAGCAGGAAGGGGTCGTCCCACCGGAACGCGCCGCGGGCGCCCTCTTGGGGCTTCACCGGGCTGAGGTTGGTCTGGGTGGCGACCGCGGCGGACGGGGCGTTCATGCATTTCCTCCTTGCATTTCGGCCGGGACGTTACCGCGGGTGCGCCGGCTCCGCCAGGATGCGAAACCGCATTCCGCACGCGCCAGCCATGCGGGACGAGAGCGCCTTCATTTGATTGGCTGCTTGTCGAGCTTGCGGGCGAGCGTCCGCCTGTGCATCCCGAGCCGGCGCGCCGTCTCCGAGATGTTGAAGTCGGTCTCGACCAGGGTCTGGTGGATGCGCTCCCATTCGAGCGTCTTGATCGAGGTCGGCCGGCCGTCGAGGGAGACGGCGACGTCGCCCTCCGCCTTGGAGAAGGCCGCCTCGATGTCGTCGGTATTGGCGGGCTTGGCGAGATAGTGGCAGGCGCCGAGCTTGATCGCCTCGACGGCGGTGGCGATGCTGGCATAGCCCGTGAGCACCACCGTGAGGATGCCGGGATCGTGGTCGTGGAGCGCCTTGACGCAGGCGAGGCCCGATTCGCCGTTGAGCTTCAGGTCGACCACGGCATAGGTCGGGGTGCGCGCGGCGAGCAGCGCCTCCAGGGCGCTGAGTCCGGTCAGGCTCACCACGGTATAGCCGCGCCGCTCGAGCGAGCGGGTCAGGGTGGCGGCGAAGCGCTCGTCGTCCTCGACGATGACGAGCAGGCGGTCTTCGTCGGACATCTCAGGGCCTGTTGAACGTAAAATCGGAGTGTCATGGTTTCTGCTTCATCCCACCCACAACCTCATCCTGAGGTGTCAGTCCATCCTTGATGGACTGACCTCGAAGGAGGGCTCCAGTGAGCTCCGAGACATCTGGAGCCCTCCTTCGAGGTCAGCCGATCTTCGATCGGCTAACACTTTAGGATGAGGTTGCGGGTGGGATAGACTGCCGAAGTAGTCGAATGGGCTCATCTCACACCGTCAGGCCGGAGAGCGGCAGGCTGATGGTCACGACGGCGCCTCCATAGCTGCGGTTGCGGGCCTCCACCGTGCCGCCGAGCTTGCGCACGACGTTGACGACGAGGAACAGCCCGAGCCCGCCGCCGAGGCGCCCCTTGCTCGATGTATAGGGCTGGCCGAGCCGCGCCAGCATCTCGGGCGCGAAACCCGGGCCGCGATCGGTGACGGAGAGCCGCAGGGTGTCGCCGTCGCGCCGGGCGGCGAGCTCGACGAAGTTCGGGGACATGTCCAGCGCGTTGTCGAGGACGTTGAACAGCACCTGCTTGAGGGCGGTGTCGGAGACGATCTCCTCGTCCTCGCCGAACTCGTCGCGGACCTCCAGGCAGAAGCAGGAGCGCATCCGGCGCCAGTCGCCGACGAGCTCGTTCACGAAGCCGCGCACGGTGGTGAGGTGCGGCGCCTCCCCGCGGGCGGCGCCGGCGGCGAGCAGGATGCCGGTGACGATCGCCTTGCAGCGCCCCACCGCCTCCTGCATCTCCTCGATCTCGCGGGCGATGTCGGCGGATGCCGTCAGTTCCGGCATCCGGCGCCAGTCGCCGAGGATCACCGAGAGCGAGGAGAGCGGCGTGCCGAGCTCGTGCGCCGCGCCCGAGGCGAGCAGCCCCATGCGGACGATGTGATCCTCCTCCGCCGCGCGCTGGCGCAGGTCGGCGAGGCGGGCATCCTGCCGGCGCAGGTTGCGCGAGATCCGGGTGACGAAGACCGCGATCAGGGCCGCGTCGATCACGAACGCCACCAGCATGCCGACGAGGTAGAGCCGGAACAGCTCGTCGCTGTCGCCCGGCGGCAGCACCAGCGGCCGGTAGGCCAGCATCAGCACGCCCAGCGCCGCGGTGGTGACGGCGACGAGGCCGATCGTCGCCCGGCTGCTGAGCAGCACCGCCGCGAGCGTGAGCTGGAGCAGGAACAGCGAGGTGAACGGGTTGGTGGCGCCGCCGCTCAAGGAGAGCTGCACCGTGAGCGCCAGGACGTCGAGGAGGAGGGCGACGAACAGGGTGCCCTCGGTCACGCCGCCGCCCCGCGCGATCCAGGCGAGGCTGGCGAGGTTGAGGATCACGAGCCCGGCCAGCACCACCGCCATGGCCCCGAGCGGCAGCGCGATGCCGAGGCCCGCTTGCGCCACCGCGATGGTGACGACCTGGCCCGCCACCGCGATCCAGCGCAGCTGCACAAGGAGCAGGAGGTTCTGGCGCCCGCCGTCATGTTCCTCGGGCGAGCCGGGATCGCCGAGGCCCGCCAGGCTGCCGATGCCGAGGCGCCGCGCCGCCCGGATCACGGCCTCGCGGGCGGCCCGGCGCAGGGCGGACCCATCGGTCACGCGGCCGCTCGTCGCGTCGGATGGCCCGGCCGGCTCAATGCCCGCTCCCCGCCGGCAGGGCGCGGTAGAACGCGATCACGTCGCGGTAATCCTGGTCGACCGGCGTGACCGGCACGGCGAGGCGCAGGGCGAGGCCCGTGAGGCCGGTGAGCAGGGCGAGGACGAGGCAGGCGCGCGGCGACATCGGCGGGCGGTGCCAGAAACGCCGCCGCGCGTAAAGCCGGGCGGCGTGAAACGGGTACGGCCGGGCCGTTCACGACATCGAGCGGAGCGAGGGGGCGGAGCTCAACCTGATGTCGCGGCCGGCCCGGCCGCATGCCCAGAACCTATCGGAGGGGTGATGAATGTCAACATTCGTCACTCGCCAGGACCCGGTATGCGGCGCCCGGTGTGCGCCAGCGCACAAAGTCGTTCCCGCCTCGAATCCGCCCGAGATCTTGAGTTCGAAGAGCACTCGCGTCCGGAGCCTCCGATCTTGGGATCGTCCGCACATCATGCCGCAGGGATCGCCGCGCTGACGCCGGGTTGGGCCAGGCCGGGCCTCGTGCTGCTGCTGGTCTTCGCCGGTGGGACGGCGACGGCCGACGAGGCGGCCCTTTCCGCCCTCGAGACCCGCTGGCACCTGTGCGTGCGGCAGGCCTTCACGGGCCAGCCCCTCGGGATGGAGCGGCGGGCGGCGCAGCGGGCCGCGCTCGCCGCCTGCAAGCCGCAGGAGGATGCCTATGTCCGCGCGATGCTGGCGGCGCAGGAGGAAGCGGCGCGGGCGCGCGCGACAAGCGGCGTCGTCGCCCGGGCGCGGGACTGGGCGCTCGGTGCGGCCGGCTCGGCGCGGGCGGCTCTCGGCGGGGTGATGGACCGTCTGCGCCGGTGAACCGCGGCGCTGCCGCCCCGTTGAGTCCAGGAATGCCCGGAGACCCGACATGACGACTGCCCCGCGCGCCCTTCTCGGTACCTTGCCCCTCGCCTTCGCGCTGATGGCCGCGCCCGCCCTCGCGCAGCCGCAGCCGGCCGCTCCCGCCCCGGCGGGTTTCCTGACCCGGCCGGAGCCCAGCTCCATCCGGGCCTCGAAGCTCGTCGGCGTCAAGGTGATCGGGATGGATCACGTCCGGGTCGGCGAGATCGAGGACGTGCTCCTCAGCGAGGACGGGCGGGTGCGGGCGGTGGTGATCGGCGTCGGCGGCTTCCTCGGCATCGGTCAGAAATCCGTGGCGGTGCCGTTCGACACGATGGCCTGGAACACCGGCGGCACTGCCGCCGCCGAGGCTCCGCCCTCCTTCACCACGCCGGGCCGCGCCCCGGGCGAGGCCGCTGCGACCACCGCCGGCCCCCAGACGATGCCGGGCGCCCGGGTGACCGACCAGGCGCTCGCCGCCGTGCCGGAGAAGCGCAGCGGCACGGTCGACGATGCCACCGGCTCGGTCGCGGCGCCCGCGCCGCGGGGCCGCGCCACGGTGCTGGCGACCGGGCCCGACGGCACGGTGGCCGAGGCCGAGGTGCGGCTGACCAAGGCCGAGCTCCAGGCCGCGCCGGCCTTCAAATACGAGGCCGCCCGCTGAGCACCCTGGATCTGCACTGGCGCCGTCTACGGGCGCCGGACCTCGCCGCCGCCTCGTCCATCGCCGCCCGCATCCACCCGGATTACCCGGAGGACGACGCGGTGATGGCGGAGCGCCTGCGCCTGTGCCCGGAGGGCTGCTTCGCGCTGATCGCCGACGATCGCCTCCTGGGCTACGCCGTCGGCCATCCCTGGCGGGCGCGCTCGGTGCCCGACCTCGATACGCTGCTGGGCGCCCTGCCCGAGCCGGCCGGCGCCTGGTGCATCCACGACGTGGCGCTGCTGCCCGAAGCCCGGGGCCGGGGCGCCGCGTCCGACCTCGTCGGGCTGATGCGGGACGAGGCCCGGCGGCGCGCCCTGCCCGGGATGGTGCTGGTCGCGGTCGGCAACGCCGCCGGCTTCTGGCACAGCCACGGCTTCCGGCCGATCCCGGAGGCGCCGCCGCCCGGCTATGGCACGGGCGCGGTCCTGATGGTGCGGGAGGTGTGAGAGATCGTTCGAGCGGATCGATCTGCCGAAAACTGAGAGTACGCACGAGACATCCTACCCACCCACCTCATCCTGAGGTGTTGGTCGATCGAAGATCGACTGACCTCGAAGGAGGGCTCCAGAGGCCGCTGCGATCCCTGGAGCCCTCCTTCGAGGCTCCTTTCCGTCGCACCTCAGAGCCTGTTTGAGCAGGACTTCTACCCAAGACTTGAGGCGGGCGGGATCATCCTACCCTCTAACCTCATCCTGAGGTGCGAACGAAGCGAGCCTCGAAGGAGGGCTCCAGGGATCGCAGCGGCCTCTGGAGCCCTCCTTCGAGGCCGCTACGCGGCACCTCAGGATGAGGTGGAAGGGTGGGATATCTCCTAATTCTTCTCATTTTGCCAAATCATTATGCTCAAATAGGATCTCAGGATGAGGTGGTGGGTAGGATCATCTCGGTTGTCTCGATTGTTTGCGAGAAATTCCCACGTAAGCGGGCTCTGATTTGATTTCCGGAAGCCTCCTTCCAGATCTCGCATCGGCCGTCGCGCAAAAAGGCAGAAGGGGGCGCGGCTCGCGCCGCACCCCCACTATTCCTCATCTGCGCCGATTCTCAGAACCGATAGGTGAAGGTGCCCTTCACCGCATGGTCCTCCGCCCGCGCGCCGACCTGGCCGGTATACGACACACCGATCGTCGCCGCCTTCGACACCCGAAGATCCACACCTGCCGAGGCCACCAGCGCGTCGCGGGTGATCGGGATGCCGGCGGTCACGAAGCTCGGGCCGGTGCCGAAGGCCAGGAGCGCCGTCGGGATCACGTCGCCGAAGGCGCGCCGATAGCCGACGAGGCCGTGCAGCGACACCGGGGCGCCGAAGCCGAGATCCACCTCGGTCTGCCCGCGCACGCCGGCGGTCAGGGTCGGGATCTCGGCGAGCCGCGACGCGCCGCTCAGGGCCGCCACGCCGCCGGTCTCCGCGAACCGGTCGCGGTCGATGCCGACATAGGCCCCGCCGACGAACGGCTCGATAGAGGACGCCGAGGCCTTGCCGAGCGTCCCCGCCGCCAGCGCGATCCGGTAGCCGATCTCGCCGAAGCCCTGCACCGTCGATCCGCCGTAGCGAGCGCTCTCGGTCTCGGAGAATCCGGGGAAGACGACGGAGCGGCGCAGCCGCAGGCTGTTGTCGGCGTAAGCAGCGCCGAGCCGCAGGGCGAAGGGGCCGGCCTCGTAGCCGCCATAGACGCCGCCGAACCCGCTCTCGATCGTGCCGCTCGCGGTCTGGCCGGGCGCGTCGAGGTTGGTGCGGGTATAGCCGCCGGCGACGCCGAGGCGGATGCCGCTCTCGAGCCGCAGATCGGCGCCGAGCACGAAGCCGGCGGTGTCGCGGTTGAGGGTGACGGCGTTTCCATCGCTGCGGGCCTGGCCGAAGCTGCCGAAGCCCTGGCCCCACAGGCCGAACACCCGCGGATCGAGGATGCGCACCGGCACCGGGGCGACCGGGGCGCGGCGGCCGGGCAGGTCGGCGGTGTAGGTGGCGGGCAGGCTGCCGTAGTCGCGGGTGGCCTCGCCCGACCAGCGCAGCCGGTCGAGGATCGCTTCGCGGACGAAGAACGCGGTCTCGTAGGCGGCCGAGACCGCGCTGGCGTGGATGTCGCCGGTCAGAGCCTGGAAGGCGGCGACGGCCTCCGGCGTGGTGAGCCCGACCGTGCGATTGTAGATACCTGCGCCCGCGCCGGCACCCTGGACGGCATTGGCGACCGCCGCCTGGTTGCGGGTCTGGGCGATGGTGGCGAAGGCGACGTCGTTGCGGGTCAGCGTGAGGTCGACCTCGTTCGGCTGGTAGCGCAGCGTCGGGGTGAGGAAGGCGAGGTTGGAGGAGACGCCCGCGAAGGTGCCGGAGACGCCGCCATTCGCCGTGAGGATCGTGTAGCCGGTGCGGGGGCTGTAGGTGCCGTTTTGCGCCAGCACCTGGACGTTGCCGCCCTGGAGGGTGGCGGCGCCGGCGACGGCGAGGCGATCGGACTGGCCGCTCGCATTGGCCTCGACCTGGAACGTGGAGCCTGCCGCGAAGGCGGCGTTGCCGGCGACCGACAGGGTGCCGATGGAGTTGCCGGGGGCGACCGTGGCGCCGCCTTGCGCCACCACCCCGCCGACCGTGCCGGTGCCGCCGAGGCGGGCGCCCGGGCCGACCGTGACGACCGAGCCGGCGAGCGACCCGTTCACCGCAAGGCCGCCGCCGAGGACAGCGGTCGCGCCGGTGAGGCCGCTCTGGCCGGTCAGGGTCAGGGTGCCGGCATTGAGCTTGGTCAGGCTGCCGGAGCCGGAGATCGCGTTGGCCATGGCGGCGTCGCCCGCCTGGTCGAGGACCAGGCTGGCGTCGGTGCGGATCGCCCCGGAGCCGAAGGCCTGGGCGTGGCCGACGAGGGTGCCGCCCGCCACGGTGGTGCCGCCGGCATAGGTGTTGGTGCCGGTGAGCACCAGGGTGCCGGTGCCGGCCTTGGTGAGCGAGCCCTGGCCCGAGATGTCGTTGCGCCAGGTGTCGAAGGCCGAGGTGCCGCCCTGGGCGGCGTCCATCGTCACCGTGACGGCGCGGGTGAAGGCGCCGTAGCCGTCGAAGGCGGCGTAGAGGTTGAGCCGGCCCCAGCCGTCATAGGTGTTGCCGCTCAGGAGCGGGTAGCCGGAGGGCAGGCCGGTGCTCGCCAGGACCTCGGTGCGCTGCGCGTCGGTGAGGTAGGGGAAGCGGGTGAGCAGCAGCACCTGCGCCTGGAGCGGCACGTCGGCGGTGGTCATCGGCGCGACCGGGCCGATGGGCTGGAAGCCGTAGGTCAGGCGGGCGGTGTAGTCCGCCTTGTTCTGTGCCGCGTTGCCGAAGGCGTCCTGGCTGCCGGAGGCGGCGTTCAGGCAGGCGGCGACGCTCGCCGCGCCGCAGGAGGAGGCGAGGTAGGACTGCGTCTGGCGGTAGGCCTGGTAGACGCCGTAGGCGGACGTGTTGGCCGGGTTGGTCCAGTCGACCCGGTTGCCGTTCGCGTCGTAGAGCGCGCCATAGATGTTGGTGGCGACGATCGCCGTCGATTCCATCCGGCCGCCGATCACGTCGGCGGGCGAGTGCATGCCGGCGAGGATGCGGTTGTAGCCGAGTTCCGAGGCCCGGGTCAGGAGCTGCTGGCCCCGCTCCGGCACCAGGAAGGCGGTGGCCAGCGCCTGCATCGAGCCGGAATTGGTGTGGCCGCTCGGATAGGCGCCGTCGGCGTAAGGGTTGGTGCTGTTGATGATCTGCCGCAGCGGCACCGGCACGTTCACGTCGGTCGAGACGCGGTAGGGCCGCGGCGAGGTGCCGATGCCCGGCACGTAATCGCCGACCCCGAAGGTCGCCGCGGTGAAGACGCCGTTCGAGAAGGTGCCGACATTCGGCACGGTGAGCGGCCGGCCGCCATTGGCGTCGATCATTCCTTGCGTGACGGTGAAGCCGCGCACCCACCGGTCCGTCGTGCCGTAGACCGCCGGGACGGGGAAGTTCGACAGGTAGGTCGGCACCACCAGGCCCGCGGTGTCGCGGGTCGAGAGGGCGGTCCGGTTCGTCGTCGCGCTGTAGGCGTTGAAGCGGGGATCGAGCGGGTTGATGGCGGGAGTGTCGCCCTGGTAGCGGGCGAAGATGCGCTTGGCCGGCTCGGTCGAGCCGCTGGCGCGGGCGACGTCGTCGATGAAGGCGACGGCCGCCGCGAGGGGCGTCGCCGTGCCGTTGCCGAAGGTCCGCGACCCGGCATTGGCGTCGTTGCCGGTGCTGATGTTGGCGGCGTAGTCGGCGAGCGTCGTGGCGACGTAGGTGGTCGGCGTCAGATTCGTCGGGGTCGTGCCGGTGAACGAGGCGCCCGCACCCGTGAGATAGGCCGAGGTCAGCGGACCGAGGCCGTTGAGGATGCTGTAGGCCTGGCCGGTGCGGTCGTCGTGGATCGCCGCCAGGGTCTGCGCCTCGGTCCGGCCCCGCGTCATCGCGACGACGGTCTGGTAGTTCTGGGTCAGCACCGCCGGATTGCCGGTGACGAGCCCGGTATACGAGTCGAGCACGCGGTTCAGCACCGTGCCCGGATTGACCGAGGTGCTGTTGGCGAAGCCCACCGGCGGCGAGGTCGGCACCGTCTGCGCCCAGGAATGGACGGGAAACAGGCATGTCGCCGCCAGCAGGGCGACGTTGAGTTTCGATTGCATAAGCCCCTCGGAGTCTTTTGTCCGTTCAGGGCCGCCGCCTAGCTTGGCCGTATGAAGGTGAGATGACGGTCGGTCGGGTCTAGATACATCGGGAATCGTCGCGTGATGGCTGATCGCCGTGCGGTATATCTTTGTGATTAGGCCGTCGCTTGATGCTTATTAGGCCATTGCGTCAGGATCTCGCCGGGTCGTCGAGGCGAGAGCGACGCCCGATCGCGTGGCGACACGGGACACGACACAGCAGGCTGCGCGGGTGAGGGAGAAACGGCCGGGCGCATGAACCCTCCCCCCTTTGCGGCAGGGCTGTCCGGGGAAAGATTGAGGCACGAGTTTTCCCCTCTCCCGCGGGCGGGGAGAAGCCTTCACCCCCTCGTCGGGGGTGAAGGGAGCAGCGAACCGCAGGTTCGCCGCGAGGGTGAGGGGGTGTCTCAGGACGAGGCTCTTCCGGAACCTCCCCCTCACCCTCGCTCCGGCTGCGCCTCCGCTCACTTCATCGACGACAAGGTCGATGAAGTCCTCTCCCCGCCCGCGGGAGAGGGGGATTTCCCGCGCCTCTTCTTTTCCCCGGACAGCCCTGCCTTAGCGGGGGAGGGTTCGCGCGTGGCGACCGTTACTCTCGCATCGCGCAGCCTGCCGTCCCTTGTACCGTGGCGTTGCGATCGAGCGATGCTCCAGATCTTTGATCTTGCTGCATATCCTCCGAAGAGCCGGCATTCGCTTCGTCGGACGAGACTCTGGCCGTCACGCCGCCCGCACGGTGGCGAGGAACCGATGCACCTCGGCGCCGAGATGCTCGGACTGGCGCGACAGCTCCGAGGAGGCCGCCAGGACCTGGCCCGCCGAGATCCCGGAGCGCTCGGCCGCGCCCGCGACCGCCGCGACGCCCTGGGTCACCTCGTCGGTGCCGGCTGCGGCTCGAGACACGTTGCGGACGATCTCCTGCGTCGCCGAGCCCTGCTCCTCCACCGCCGCGGCGATGCCCGTCGCCACGGTCGAGATCTCCTCGATCCGTGCGGTGATGCCGCCGATCGCGCTCGCCGCCTGGCCGGTGGAGGCCTGGATCGCCGCGATCTGGCCGGTGATCTCCTCGGTGGCCTTCGCGGTCTGGCCGGCGAGCTCCTTGACTTCCGCCGCGACGACCGCGAAGCCGCGGCCCGCCGCGCCGGCCCGGGCCGCCTCGATGGTGGCGTTGAGCGCCAGGAGGTTGGTCTGGCTGGCGATCGACGAGATCAGCCCGACCACGTCGCCGATCCGGGCGGTGGCCTCGGTCAGGATGCGGACCTGGCCGGCGGTCCTCCCGGCTTCCGCGACGGCGGCCTGGGCCAGCCGGGCCGAATCGTCGACCTGGCGGCCGATCTCACCCACCGATGCGCCGAGCTCCTCCGCGGCGGCGGCAACCGTCCCGACATTTGAGGCGGCCTGGGCGGCGGCCTCCGCCACGCCGGTCGACTGGCTGGCGGTCTCCCGCGCGGTGGTGGTCATGGCCTGCGCCGTGGCCTGCAATTCGGTCGCGGAGGCCGAGACCTGGCCGACGATGCCGCCGACGGCGCGCTCGAAGGCGTCCGCCATCTGGCGCATGCCGGCGCGGCGCTGCTCGTCCGCCGAGGCGCGGGCGAGCGCCGTCTCCTCCTCCAGGGCGCGAGCGCGCAGCATGCTCTCCTTGAACACCTGCACCGCCGAGGCCATGGCGCCGATCTCGTCGCGGCGCCCCGTCGCCGGCACCGCCTCGCCGAGCCGGCCGGCGGCGAGCGCCGCCATGCTGCCGGAGAGCGCGACTAGCGGCCGGGCGATGCTGCGGCCGATCAGCGTGGCGGCGGCGGCGACCAGGAGAGCCACCAGGCCGGCGCCGACGAGCAGGTTCCACAGCCAGGCATGGACCTGGGCCGCGGTGTCGTCGGCATAGATGCCGGAGCCGACGACCCAACCCCAGGGCTGGAAGCTGCGGGCGTAGGACACCTTCTCGACCGGCACGTCGGAGCCCGGCTTCGGCCACCAGTAGGTCTCGAAGGCCGCGCCGTCCGCTGCGACGTTGCGCATCATCGCGGCGAAGAACTTGCGGCCCGACGGCTCGGCGAGGCCGCTGACGTCCCGGCCGACCAGCTTGGACTCGGGATGGGCGATCAGCCGCGACTGCATGTCGTTGATCCAGAAGAACTCGCCCTTGCCGTAGCGCAGGGCGGCGACCGCCGCGGTGGCGGTCGTCTGGGCGGACTCGCGGGTCATCCGCCCGGCGCGCTCCTCGGCTTCGAAATGCACCAGGAGACTGTGGGCGGCGTCCACCAGGTCCTTCGTCTTGAGGGACCGGCCGCTGGTCACCGCGCCCGCGAGATCGTAGGCGGCGAGGCCGAGGATGAGGAGGAGCCCGACCAGCGCCACGCCGGTCAGGGCCTGGATCCGGGCGGCGATCTTGATCGACATGAGGGGCCTTGGGTCGCGGACGGGTTGCGGGCAGGCGGCCGGTGCCGCGGGACGAGCCCGGCCGGGAGAGTGTCCCGATTCAATCGAGCGCGACGCGATCTTGCCGCTTAACCGTTACGGGGAGGATAACGCAGAGGTATCCGGTCCCGCGGGACAATCCTGCGCAAGGAGCGCCGGACAACCTCCGGCGGCACGGTCCGAATGGACCGCCCGTCCAGGCTGCGGGGCTGCGGGCGCCCCCGGCGACCTTCGCCGCCGACGGACGGTTTTGTTTCCGGTCCGTCGCCGCTAACCTTGTCTGTCGATCAACGCCGTAAGCATTTGTTCGGGACTGGACGGGTAGCTGTTGGGGGCAGAGGGGGCCGTGCGGCCGCCGGGAGGGACGCGATGCCCGACGAGAGGACCTTCGTCCTCGTGACCGACAGGCCGGACCGCAGCGCCGCGATCAGCGCGGCCCTGCGGGCTATCGGGATCTGCGACGTCGTCGGACCCGAGGAGACGTGGCGGGACCGGCGGGCCCTGGCCGGCGTCGTCTCCGACCTGACGCTGTCGCGGCCGGAGGCCGACCATTGCCTGCGCGCGCTCCAGCGCCGCTTCGCCGACCGGCCCCTGCCGGTGGTGTGCCTCCTGCGCAAGGCGACCCAGGACGCGCTGCGCCACGCCAAGACCCTCGGGGCGACGGTGTGCATGCCCGCCTACGTGCCGCCCGAGACGATCGCGGCCGCCCTGGCCAACCAGGCCGGGATCATGGCCGGCGCCGCCGAGAAAGCGGTGAGCCAGGGCGTCGTCCGGGCCGGGGAGGCGCTGACCGGCCTGATGGCGGAGACCCGGGCCGGCCTGCCGATCCGCATGGGCGCCGTCGAGGCCGGCCTCGGCCCGATCCTCACCGCGGTGCAGGAGGGCGGCCTCGCCCGGTGGCTCGACACGGTCTGGACCCACGACGACGCCACCTACCAGCATTGCCTGCTGGTGGCCGGCCTCGCCGCGCAATTCGCCCTCCATCTCGGCTTCCGGCACGAGGACCAGTTCCGCTTCGTGCGCGCCGCGCTGATCCACGACGTCGGCAAGGCCCGCATCCCGCTCCAGATCCTCAACAAGCCCGGCCGCCTCGACGCGGGCGAGCTCGCCGTGATGCGCACCCATGCCGCCATCGGCCACGAGGTGTTGCGGGCGGGCGGCGAGCGCGACCCGATGACCCTCTCGGCGGTCCGCCACCACCACGAGATGCTCGACGGCTCCGGCTATCCCGACGGCCTCGTCGGCGACCAGATCGGCGACATGGTCCGCCTGCTCACCATCTGCGACATCTATGCCGCCCTGACCGAGCGCCGCCCGTACAAGTCGCCGATGCCGATGGCGGACGCGATGGCGATCCTCTCCTCCATGGAGGGCAAGCTGGAGGCGCGCCTGGTGCAGTCCTTCGGCGAGGCGATGGCGGCGGCGGTGTGAGAGCCTGTTTGACTTGCGAAAATTTAGCTGCACCGACCTTTTCCATCCCTCTCGCGACCTCATCCTGAGGTGCGACTGAAAGGAGCCTCGAAGGAGGGCTCCAGAAGTCTTCGCGATCCCTGGAGCCCTCCTTCGAGGTCAGTCGATTTTCAATCGACTGACACCTCAGGATGAGGTTGTGTGTTGGAGTAAGTGCTCGAGTCGATCAAACAGGCTCTCAGTCGGGAACCGGTCCGCCGACATCGGCGGGCGACGGGGTTTCCCGGGACATCTCCTTCGGTATCACGTGCGTGAAAGCGCGACGGATCCGATCGACCTTTCGACTTTCCTCGATCGGGCTCTGCGGGATGGACACCCTCCTGGTCATGCCGGGCTCCGCTTTCGCGGCCCCGGAATGACCAGGATGCGCGTCAGAACCGTTCCAGGCCGCCGGTCAGGCTTATGGATGCGCGATCCACCCCGACGAAGAGAACGGGCCCGTAACGCCCCGGCCGCCCGTCACGCCGAACGCCGCACCTCCGGCCGGCACAGGGCCGCGAACGCCTCCGCCGGCATCGGCCGGCCGAACAGGTAGCCCTGCGCCTCCGTGCAGCCCTTCGCCGCGAGCCGGGCTGCCATCGCCTCGGTCTCGACGCCCTCCGCGATCACCGAGAGGCCGAAGCTGCGGCCCAGCGTCAGCACCGACCGCACGATCGCCCGATCCTGGCTCGAGCCTTCCATGCCCTGCACGAAGGAGCGGTCGATCTTCAGCCGCGTCAGGGGAAAGCGCTTGAGCAGGCTCAAGGAGGCGTAGCCGGTGCCGTAATCGTCGAAGGCGAGGCCGACGCCGAGGTCGCGCAGGGCCCGCAGCGGGGCGATCAGGGCCTCGTCGTGCTGCAGGATGATGGTCTCGGTGATCTCCAGTTCGAGGCCGGAGGCCGGCAGGCCGGATTCGGCGAGCGCCGCCCGGACTTCGTCGACGAGGCTCGCCGAATGGAACTGCGCGCCGAACAGGTTGACGCCGATGCGCAGGTCCGTGGCGCCGGCCCGGCGCCAGGCGGCGGCCTGCGCGCAGGCCTCGCGCAGCACGAAGCGGCCGACCGGCGCGGCGAGGCGGCTCGCCTCCAGGGGAGCCAGGAACGCCGCCGGGGCGAGGAGGCCGAGCCGGGGTGGCGCCAGCGGATCAGGGCCTCGGCGCCGACGATCCGGCGGTCGGCGAGGCGCACCTGCGGCTGGTAGAACACCTCGAATTCCCCGGCCGCCAGCGCCCGCGGCAATTCCTGCTGGCGGGCGGTCCAGGACAGGGTGGCGTCGCGCAAGGCCGGCGTGAACACCCGGTGGCAATGCCGCCCGCCGCGCTTGGCCTCGTAGAGCGCCATGTCGGCGCAGGCGAGCAGCGCGTCGGTGAGGGGGCCGTGCAAGGGGCTCAGCGCGATGCCGATGCTCGCCCCGAGATGGATGGGCTGCCCGTCGACCGGGAACGGCTCGGAGAGGCTGTGCAGGATCGTGCCCGCGACCGTGACCGCCGCGGCCTCGTCGCAGCCGGGCAGCAGCACCGCGAACTCGTCGCCGCCCATCCGGGCGACGAGGCCGTCCCCGGCGAGGCAGGCGCACAGCCGCGCCCCGGCCTGGCGGATCAGCGCGTCGCCCGCCTCGTGGCCGAGGGTGTCGTTGACCTTCTTGAACCCGTCGAGATCGATCATCAGGGCGGCGGCCGGGGCCTCCGGGGCGTCGGCGAGGCGGGCCATCGCCAGGGCGAGGCCGCGGCGGTTGCTCAGGCCGGTCAGGCCGTCGGTCTCGGCCTGGCGGCGCAGGGTCTCCATCAGGCGGGTGCGCTCGCGCATCCGCTCCTCCAGCACCGCGAGGGCGTCGAACAGCCGCCGGATCTCGACGATGCGCAAGGCCCGGCCGAGGGCCGGGCGCGGGGCCGGCGCGTCGCCCTCGGCCAGCGCCATCGCGGTCTCGCGGGCGATCAGCAGCGGGCGCAGCACCGAGGCGCGCAAGGATTGCAGCAGGGCGACCAGCAGGGCCAGGACCGCAACCGTGCCGCAGGCGACGGCCGCGAGCCGCGCGCGCATCGCGTCGCGCTCGGCGGCAAAGTCCGCCACCATCCCGGCGAGGTAGCGGTCGCGCAGGGCCTCGACCGGCTTCAGGGTCGGCACGTAGCGGCGGGTCAGCTCGTCGGCGGAGAGCGCGTAGCGGCCGTCGGAGCGGCCCTCCGCGATCGTCGCCTCGATGAGGCCGAGCCCCTGCCCGGCGAAGGTCTCCTCGACCTCGTGGAACAGGCCTTCGAGGGGCTGGCCCGGCCCGAACGCCGCCTGGCTGCGCAGGAGCCGGAGCAATTCCAGGATGCGCCCACGGATCTGCGCGGCGGCGGCGAACTGGCCGGTGTCGAGGGCCGGCGCACGGCGACGGCCGGGATGATGGCGGAGCCGATCCGGCCGCCATATTCCCGCAGGTCGCTCACCGCGTGGCCGGTCAGGGCCGCACCGGCCAGCGCCGGATCGGCCCGGCCGATCGCCTGGATCTCCCAGGCGACCACGTCCTGGAACGCGTCAGCCGCGGCGATCATCCGGGCGACGGCGCCGGTGATGTCCTCGATGTCCCGCTCCGCGGCCTGCAGGCCGGCGACCCGGTCCACGTCCCGCCGCGCCGCCTGGAGCCGGACGGCTGTCGCCGAGAGGAGGCGGGCGGGAACGGCATGGCCCGCCTCCTCCGCCGCCGGCCCGCGCAGGGCCGCCAGCGCCCCGTCGCTCGCCGCGCGGAAGGCGTCCAGCCGCGCCGCCGCCGCCGGATCGCTGCCGGGCGCGATCGACATCATGACGTTCGCCGGCCCCCTTTCCGCCGAGAGACGGTTGGCGGCCTCCAACACCTGCCGCAGCCGGCTGATGTGCAGGAGGTTGCCCTGGCTGGCGCGATAGGCGGTGACCGAGGGCGCGACGACGATCGCCGTCAGGGTGAGGAGCCCCGCCGCCAGGAGCAGGGCGGTACCCCAGAGCCGGCGCCCGAGCGGGACCTCCCGCGGTCCAGACGGCGCGCGGCCTGCCTGGCCTGACGGGAAGGCCGGCGCCGGATGTGGTTGCTGCACGGGGAACCCTCGGGAAGAGCCGGAGTGACGCACCGGCCTGCCGCCGTCGTTGCCGACGGGACTACGCGGCAAATCTTTCCGAATGCCGAGAGCCACCGCCGCCGGGCGATCGTGCGGGGCCCGCTCCCCCGAGCCCGGTATCCGCTTGATCTCTCGGAAGGAAGTGCCGCCGGCGCCGGGGCGGGACGCCGCGACCCTGAGCGGACGGTGGTCCGCGTTCGGGTTAGCTGGCGGTAAGATGCGCGGCCGCCAGCGCCGCGGCGAGGCGGCGGATGCCCGCCCGGATCGCGTCCGGCTCGCTGCCGGCAAAGCCGAGGAGCAGCCCGGCCCGGTCCGGCCGCGCCGCCGGGTCGTGGTAGAGCGGGCCGACCGGGTAGACGCCGATTCCCGCCGCCCGCGCCGCCGCCGCCATCCCGGCCTCGGCGGCGGCCGGCACGCCCTCGAACCAGGCGACGAGATGCAGGCCCGCCGCCGCGCCCTCGACCCGCACCGCGCCGCCGAAGCTCTCGGCCAGCGCGGCGAGCAGGGCGGCGCGCCGGCCGGCATTGCGCCGCCGGACCTGGCGCAGGTGGCGCTCGTAGCCGCCCTCGGCCAGGAACTGCGCCAGGGCGGCCTGTTCCAGGCCCGGCGACTGCCGGTCGGCGAGGCGCTTGGCTTCCGTGAAGGCCTCGCTCAAGCCCGGCGGCACCACCAGGTAGCCGAGGCGCAGCTGCGGCGAGAGGGTCTTGGAGACCGTGCCGGCATAGATCACCCGGCCCGCCCGATCGAGGCTCACCAGCGCCTCCACCGGCCGGGCGTCGAAGCGGTACTCGCCGTCGTAATCGTCCTCGACGATCAGCGCGCCGCACCCTTCCGCCCAGGCGAGCAGGGCCTGCCGGCGGGCGGCGGGCAGCACGCCGCCGAGGGGGAACTGGTGCGAGGGCGTGACGTAGGCGAGGCGCGCGGGCCCGAGTCCGGGCAGCCGCCCGGTCTGCAGCCCCTCCGCATCGACCGGGACCGGCAGGAGCGCGGCACCCGCGGCGGCAAAGGCCCGGCGCGCCGTGCCGTAGCCCGGATCCTCCATCGCCACCCGGTCGCCGGGATCGACGAGGAGCCGGATGCAGAGATCGATCCCCTGCTGCGAGCCGTTGACGACCACGATCTGGTCGGGGCTGCAGCTCACGCCCCGGGCGCGCCAGAGATAGGCCTGCAACGCGGCGCGCAACGCGGGCAGCCCGCGCGGATCGCCGTAGCCGAGCCGGGCCGGCCGCCGCAGCAGCACGGCGTTGAGGGCCCGCCGCCAGGCGAGGACCGGAAAATCGTCGCCCGAGAGGTCGCCGTAGCGGAAATCGATCGCCGGTGCCGGCGCGGCCGGCGGCGCGGGCTCGGCGAGCAGGCGCCGCCCGAAGGCGGAAAGGCGATGCGGCGGGACCGGGGCGGCCGAGCCCGGCGAGGCCGCGGCCAGGATGCCGGCGGCGACCCGGGTCCGGGCCCCGGGCCGGGTCTCCAGGTAGCCCTCGGCGACGAGCTGGTCGTAGGCCGCCGTCACGGTGGTGCGCGAGACCCCGAGCTCGGCCGCCAGCGCCCTGGTCGAGGGCAGGGCGCTGCCCGGCGGATAGACCCCTCGCGCGATCTGCGCCTTCAGGTCGGCGCCGATCCGGGCGCTGACCGGCAGGGCGGTGGGGGAGGGGCGGGGAGAGGCTGCGTCCAAAGCTGGCCTGGTCCTCTACGGCCTGACGTCAGGGCGTCCTCAATAGGCCTCGCCCGCCACCCCCGCCGTCACCAGCGCCACGCCCGAACTGGTGCCGAGCCGCGTCGCACCGGCAGCCACCAGGGCGCGGGCGGCCTCCAGGCTGCGCACGCCGCCCGACGCCTTGACCCCGACGGCGTCGCCGACAGTCGCGCGCATCAGGGCGACGTCCGCCACGGTGGCGCCGCCGGTCGAAAAGCCCGTTGACGTCTTGATGAAATCGACCCCGGCCTCGACCGCCAGGGTGCAGGCGAGGCGCTTCTGCGGTTCATCAAGCAGGCAGGTCTCGATGATGACCTTCAGCACCTGCCCCCGGCAGGCCGCCCGGACCGCCGCGATGTCGGCCCGCACGGCCGCGTGATCCCCGTCCTTCAGGGCCCCGAGCGCGATCACCATGTCGATCTCGGCCGCACCGCGGCGCACGGCGCCCGCGGCCTCCGCCGCCTTGTCCTCCGACATCGACGCCCCGAGGGGGAAGCCAACGACGGAGCAGGGTGCGACGTCGCTGCCGGCTAGGATCCCGGCGGCGAGCCCGACATGGATCGGGTTGATGCAGACCGCCTTGAAGCGGTGCGCCAGTGCTTCCTCGCACAGGCGCCGCACCTCGGCCGGCGTCGCATCGGCCCGCAGGAGGTTGTGGTCGATCAGGCGGGCGAGGGCGGGCGCGTCCACGAGAATCCTCTCCGGGCGGCCCGAGCCCGGATGCCCGGCGCCGCAACGGCAGGAGTGCAATCGCGGCGGCCGGATCGTCAAGCGCGCCAAGCAGACTTGCACTGGCAGGCCACACGGTACACGACAGCGTTCGAGCGCGGCTCTGGCTCTTCCCACCCTGCACCTCAGGATGAGGTGCAGGGTGGGAAAGCTCCATGGCTGGTCTAGCGCCCGCTGGCCTGCCGGATCGCCGCCACGATCGTCTCGACGAAGGCGACGCCCGGCTCGGTGAAGGTGATCGCGTCGTCGCTCAAGCTGGCGAGGCCGCGCTGCTCGACCTCGGCGGCGCCCTCCGGATCGGCCTGATGGCCGCGGCCGTCCCGGCGCACCACGGAGCTGATCGGCTGGCCGCTGATCAGGTGGTGGTAGGCCGCGAAGGCGAAGATCGACAGGGCGCGGTCGGAGAGGGCTTTGGTGTCGGCAGCCATCGGGTCGGGCCTCGGGGAAGGGCGCCCCGCAGGAGGCGGGGCGCAGGTTCCGGCCCAACGCCCGGGATCCGGAAAGGGTGTGCGCCCCCAAATGACGCAGCCCCGCCCCTGCGGGCCCAATGACGCAGTCCCGCCCCTGCGGGACCAGGGGGCCTCACCGCAGCCGGGCCGGGAGCGGCATCGCCGAGGTCTTCTCGTCGTAGACGACGGCATAGCTGCCCTGTTCGAGGTCGAACAGCGCGTAGTCGAGGCCCTTGATGGTCTCGGTCCGGAAATGCACCCGCTGGCCGCCGCGGGTGATGCCTGCGAGGCGGTGCGACAGGGCCGAGACCGGCAGCATCCCGGTCATCCGCTCCGGCCCCTCGGCGAGATCGACCCGGAAGGTCAGGTCGTGCCCGTTCCAGGCCAGGGCCTCGAAGCGCGTTGCTTCCCGGCGGTCGAGCCAGCGCAGCATCTGGGCCGCCGAGATCATCGCGACGCCGCGCTCGCGAGCGGCCGCGACCAGATGGTCGAAATAGCCGTCGGTGTAGTCGTAATGGGTGCCGAAGGCGCCGAAGAACTGCTCGGGGCCGAGCGCCCGGTCGAGCATCGCGTCGATGCCGGCGCGCTGGTCGATGCCGTTCTCGTTCACCAGGTGGCTGGCGGCCTGGTAGATGTCGAGGACCCGGCCGTCGAGGTCGGCAAAGCGCATCGGGAAGCCGGAGCCGTTCATGAAGCCCGGCCGCCGCCGGATCCACGAGCCGGGCCAGTAGTAATAGCCGAGGTCGAGGCGGATGCCCGCGGCCCGCTCGATCTTGGCGGTGTCGGCCCAGCCGTTCCAGGTCACGCAATGCAGGCGGTGGGTCTCCTGCGCCGGCAGGCCGAGCTGCCGCCCGATGCCGCCGACCTGCCGGCTCAAGGCCAGGCCCAGGGTGGCGGCATCGACGTCGCGGCAGCCGGTATCGGCGTGGATTCCGGTCTCGAAGCCGAGCGCCGCGTAGGCGCGCGCCTGATCCGGCGAGAGCCGCGTCGCCGGCGTGACGTAGGAGGTCGCCCGCGGGCAGTCCCAGGCCTCGGGCCGGCAATCGATCGGGCTCTCGGCGACGAGGCGCTTGTAGGCGTCGAGCGTGCCGCGGCGCGTGGCATGGTCGTCGCCGGCCATGATGAGGGCGGCGCGGCGCTCGTCGGGCAGGTACCAGACCCGCGGCAGCGGCAGGCGCTCGGCGCTCATCGTCACGATCAGGTTGGCCAGCAGCCGCTGCTGCTCGTCGGCCTGCGGGATCGCCACCCGGGAGAGGTCGAGGTAGTCCGGGAAGAACAGGTCGTTCGGCCGCCGCGGCGGCAGCCCGTCCCGCTCCTGGCCGGCGAAGGCCGGGTTGCCCTGGCGCAGGCGCACCACCGAGGTGGCGAGGTCGAAGGCGAAGGCCGCCGCCTGGCCCTGGCCATGTCGGTGCAGCGAGACCGCCGGCCAGGGCAGCGGCTCGGCCCCGGTCGAGAGGCGGGCGAGGATCGTGGCATCCTCCTCCGGACGATAGCGGCGGGCGGGCCCGTGGAACTGCATCGCCTGGCGGGCGATGCCGCGGGCGGCCGGCGCCCCCGCGTCGACCTGCAGGTAGCGCTCGGTGACGGCGTCCCCGTCCGGGGCGAGCCCGAAGATCGGCAGCCAGGCGCCCTGCGGCCGGACCGCGATCAGGTTGCCACCCTCCTGCACCCAGCCGGAGAGCCGTGCGGCCAGGGCCTCGTCCGGTGCGTCCGTCATCAGCACCAGGGTCGCCCGGGCGAGGCGATCCGGGGTGAGGTCGTTCGTCGCGACCACCGAGAACAGGTTCAGCCCTTCCGCCCGCAGGATCTCGGCGTAGTAGGGCCCGAAGGGGTTTCCGGGGCCGACCGCGACCAGGACCGGCGCCCCGGGCATCGCGGCGAGGTGAGGGGCGGCCGCCACGGTGAAGCGTCCCTCCACCGGCTCGCCCAGGGACAGTCCGAGGGTGCTCTTCGGGCGGCTTCCGGTCCCGACCGCGATCCGGTAGGTCGCGCCCGGCCGCAACGGCGCCTGCGGCACCAGCCGGGCGGAACGCTGATCCGCCTCGTAGGCGATCGCGGCCGGCACGGCCGCGCCCCCTTCCTCGTACAGGGCGATCGTTGCAGGCCCGATCGTCTCCGGCGCCATTGCGCGGGAGAAGCCGATCGCGATCGGCAGTCCGGGATAGACTTGCGCCGCGCCGTCATTCGGCATCAACGCCAGCACGCGTGGAGACGACGCCTCGAACAGGAGACGGGCCGATATCGCGAACATCAGGCATACTATTGCCGACACCAGCAGGCGCACGACCATCCGCTGCATCACGTCTCTCACCGAGCATCGATTGTTGGTATGACCGATGCTTAGCAGGCCGATACACACGAGGACAGCCGAGACGGCGGCGGCGCGCGCATCCCTTGGGTGGACCGGACGAGGTCTGCTACCGCTTTGGTGGAGGGTGCCCGAATCGCGCAGCGACGCGGCGGCACGAGGGCCGCATCGGTCGTTCGACAGCGCTGTAGGGGTGATCCGGCCGGTGGCGCTCCCAAGGGGACTCGAACCCCTGTTTTCGCCGTGAGAGGGCGACGTCCTAGACCGCTAGACGATGGGAGCTGGCCCGGCGGGATGACGGGGGTATAGCGACGGTTCGTAAGGCGCGCAACCCTCTCGGTCGCTTATTTCGCCCGGCTCCGTTGCCCGGCCCGATCGCGGCGGGACGACAGAGCCGGGCGCCCTCGCGCCGTGACGCGGCGATCGTCGCGAGATCAGGCAGGAGTGGTTTAACCCTGCCGCTCGATACACCGCTGGGTGCATCGGGGGCCGCTTCCAGCCGGAAACCGTCATGTTACATGTGATATAACGGTGACGCGACGGAATGACGGGGTCGAGGCGGGGATGAGCGAGGGACCAACGATCTCGGCCGACGCGCAATCGGATGCCCGGAAGCAAGCCCAAGACAAGCGGGGCCGGCGCCGCTACGGCACGGTGATGCCGGCAACCCTGGTCCTGCCCGATTCCGGCCGCATCCCCTGCGTCGTCCGCGACCTTTCCGCCACCGGTGCCAAGATCAATCTCTCCCGTCGCCACAATCTGCCGGACCGGATCTGGATCGTCATTCCCCAGATGACCGTCACCCGGCGCGCTACGCTGGTCTGGCGGAACGGCGAGTTCGCCGGGATCGCGTTCGACCGGCATTTGACGTGACGCGGCCGCCGATCGACGAAAAAAGGCCCGGGACGGGCACCGCCCGAAGGCGGCCCCCGTCCCGGGCCTCATCGTCGTCCGGCGATGGCGGACGGTCTATTCCGCCGCCTCGATCTGCGGGCGCTCGTGCTGCCGGCGCTCGCGCTTGACGAGGTCGGCGGTCAGGAAGGCCACTTCCAGCGCCTGCTCGGCGTTGAGGCGCGGGTCGCAATAGGTGTGGTAGCGGTCGCGCAGGTCGTCCGCCGTCAGGGCGCGAGCGCCGCCGGTGCATTCGGTGACGTTCTTGCCGGTCATCTCGAGGTGGATGCCGCCGGCATGCGTCCCTTCGGCCTGGTGGATGTCGAAGAAGCCCTGGATCTCCTTCATCACCCGCTCGAACGGCCGGGTCTTGTAGCCGCTCGCCGTCACGGTGTTGCCGTGCATCGGGTCGCAGGACCACACGACCTTGCGGCCCTCGCGCTCCACCGCCCGGACCAGGGCGGGGAGGTGGTCGCCGACCTTGTCGGCGCCGAAGCGGCAGATCAGGGTCAGGCGGCCGGCTTCATTGCCCGGGTTGAGCAGGTCCACGAGTCGGATCAGGTCGTCGGCCTTCAGCGACGGGCCGCATTTGAGGCCGATCGGGTTCTTGATGCCCCGGGCGAACTCGATATGGGCGTGGTCGGCCTGGCGGGTGCGGTCGCCGATCCACAGCATGTGGCCCGACGTGGCGTACCAGTCGCCGCTGGTCGAATCGACCCGGGTCAGGGCCTCCTCGTAGCCGAGCAGCAGGGCCTCGTGGCTGGTGTAGAAGTCGGTCTGGCGCACCTCCTGGTGCGTCTCCGGGTTGATGCCGATCGCCCGCATGAAGTCGAGGGTCTCGGTCATGCGCTGCGCCAGGTCGGCATAGGCCGAGGACTGGGGCGAGTCCTTGACGAAGCCGAGCATCCAGCGATGCGCGTTCTCGAGATTGGCGTAGCCGCCGGTCGCGAAGGCGCGCAGCAGGTTGAGCGTCGCGGCCGATTGCCGGTACGCCTCGACCTGGCGACGCGGATCGGGAACCCGCTCGGCCTCCGAGAAGCCGATGCCGTTGACGATGTCGCCGCGGTAGCTCGGCAGCGAGACGCCGTCGACGGTCTCGGTCGGCGAGGAGCGGGGCTTGGCGAACTGGCCGGCGATGCGGCCGATCTTCACCACCGGCGAGCCGCCCGCGAAGGTCAGCACCAGCGCCATCTGCAGGAAGACGCGGAAGAAATCGCGGATGTTGTCGGCGGAATGCTCGTCGAAGCTCTCGGCGCAGTCGCCGCCCTGAAGCAGGAACGCCTCGCCGGCCGCGACCTTGGCGAGGTTCTGCTTCAGCTTGCGCGCCTCACCGGCAAAGACCAGCGGAGGAAAGCTCGCGAGCTGCCGCTCCACCGCCTCGAGGGACGTGGAATCCGGATAATCCGGGACCTGCTGAATCGGCAGCTGCCGCCAGCTCGTGGGGGTCCAACGCTCGCTCATCGTCCTCTCCTACCGCACCTCTTCGATAACCGGTCAGGTCGGTTGCGGAAGCCGGGCTTATAGGGGGGTTCGCGCCGGAGGGCGAGGGGGTCCTGACGCTGCGGAGAGGTGCGGGTTCACCCCACCGCCACCGGCTGCTTGACCACCGAGGGGGTGCGCATCGTCACCAATTCCTCGCCGGCCGTCGGGTGGACCGCGATGGTGCGGTCGAAATCGGCCTTCTTGGCGCCCATCGTCACCGCGATGCCGACGGCCTGGATGATCTCGCCGGCATCGTGGCCGAGCACGTGGACGCCGACGACCTTGTCGGTCGCCCGCTCGACGATGACCTTCATCAGGATCCGCTCGTCGCGGCCCGACAGGGTCGCCTTCATCGGCCGGAACCGGGCCTCGTAGACGTCGATCTCGCCGCAGAGGCGGCGCGCCACCTCCTCACCGTGGCCGACGACGCCGATCTCCGGGGTCGAGAACACCGCGGTCGGGATCAGGTCGTGGTCGACCGCCCACGGCTTGCCCCCGAACACCGTGTCGGCGAAGGCGTGGCCCTCGCGGATCGCGATCGGCGTCAGGGCGGCGCGGTTGGTGACGTCGCCGACGGCGTAGATCGAGGGGGCGACGGTCTGCGAGAAGCGGTCGACGGGAATCGCCCCGACGGAATCGAGGGTGATGCCCGCCTTCTCCAGCCCGAGGCCGGCGACGTTGGGGCGCCGCCCGGTCGCGACCAGCACCTGGTCGACCAAGATCTCGCTGCCGTCGTTCAGCGTGGCGCAGATCGCGCCGTCGCGCCGGTCGAGACGGTGGACGGTGGTGTTGAGGCGCAGGTCCATCCGCTTGGCGTAAGCCTCGCCCAGCGCCTGCCGGATCTCGCCGTCGAAGCCGCGCAGGAGCCGGTCGCCGCGGTGGAGCAGGGTGGTGCGGGTGCCGAGACCCGCGAACACGCCCGCGAACTCGACCGCGATGTAGCCGCCGCCGACGACGAGGATCCGCTCGGGCTGGGTCTCCAGCTCGAACACCTCGTTCGACGTGATGGCGAGTTCGGCGCCGGGGATCAGCGGCTCCTTCACCGGATGCGCGCCGACCGCGATCAGGATGTGGCGGGCGCGCACGAGGGTGCCGGAACGGACCAGCCGCACCGTGTGCGGATCCTCGATCACCGCCCGGTCGGCCACCACCTCGACGCCGGCCCGCATCAGGTTGGTGGCGTAGATCCCCTCGAGCCGCGTCACCTCGGCGTCGCGCCGGGCCTTCAGGGTCGCCCAGTCGAAGCGCGGGGTGCCGACCTCCCAGCCGAAGCCGGCGGCATCCTCGAACTCGTCGGCGAACCGGCCGGCATAGACCATCAGCTTCTTCGGGACGCAGCCGCGGATCACGCAGGTGCCGCCGACCCGGTATTCCTCGGCGAGCTGCACCCGCGCGCCGTAGCCGGCGGCGATGCGCGCCGCCCGCACCCCGCCGGAGCCGCCGCCGATCACGAACAGATCCACATCGAACTCTTGCTCGCCGAAAGCCTGGTCTCGGGTCTCGGTCATGGGGCTCACCGCTCGTCCGTTAGATCTTGCGATTGATACTGCAGGGCGCGCAGCCAGGCGATGGCGGCGCCGACGCCGGCGGTCCACCAGGCCTGCCAGGCGCCGTGCTCGACGAAGGCGACGATGCCGGCGCAAGCGAGCAGCGCGAGCGCGGTGCTGCGCGGAACCGTTCTCCAGGCCGACAGGGCCCGCAGGGTCAGGACCAGGACGAGGGCGGCGAGCGTCGCGCCGACGACGCCCAGCTCGGCCCAGACCTGGAGGAAGCTGTTATGAGGGTGCCCGACCGCCAGCATGACGCGCATCTCGGGCTCGATCCGCTCGGCCGCCGGGGCGTCCTGGAAACGACCGGAGGTGCCGTAGCCGGCCCCGCGCCACGGATCGGCGGCGACCGCCGCGCCGAAGCTGCGGGCGATGGCGACCCGGGCCCGGGTGGAACTGCCGGCGAGCCGCTGGTGCAAAGCCTCGGGCATGGTGCGGGCCAGGAGATCGCCCTCGACCGGCGCGAGGACCAGGGCCCCGAGGAGCGCCGCGCCGGTGAGGCCGAGCCCGGCCCGGGCCGGCAGCCAGCGCACAAGGCCGAAGGTGAGGGCGCCGGTGGCGAGCCCCAGCACCGTCGCGCCGCTGACCGAGCGCCAGGCCGCCAGCGCGAGGCAGGCGGCAGAGAGCGCCGCCAGGCCGCGCCGCCCGGTCGCGGCGAGGACGGCCACCAGGGGGAAGGCCAGCAGCATCGTGACGAGGAGCGGCCGGTTGAACGCGAAGGCGGCGACGCGCTGGCCCAAGGCCTCGCGGATCACCAGGCCGGAGGCGAGGTCCGCCACCACGTAGGCGCAGGTGGCGATCATCACCCAGGCCGCCGGCCTGGCGACGGCGCCGAGATGCGGCGGCGCCAGGCGGGCCACCAGGTAGGCGCCGAGGAGCGCCGGCAGGAACTCGGAGAGGGTGCGCAGCGACAGGCCGGGCAGCGGGCTCCAGGCGAGGCTCGCCCCGCACCAGGCCAGAAAGGCGAGGGCCGAAAGGCCCGAGGGTGTCGCGAGCGGCGCGACGAGGAGCGTCCGCAAGGGGCGCCCGGCCGCGGCGGCGCCTGCCAGCAGCAGGAGCCCGGCGAGGCCGACCACCACCGGGCTCGAGCGGTTCGCCACGGCCATGCAGGCCGGCAGGGCGGCGATGACGATCGCGCCGAGACGATCGAGCGTCCCGGCCCGCTCTCCGGCCGTGCGGGCGGTCACTGCAGCTGGTGGCCGCGCTTGCCCATCTCGGCCCGGACCCGGACCATCATGTATTCCGAGACCTCCTGGGTCCAGGTCTGCATCGCCTGCACCATGTCGTCGAGCACCTGGGGCTGGGTCTCGACGTAGCGCTTGCCCGACGGCGACCGGAAGAAGGTGGCGATGTCGCGCAGCTCGGCTTCCGTGAGCTTGTTGGCGTAGATGCGCGAGGCGGTGTCGATGATGCGCTGCTTCTGCAGTTCCAGCTCGGGCTGCATCTTCTCCAGGACCTCGTTGAGGTCCTTGGTCAGCTCGGGCCGGGTGACTGCCGCCTGCTTGATCTGCTCGCCGAAGGCCGGGAGGATCGAGTCGAACGAGCGGGCGATGCCGGAGGAGAGCATCACCTCCTTGGCGAGCGCGAGGTGGCTCGGGGTGATCGCGGCCTGCTGTGCCGCCGTGGGGGCGGCGGGGGCGGCGGGCTTCGTCTGGGCGAGGGCGGGGCTGCACACGGACGCGGCGAGAAGGCCCGCCAGGAGGAGTCGGGGACGGCGCGGGGACATCGAGGGGCTCCGGAAGACGGCGCCCGTGCGGGGCGGCCGTGACGAACGAGGCGGGCGGCGGGTCAGGCCGCGCCGAGGGTGACGATGCGGGACTGGCCGTCGGCCGCCTCCGCGACGATCGCGCCGGTGGCGAGCCCGAGGAACAGGCCGTGCTCGACCACGCCCGGCACCGCCACGAGGGCGCGGGCCAGGGCCTCGGGATCGGGGATGCGGCCGAGGCCGGCATCGAGGATCAGGTGGCCGCCATCGGTGACGAAGGGCGCGCCGTCGCCGCCCTTGCGGACGGAGAGCGGCCCGGCGCAGCCGGCGGAGCGGATCGCCGCCGCCACCGCCAGGGTGGTGGCGACGAGGCCGAAGGGCACCACCTCGATCGGCAGGGGGAAGCGCCCGAGCGTCTCGACGCGCTTGGCCCCGTCGACGATCACCACCATGCGGCGGCTGGCCGCCGCCACGATCTTCTCGCGCAGCAGCGCGCCGCCGCCGCCCTTGACGAGGCGGAGCTGCGGATCGATCTCGTCGGCGCCGTCGATCGTGAGGTCGAGGTCGGGCGTCTCGTCGAGGGTCGTGAGCGGGATGCCCGCGGCCTCGGCGGCCCGGCGCGTCGCCTCGGAGGTCGGCACGCCGACGACCTTGAGCCCGGCCCGCACCTTCTCGCCGAGAAGCTCGACGAACACGGTCGCGGTCGAGCCGGTGCCGAGGCCGAGGCGCATGCCGTCCTCGACCAGCCCGACCGCCCGGGCGGCGGCGGCGCGCTTGAGCTCGGCGGGGCTCACCGCCGGCCTCCGCGGGATTGACGGGTCTGGGACATCGGCATGCGTCTCGATTCGCTGGTCTCGTCCGCCATGCCATCGCCCCTGGGGCGAGAACAAGGCGGGCGGGGCGCCCTGACGGCCGGTCCCGCTGATCGAGAGGCCCCCTAGCACGCGGCCGGAGGAGGCGGAAGCGGCCATCCGGCCTCGCCCGACCGGCGTCGCGCTCTCGAAATCAGGGCTTGGCCGCCGGTGTCGGCGCCGCGCTGCCGGCATTGCCCTGGGGCGTGCAGACCACGGCGTCGTCGAGGACGTAGCAGATGCTCATCGCGCCGGTGCGCTGGTTGACCCGGAACACGCCGGCCTCGCGCAGGTGGCGGGAGGCGACTAGGCTGTACTCGGAGGGGGCCTGCGGGCCCGCGCCCTCGCCCGGGCCGAAGCACAGGGTGGTGCCGATGGTGTTCTCCTGCAGGCCGTACTGGCAGGAGATGACCTCGCCTGTCGCCTTGTCGACCCGGTAGACCCGGTTGAGGTCGGCCTGGGGCGCCGGCACGAACTCGTAGGACGCGGCATGGGCCGCACCCGCGACCAGCAGCCCCGCGGCGATCCCGGCCGCCTTGATCCGATAACCCGCAATCCCCGGCATGGCGGCCGCTCCTCGCACGCAATCGCGACGACGGCCCATGCCCGCGCGGCGGCCGACTCGTCCGTTTCGCGCTGTTATAGCTCGACCCCGCTTGTCCCGGGCTTGCCGCGTCTCCGGGTTCCGCCCCGCTTCGGCCGCCTGTATGGGAGGCGCTCATCAGCGTCAGCCAGCGAGACCCCATGCCGACCACCAGCCCCGATTCCCTGCCGCCGATCGTCGTGTTCGACCTCGACGGCACCCTCGCGGAGACCGCGGGCGACCTGATCGGCACGCTCAACACGATCCTGGAGCGGGAGGGATTGCCGTCGGTGGCGGTCTCGCAGGCGCGGGAGCTGATCGGGGCGGGGGCGCGGGCGCTGATCCAGCGCGGCTTCGCGGCGGGCGGGCGCGAGCTGACGCCGACGCGGCTCGACGAGCTGTTCCGGGTGTTCCTGGCCCATTACGGCCAGCACCTCTGCGAGGCGTCGCATCTCTTCCCCGGCGTGGTCGATTCCCTCGACCGGCTGGAGGCGGCGGGCTACCGGCTCGCGGTCTGCACCAACAAGCCGGAAGACCATTCGGTGCGGCTGCTGGAGCTGCTCGGGGTGAAGGCCCGCTTCGCGGCGATCTGCGGCCGCGACACCTTCCCGTATTTCAAGCCCGATCCGCGCCATCTCACCGAGACGATCGCCCGGGCCGGCGGCGATCCGGCCCGGGCCGTGATGGTGGGCGATTCGCGCACCGACGTCGCCACCGCCAAGGCCGCCGGCATCCCGGTGGTGGCGGTGCCGTTCGGCTATACCGACGTGCCGGTGGAGGAACTGGAGCCGGACGTGGTGATCCAGCATTTCGAGGAGCTGTACGAGGCGGTGCTGCGGCTGGATCCGGGCGTGGCCTGAAATTGACGCCACGGACCCGACACCCTCAGGGTCATCCCGGGGCCGCGCAGCGGAGCCCGGGATCCAGAGCCGCGGATAGCCCAGAATCGAGCGGAATGCTCTCCGCCTCGTTCTGAACGACCTGAGTGTCTGGATCCCGGGTTCCGCTACGCGGCCCCGGATGACGCGGAGGATGGCAGATGCGCGGGGAGAGCCAATCAGGCTCAAATCCCATGTGTTTTTGAAGGGGAAAGTGGTGGGCGCGACAGGGATTGAACCTGTGACCCTTCGCGTGTGAAGCGAATGCTCTCCCGCTGAGCTACGCGCCCGATGGTCGGTCCCGTGCGGGGATGATGCGGCGAGAGCCGTATCGCGGACCGAACCTGTCTCGACGGCGGGATCGCGTGGCGACGGGACGCCGGGATCGAGCCGTCAAACTTTCAAAAGGGTGGTGGGCGCGACAGGGATTGAACCTGTGACCCTTCGCGTGTGAAGCGAATGCTCTCCCGCTGAGCTACGCGCCCTGTGAGCCGGCTTCTAGGCGGGGCGACGCGGCGCGTCAAGGCGCTTCGTCGCCCCTGACGGACCGTTACTCCGCCGGCACCGCCGCGGCGAGGTCGGTGGGCACGAAGCGGCCGTCCTCGCGGCGGGTCATGTCGATCCGCCGGTCGTGGAAGGCGGTCAGCGTCGAGCGGTGGCCGATCGACACGAGGGTGGTGTCCGGAAGTTCCTGGCGCAGCATGCGGTAGAGCGCGGCCTCGGTCGGCTCGTCGAGGGCGGCGGTGGCCTCGTCGAGGAAGAGCCAGTCGGGCTTGGCGAGGAGCGCCCGGGCGACGGCGAGGCGCTGCTGCTCGCCGAGCGACAGGGCCTGCGCCCAGGGCGCCTCCTCGTCGAGGCGATCCGCCAGGTGCGGCAGCCGCGCCGCCGCGAGGGCTGCCCGGATCGCCGCGTCGTCGTGGCGCCCGGCGGGCTCCGGATAGGTGGCGGCGGCGCGCAAGGTCCCCATCGGCAGGTAGGGCCGCTGCGGCAGCAGCATCAGGCGCGCGCCCTCCGGGGTCGTGACCGAGCCCTCGCCGAAGGGCCAGATGCCCGCGATGGCACGAAACAGCGTCGACTTGCCCGAGCCCGAGGGACCGGTGAGCAGCGTCGTCTCGCCCGGACGGAAGGAGAGGGCCGGCGCCTCGGCGATGCGGCGCCCGTCCGGCAGGTCGAGGGCGAGGCCCTTGAGGTGGAGGCCCGCCCCGCTCGCCGGCGCTACCGCCAGCGCGCTGCCCGCCGCCATCGCGTCGGCCCGGTTCATCGCCGCGTCGAAGGTGGTGAGCCGGTCGACCTGCGCCTTGTAGTCGGCCAAAGTCACGTAGAACGTGATGAAGAACGACATCGCGCCCTCGACCCGCGCGAACGCGCCGGCGGTCTGCGTCATCACCCCGAGGGGGATCTGGCCGGCGAAGTAGTAGGGGGCGACCAGGACGTAGGGGATCACCGCGTTGACCTGCTGGTAGCTGGCCGTGAAGGCGGCGAGCTTCTTGCGGCGGTCGACGATGGCGTAGAAGTTCCGGATCAGCGCCCCGAAGCGCTCACCGAGCGAGACCTTCTCGGCCCGGGCGCCGTCGAGGAGCGCCACCTGCTCGCCATATTCGCGCAGGCGGGCGAGCGAGAAGCGGAAATCCGCCTCGCGGCGCTGCTGCTCGAAGTTGAGCCCGGCGAGCTTCCGGCCGATGCGGTGGGTGATCCAGGTGACGAGGCCCGAGTAGATCAGCGCACCCCAGACCAGGAAGCCCGGCACGTGCCAGCTCGTCCCCGGCACCGTGAAGGCGGAGGAGATGTTCCACAGGATCACCGAGAACGAGATCAGGTTCGAGACGGTCGAGATGACGTTGATGGCCAGCGACTGCGTCGTCTGGGTGAACTGGTCGATGTCGTCGGCGATGCGCTGGTCGGGGTTGTCGGCCTGGGCGCTCGCAAAGCCCATGCGATAATGCGTGTCGTTGCCGAGCCAGCGGTCGACGTAGTGCCGGGTCATCCAGGCGCGCCAGCGGATGCGCAGGAACGACTGGATCACGTACTGGATGATCGCGCTCGCCACGTAGACCGCGGCCCAGAGGCAGAACACCGAGAACAGCAGCGACCAGAACGCCGCCGCGTCCTTGTTCTGGATGGCGTTGAACCAGTCGCGGTTGAAGTACGAGATCCGCACGTTGATCGCCACCTGGGCGAACTCGATGCCGATCACCACGGCCGCCATGATGAGCGCGACCCAGCGTTCCTGCATCTGCACCGCCGGCAGCGGCCACAGCCGCACCGTCGTGACCTCGCGGGTCGTGTAAAAGGGATAGGCCAGGCGCCAGATCTGCAGGAGGGCCTGCTTCAAGCCGTGCATCGCGGTCTCCGGGCCGCCCGGCGGGCGGGCCTCAAGCGGGCCCGCCTCTCGAGGCGGCGGGCCGGTGATTCGGTGGCGGTCGAGCGCGCCGGGCGTCGTTCGACTCTCGCGGGGTTCCCGGTCGCCGTGGTCGCGGCGGGAGTCTCGCGAGGGGCATCGCCCGCGTCCGTCCGACCCGCCATGGGTCAGCCCCGTGGCAGGACCATGGCGCCGTTGCCGTGGCAAGTTAAACCCCGTTCACGCGTCGCGCCCCGTCCCCGGCGGCAAGGCGTGACGGCTCGCAGGCTCGCCAAGACGTGAACGCGCGGGGCTCGGCGCCCCGCCGCCGCCGCAATCCGCCCCGATGGTCCGTCCGTGTTCCCGCGTGACCCGCCACCGGAGCCGCCCGCGCCCGCGGGGCGACGGTGACCGGCTCCGACGTGTCCGGTCCCGGGTGTCCAGTCTCGGGTCTTCGATCTCGGGTCTTCGATCCTGCCGCACCTTCGTTCGACGAACTCCGGCGTCGTCGGACAATCTCCAGCCTGACGAGTGCGATCCTCCCATGTCGCCCCTCTCGATCCTCGACGTCGATGCCGTGCGTGCCGCCCCCGTCGCCCAGGACCCCTACCGGTACTGCCTCGGACGGCAGGTCCTGCGGCCGGAGGCGATCCCCGCGCTGACGCGCGACTTCCCGGCCATCGCCAAGCCCGGCTACCTCACGGTGGACGAGGTGCAGCTCACCGGCCGCTTCAAGGACCTGATCGGGGAGCTGGAGAGCGACGCCTTCTCGCGGGTCCTGGGCGAGAAGTTCGGCACCGACCTCGTCTCCTGCCCGCGGCTCACCACGGTCATGCGCCGCTCGCGGCCGAAATACGGGGCGATCCACACCGACGGCGCCGCGAAGGTGATGACGCTGCTCGTCTACATGAACGACGCCTGGGATGCGCCGGAGGCCGGGCGGCTGCGGGTGCTCTACGACGGCGAGCGGTACGAGCCCTACGCGGTCGAGGTGCCGCCGACCATGGGGACGATGTTCGCCTTCCTGCGCGCCGACAATTCCTGGCACGGCCACCGGCCGTTCGGGGGCGAGCGCCGGGTGGTGCAGGTCGCCTGGGTGAAGGATGGGGCCGCGCTGGAGCGCAAGCGCAGGCGCAACCGGACGGCGCAGGTCCTGAAGGGCATCTTCCGCCGGTAGGCCAAATCACCTGTCGGGCCAAATCACCTGTCGGACCAAGCCGCCCGCCGGGACAGTGTCCGCCGGGCGACACCGACGAATTCGCTGCGCGCGCGGCCCCGGAATCCATGTCCATCGGGTTCGTGCGCGCTCTAAGACTTGACCGCCGGCATCCGTCGGAGGACCCTTGGGGGCATCATGAGGGCGTTTCACCGCGCGGGCCTTTTCGCGGCCGGCCTGTTCGTGCTGGCGGGCGCCGCCGGCATGGCCGGGCCGGACCGGGCCGTCGCGCAGTCGGACCTCGAGACCCCCGCCGATCCGCCGGTCCTATCGAAGCCCTACCGCTCGACGATCCCGATCTACCGCCGCCGCCCGCCGCCGGACGCGGTGCCGCCGGAGGCGGGCCAGCCCGCGAGCACCTGGCGCGAGCCGCCGGGCCGGGTCGGCGCCGCGCCCCTGCGGGATTCGGCTCCCGACGAGTCCGGCTTCGGCCCGGTGAAGCCCACCCCCGCGCACGATCTCGCTCCCCGCGACCTGACCCCCCGCGATCTTACCCCCCGTGACCTGGCCCCCGAAGACGACCCGGAGGACAGGGCCTCGGCCCCGCCCGTCCCGAAGGCCGCGCCGCGGCCGAAGCCGGAGCCGCGCGAGGCCGACCGGGCCGAGCGCGAGCGGCCCGCCCGGGAAGCCCCGCAGGCGACCGAGGCGATGGGGGACGCCGACGAGGACGTGCCGCCGGCCTATGTCGGCGTGTGGGGGCCGGGCGCGGCCGCCTGCTCCAGCCGCCGCTCCGCCCGCCGCGGCCTGCTGCCGGCGGTGATCCGGCCCGGCAGCGCCCGGGCCGGCAAGACCGTGTGCCGGTTCCGCGACACGCGGCGCGAGGGACGCGGCTGGACCATGACCGCCTCGTGCAGCAGCGCAGGCCGCCACTGGACCTCGCGGGTGCGACTGACCGTGGCGGGCAGCCGCCTGACCTGGGCGAGCGAGCGCGGCTCGGCCAGCTATACCCGCTGCCGCGGCTGACGCCGGGAGCGCCCTGCAACCGGCCTTGACTCGCCGCAAACACCGGTGGTCGAAAGGGGACCCGCCGTGAAGAGAGCCCCGATGGCCCCGTTCCGCCCGCCCGCCGCGACGACGCTGCGGACCCGCGCCTCCGCCGGTCGACCGGGACCGCGCGCATGACCGCCAAGCCCGCTCCCGGACAACGCGCTCCCGGAAAGCTCGTGGCCGTCGCCAACATGAAGGGCGGCGTCGGCAAGACCACCAGCGTGGTGATGCTGGCCGATGCGCTCGCCGCCGGCGGCGCCTCGGTGCTGGTGATCGACCTCGATCCCCAGGCCAGCGCCTCGGTGTGCTTTGCCGGCGACGCCATCCTGGCCGAGATGATCACCGGGGGCCGCACCCTCGACTATTACCTGGGCCTGCGCATCGTCGACCACGACAAGGCCGCCCTGCCGGACTTCATCCGCGACTACGTCTCGAGCACCACCCATCTCGGCGAGCCGCTGCCGATCTCGCTTCTGGCTTCCGGGCCGTCGCTGCGCATCGTCGAGCGCGAGATCATCTACGCGCTCACCAAGCGCAAATACTCGATGCACGCCATCGAGGGCCACCTGTGGAAGCTGTTCCAGGAGGACTTCGCGCCCTTGCGCGACCGGTACGACTACGTGCTGTTCGACTGCGCGCCCGGCATCTCGCCGATGACCGAGGTGGCGATCCGGGCCTGCGACCTCGTGGTGGTCGCCTGCATCTCGGACTTCCTGTCCACCTACGGCCTCAAGGCGTTCTACGAGACGATCTGGGGCGTGGGCAGCGCCTCGGAGAGCATGCTGGCGCCGAAGAGGCCGCCGCACGTGCTGATCACCCGCTGGCAGAACACCAAGCAGCAGGCGACGACCTACGCCACGCTCCAGGAGAGTGCCGCTGCGGAAGGCGCGCGGTTTCGACTGTTCAGGACCCGCGTGCCGCAATCGGCCGCCCTGGCGAACGCGCTCACCCTGGAGTATCAGACCTTCGCCAACAAGTATCGTGACGCCAGCCGCGACCTGATCGGCGAGGTGATCACCCCGGTGGTGGCCGAGCTGAAGGAGGCCCTGGATGGCGCTTGAGATCGACGGCCTCGCGGTCCTGTGCGCGATCGCGGAGGCGCCGGCGGCCTTCCCGGCGATCCGCAGCGACGTCACCAAGGCCGCCCACGCCCTGGTGACGAAGCAGCTGAAGGCCAAGACCCTGGACCTGCCCGGCCTGCGCGCGGTGCGCGAGGCGCTGGGCCCCCAGCCCCTGGCGCTGATCGTCGACGGGCTGAAGGATGCCGAGGTCAAGGCCCTGGTCACCCGCCTCGACAAGCACCACCCGGACCTGAAGGACGGGCCGGCCGTCCTGCATCGCCGCCACCTGATGGCGCTCGCCGCCGATCTCGACCCGGTCGCGGCGCCTGCGGCGAAGGCGAAGCCCGCCAAGGGGGCTGCCAAGGCGCCGGCCAAGGCCAAGCCCGCCGCCAAGGCGGTGCAGCAGGAGAAGGCGACCCCGGAGAAGGCGACCGATGCGGCGCCGGTGCAGGCACCCGCGGCAGCGCCGGAGCCCGCGCCGCCGGCCCGCCCGGCTCACGCCCCGGTGCGCGGCAAGACCGCCCCGGCCGACGCCCTCGCCTCCGCCGCGATGGCCGCCCGCCCGCCGCGCCGCCCGCGCCAGCAGGAGTGAGGCGGGGCCGAACGTACCCCATTCAGATTGTGCAGGAAACAAGCTGCGCGGGTGCGGGAGCGACGGCCGAGAGCATGAACCCTCCCCCGCAGAGGGGGAGGGTTCGCGCGCGGCGATTGATTGTGTCGGCCGATCTGCGTTCTTAGCTCAAAAGTCGAACAGTCCCGGAGGAGCGCCCGATGACCAAAGGTTCCGATCTGCTCGTCGCCGCCCTCGAGAACGAGGGCGTGGACCGGATCTTCGGCATCCCGGGCGAGGAGAATCTCGACGTCGTCGAATCGCTGCGCCAGTCGAAGATCGAGCTGGTCCTGACCCGCCACGAGCAGGCGGCGGCCTTCATGGCGGCGACCCATGGCCGGCTGACGGGGCGGCCTGGCGTCTGCATCTCGACTTTGGGGCCCGGCGCCCTCAACTTCACCACCGGCGCGGCCTATGCCCATCTCGGCGCGATGCCGATGCTGATGCTCACCGGCCAGAAGCCGATCATGAGCGCCCGCCAGGCCCGGTTCCAGATCGTCGACGTGATCGCGGCGATGCGCCCGCTCACCAAGATGACGCGCCAGATCGTGTCGGCCGCCTCGATCCCCACCATCGTGCGCGACGCCTTCCGGGTCGCCACCGAGGAGCGGCCGGGCCCGGTCCATCTCGAGCTGCCCGAGGACATCGCCGCCGAGGAGGCCGACGTCGCCCTGGTGCCGCCGCACCCGATCGACCGGCCGGTGGCGAATCCCGCGGCGATCGAGCGGGCCGCCGCGATGATCCTCCAGGCCCGCCGCCCGCTGATCATGATCGGCGCCGCCGGCAACCGCCCGCGCCTCGTCGAGCCGCTCTCCGACTTCGTGCGCCGCACCCGGATCCCGTTCTTCAACACCCAGATGGGCAAGGGCGCCGTCACCGGCGGCTCGAACCTCTACATCGGCACCGCGGCGCTCTCCGAGCGCGACTACGTCCACGAGGCGATCGACAGCGCCGACCTCATCGTCTCGATCGGCCACGACACCGTCGAGAAGCCGCCCTTCCTGATGGGCCGGGTCGCGGGCGGCCCGCGGGTGATCCATGTCGGCTACGTCTCGGCCAGCGTCGAGCAGGTCTTCCATCCGGATGCCGAGGTGGTGGGCGACATCGGCGCCACCGTCACGGCGCTGGCCGACCGGCTCGGCGGAAAGCTCGATCCGGAACCGGGCCTCCTGGAGATGCGCCAGCACATCCTCGCCCGCATCAACGACCGGGCCGAGGAGGACCGCTTCCCGGTGACGCCGCAGCGCCTCGTCCACGACGTGCGGGCGGTGATGCCGGAGGACGGCATCGTCTGCCTCGACAACGGCATGTACAAGATCTGGTTCGCCCGCAACTACCGCACCCACGTCGCCAACACGCTGCTCCTCGACAACGCGCTCGCCACGATGGGCGCCGGCCTGCCCTCGGCGATGATGGCCAAGCTCGTCCATCCGGAGCGCCGGGTCCTGGCGGTCTGCGGCGACGGCGGCTTCATGATGAACAGCCAGGAGCTCGAGACGGCGGTTCGCCTGAACCTCGACCTCGTGGTGCTGGTGCTCGACGACCGGGCCTACGGCATGATCCGGTGGAAGCAGGCGGTCGACAAGTTCCCCGATTACGGCATGACCTTCGGCAACCCGGATTTCGTGACATACGCCGAATCCTACGGCGCCAAGGGCCACCGCGTGACCTCCGCCGAGGCGCTGGCGCCGACCCTGGAGGCCGCCTTCGCGGCGGGCGGGGTGCATCTCGTGGCGGTACCGGTCGATTATTCCGAGAACACCCGGGTGCTGGTCGACGAACTCGGCGGCCACGCCCCGCAGGTCGATCCGGGCTAAGGCGGTGCGGATCGCCGCGCCGGATCCGCGCCGGCGCCGGCGCGCGGCCGGGGCGCTGATGCTGCTCGCCGGGGCCGGCGTCGCGGCGGCAGCCCCGGTCCTGGTGCCGCAGGGAGCCAGGGCCTGGCGCCTGCGCGAGGCCGCCGACGATCCCGCGGCGCTCGCCACCTTGCGCCTGGACTCGGTCGCCGATGCGGCGCGGATCGGCGCCGGCCTCGACGCGGCGGTGGCGGCGGGCGACGACGACCTGGCGCAGAGCTTCCTGGCCCTCGCCGAGGAGCGGGGCGTCGCCGTCTCGCCCGAGCGGCGGGCGGCGGTGGCGGCGCTGGCCGAGACCGCCCCGCGCCGGGCGCTGACGGATGCCGCGACCGGCTTCGTCAGCGGGGAGGGGGCCGGCATGGCGGGCTTGGCCGGCGCGGTGGCGGGCGACCTCGTCGGCTACGGCGACCTGCGCGACCTGTGGCGCGAGGGCGGGCGGCTCGCCCGCGGCGAGGCCTACGACCCGCTGCTCCTCGGGCTCGCCACCGCCGGGCTGGCGCTCACCGGCGCCACCATCGTGTCCCTCGGCTCGAGCGTGCCGGTCCATGCCGGCACCACGACGCTCAAGCTCGCCGCCCGCACCGGCAAGCTGTCCCGGCCGCTGGCCGCGCGGCTCACCCGCAGCGCCGGCGCCGCGATCGACCGGGAGGCGTTGGCCCTCGCCACCGCGGCCGCCGGCCGGCTCGACCTCGCGGCCCTGTGCCAGGGCGCGAAGGGCGTGCTCAAGCCGGGTGCGTTCCGGGAGATCCGCAGCGTCGGCGAGCAATCGGCCCGGATCCAGGCGCGGCTCGGCGCCCGCGGCACCCTCCAGGCCCTCGCGGTGGCGGAGAATGCCGACGACCTGCGCCGGGTCGCCCGCCTGTCTGAGGGCCTGGGCGGGCGCACCCGGGCGGTCCTGGCTTTGCTCGGCCGCGGCGCCCTGGTGCTGGGTTCGGGCCTGCTGGCGATCCTGCAGGGCCTGTGGCTCGTCCTCGCCTGGTTCTTCGCCGCCGCCCTGTTCTGCCGCCGCGCCGGCACCGCCCTCGGCCGGCTGATCTGGCGCCGCCCGCGTCGCGCGAGAGCCGCGCCGCGCCTGGCGGACGCGCCCGCCTGACGGCAACGCATCGTCGTCTCACAGACGCGCCGCGAGAGCGGATGGCCGCGGACAGCATCTGCCGTGTCGATCCCTGCGGCCTTCCCCTGCATTCGAGGGCGCTCGACTGCCTGGACCGGCGGCGTCGTCTCCAACGTATCCCGGCGCAATCTCCGAGCCGGGCCCGAGACGCGCCTTCTCGGATACCTCGACCATCGGTGATCGGCACTGGCCGGCACCGACGGGCGGCGATCGACCGTCCGGCGGCCCGCATCCCCTCCGAAAGGATGATACCAATCCCGGCCGCATCGCCACGATCGATACCATACACAAGCATCAACCCGCGATCCGATCAATCATGTCCGATATAATTCTGACGATGGAGCGGGAAGGAACAGTCTTGTGCCGCGGAGATTTTGGTACTTATATGGATTGGGGCGGGTCGTGGCCCGCCCGTTCGCGACGGTTTGCCGGGGGGGCGACGATGCAGGCGCGCAGGTGGAGCGAGCGCAGTCGGACCGGATTGCCGCGGTCGGAGGACCGGGGGCGGCGCGACCGCTCGACCGGGACCATCGCGCCGTGACCGCCGGCATCGTCGCCTGGCAGCCGGCCGCGGCCGCCGCCCTCGACGCCCTCGCCCTCGCGGTGCTCGTGGTCGACCGGCAGGGGCATATCCTCCATGCCAACCGGGAGGCGGCGGACCTCCTCGACCGGCCCGACGGCGCCCTGTCGGGCCAGCACGCGGCCTGCGGCTGCCATGTCGCCCATGATCATGGCGCCAACGATCATGGCGCCAAGGATCAGAGGATCCGGCATCTCGGGACGCGCCGGGCGGAGGGCCGCTCGCGGCTCCAGGCCCTGATCCAGGCGGCCTGCGACGGGCGCCCCGGGGAGGCGGTCGGCTTCCTCCAGCTCGAGGGCGGTATTCCGGACGAGCCGGGCGTCTCGGTCTGCGTCTCGCCCCTCGCCGAGGCGGAGGCGCCGGGCCGGGCGCTGGTGGTGGCCCGCCTGCTGCGGGCGCAAGGGCGGATCGAGGCGCAGTTGCGCACCCTGTTCGGCCTGACCCGGGCCGAGGCGCAGGTCGGGGCGGGCCTGGCCCGCGGCGGCAGCCTGGCGGAGATCGCCGCCGAACTCGGCATCAGCGTCACCACGGCGCGCACCCACGTCGCCCGCATCTTCCTCAAGACCGGCACCCGGCAGCAGAGCCAGCTCGTCGCCCTGGTGGCGGCGGTGCAACTGCCGGTGGCCTATGGCGCCGAGGTGGCGGCCGTGCCGGCTCAGGCCCTCAGGTCGAGCCGGTAGGCGTAGGCGTCGCCGCGAAACAGGCCCTCGACATACTCGATCATCCGGTCGTCCCGGTCATAGGAATGGCGCTTGATCAGCAGGCAGGGCAGGGGTTGCGTGAAACCGAACACCGCACATTCCGCCTCGTCCGGCGTCGCCGCCTCGATGGTCTGGCGGCAGCGCACCAGGGCCGCCCCGTGCGCGCCGAGGAACGCGTAGACCGAGCCGCCGAGGTCGCCCTCGGCCAGCGCCGGCACCGCCGTGAGGTCGTACCACGCCACCTCCCGCGACAGCGGCATGCCGTCGCCGCAGCGGATGCGGACCAGCTTGAGGAACGGCGCGGTCGAGGGCAGGCCGAACAGCGAGGCGATCGAGCGGTCCTGGGCCACGCGGCGCTCGACGATCCGCGTCGAGGGCACGCGGCCGAGTTCCCGCATCTCCTCGGTGAAGCCCTTGAGCCGGTCCATGCCCGGGCTGAGCCGGGTGCGGCCGGCCGCGACGATGAAGCCGTGCCGGCCATGGGCCGTGAGGTAATGCTGCCGCCGCAAGGAATCGTAGCAGCGCTGCACCGTGGTGCGGCTGACGCCCAGCGCCTCCGCGAAGGGCCGCTCGGCCGGCAGCGTCGTGCCGCCCGCCACCGTCCCGTCCTCGATCAGCCCGCGCAGCTGCTCCTCCAGCTGCTGGTAGAGCGGCTTCGCGGTATCGTTGCGCAGCCGCACCAGGCTCGTCAGGGCAGGGGGGCCCGGGCCGGGCCCGGACGGGTGCTCGGGCATCGGCGGCTCAGCCGCTGCGGCGGGACCGCGCCGGCACGGCGCGGGCGACGGGACGGAGAAGGGGCATGATCGCCGCAATGAGCGTCGGGGAGAGAGTCGACATGCTAGCCGATCCGGCTCTCTTCGTCCTCGGGAGCTTCGTGGTGGCCTGTTCTGCCACGGTTGACCGCCTGCCGCGAGCGGGCGAATCGCTGAGGGCACAGGCTTTCCTGGTCGAACCGGGCGGCAAGGGCCTCAATCTCGCGGTCGGCGCGCGGCGCCTCGGCGCCGCGGTCGACGGCCTCCTGGCGGTCGGCGACGATCCCCTGGCGGCGCTCGCCGCGCCGGCCCTCGACCGCGCCGGCCTGCCCGCCGCGATGCTGCATCGCTTCGCCGGCCCGACCGGAGCCGGCATCGGCTTCACCGACGCCGCGGGCGAGAATTGCCTCGCCGTCCATCCGGGCGCCAATGCCCGGCTCGGGACCGCGGAGGTGCGGGCGGCGGCGGAGCGGATCGCCGGGAGCGCCCTCGTCCTGGCGCAGTTCGAGGTCGGCGACGAGGCGGTGGCGGAGGCCTTCCGGATCGCCCGCGCGGCAGGCGTGCGCACCCTGCTCAACCCCTCGCCGTTCCGGATGCCGTCGCCCGGGATCCTGGCCGACACCGCGATCCTGGTCGTCAATGCGGTCGAGGCGGCGGCGTTCGGCGTCGCTCTCGGAGTACCGCTGCCCGATGGCGGGAACGAGACGAGCCCGAAGGCCTGGGCCGGCCTCGCGGGGGCGCTCCTCGCCTCCGGGCCGGACCTCGTCGTCGTCACCCTCGGGTCCGGTGGCGCGCTCGCCTTCCGGGACGGCCGGCCCGCCCTGGTCCAGCCCGCCTTCCGGGTGACCGCGATCGATACGCTCGGGGCGGGCGACGCCTTCACGGCGGGGCTCGCGGTCGCCCTCGCCGAGGGGCGTCCGCTCCCGGAGAGCCTGAGCCTGGCTGCGGCCTGCGGCGCCTGCGTGGTCCGCCGCAAGGGCGTGTTCGATGCCTTGCCGGATCGCGCCGCCATCGCGGACCTGGTCGGCGGGGTGGCCTGAATCGCTCACCCCCGAAAAGGTGTTTTCCGAAACGTCGGCGCGCTCTGACTCAGGTGAAAAGGCCCGCGAGCAGGCTGCCGACCATCGCCACCATCGCGAGGGTCACGAGGAACCGGATGTCGTCGAGTCTTTCCCTGATCATCGCCGAACCTCCGTCGCCGCGTGACCGGGCGATGTGTAGAACCTGAGCGCGGCTTGCGCCGTGCGCGTCCGCACCTTTGCTTGATGAAGGGTGAACGCGGTGTATCCGGGATTGTCCGGTTGCGGTCAGGGCCGGCGCAAGCCCCTGCGGGCCGTCCGAAAGTCCTGAGGGCTCACGCAAAAGCCACTGCGGGTTCGTTGCGAAAATGAGATGAATCCGACCCGGCTTGGCCGTTGACAGATGCCCTCGCACCTAAGAAAAAAGGCCACACGCGAGGTGTGGCCCAAGTCTAGGGAGGAAACGCCCAAAGAGGGCAGCAACGCCGCGACGCCATCGCCGCGTTGCCATTCAAAGCTATGGCCTGCCGGCCCGGCTGGCAAGGGTCCATTCGCCCGTTGTGGCATCCTCGTCGCATGTGATGCGTCGGCGCAACGTCCCGCTCCGCGTCGATCCACCCGACCGGATCCGTCTCTGCCGCGTTTCGCTCTCGCCGTCGCAAATCCGCTGGAGGCCGCCGCGATGACGCCCACCGAGCCCGTGACGCGTCGCATCCCGGTCCGCGGCCTGACCCTGTCGGTCGCCGAGGCCGGCCCGGAGGACGGGCCGCTCACCGTGCTGCTCCACGGCTTTCCCGAGACCTGGTGGAGCTGGCGGCACCAGATCGGTCCGCTGGCGGCGGCGGGCCTGCGGGTGGTGGCGCCGGACCAGCGCGGCTACGGCCTGTCGAGCCGGCCGGAGGGAATCGCGGCCTACCATCTCGACCGCCTCGCCGACGACGTGATCGGCCTCGCCGACGCCCTCGGCCGCGAGCGCTTCCGTCTCGTCGGGCACGATTGGGGCGGCCTCGTCGCCTGGTGGGTGGCCGCGCGCCATCCCGACCGCCTGGAGCGGCTGGCGATCCTCAACGCGCCGCATCCCGACGTGTTCGGCGCCTATGCCCGCCGGCACCCGAGCCAGATGCTCCGGAGCGTCTATGTCGGGCTGTTCCAGCTTCCGGGCCTGCCCGAGGCCCTGTTGCGCGCCGGCGACTGCGCGGCCCTGCGCCGGGCCCTGACGAATTCGAGCCGGCCCGGCGCCTTCTCGCCCCACGATCTCGATCTCTACGCCGCCGCCTGGCGCCGGCCGGGCGCCATCACGGCGATGCTGAACTGGTACCGGGCCCTGCGCCTACCCCGGACGCCGGCGCCCGGACCGATCCGGCCGCCGGTCCTGGTGCTGTGGGGCGAGCGCGACACGGCGCTCGAACGCGGTCTCGCCGCCGAGAGCCTGCGCCTCTGCGCGCAGGGCGCGGTGCGGTATTTCCCGCAGGCCACCCACTGGCTCCAGCACGAGGAGCCGGCAGCGGTCGGCGAGGCCCTGATCGGGTTCCTGACCGCCCCGGCCGGGGCGAAAGCCTGAACGGTCAGGTTTGAGCGCCGAACAGCAGCTGCTTCGTCGCCGCCGTCACGTCGTCCTGCCGCATCAGGCTCTCGCCGACCAGGAACGTCCGGATGCCGGCACGCGCCAGGAACTGCGCGTCGGCATGGCCGCCGATGCCGCTCTCGCCGACCAGGATCCGGTCCGGCGGCACCAGCGGGCTCAGGCGGGCGGCGTTGTCGAGGGAGACCTCGAAGGTGCGCAAGGAGCGGTTGTTGACGCCGATGAGCCGGGTGCCGAGGGGCAGGGCGCGCGCCAGCTCCACCTCGTCATGCACCTCGACCAGCACGTCCATGCCGAGGTCGTGCGCGGTCTCGACCAGCGCCGACGCCTCGTCGTCGTCGAGGCTTGCCATGATGACCAGGATGCAGTCGGCGCCCCAGGCCCGGGCCTCGACCACCTGGTAGGGCTCGAACAGGAAGTCCTTGCGCAGGACCGGCAGCGAGCAGGCGGCCCGCGCCGCCGTCAGGTATTCGGGCTTGCCCTTGAACGAGGGCTCGTCGGTGAGGACCGACAGGCAGGTGGCGCCGCCGGCCTCGTAGGCGCGGGCGAGCGCCGGCGGGTCGAAATCCTCGCGGATCAGGCCACGGGACGGCGACGCCTTCTTGATCTCGGCGATCAGCGCGAAGCGATCTTGCGCCACATGCGCCGCGATCGCATCGGCGAAGCCCCGGGGCGGGTCGGCCTTGGCGACGCGCTTCTCGAGCTCGGCCAGCGGCACGCGCAGCTTCGCCGAGGCGATCTCGCGCCTTTTGTAGGCCTCGATATGGGCGAGCACGTCGGCCGGGCGCGGGCGGGCCGCGTCCCCGGGAGACGGCGAATCCTGAGACGTCGTATCGGTGTCGGACAAGGCCGTGTCCTCCCCTCGGGAGCGTGTCGGGGATATCAAGTTCACGGGGACGCCGTCGGTTACGCGTTCGAGACGACCGCCAGACGCTCCAGGACCGCCCTGGCCGCGCCGGTATCGATCGCCTGGGCGGCGCGGGTCACGCCGTCCTGCAGGCTGTCAACGCGCCCGGCCACCATCAGGGCCGCCGCGGCATTGAGGATTCCGATGTCGCGGTAGGGCGTGCGGGCGCCGTCGAGGACCTCGCGCAGGGCCCCCGCATTGTGCGCCGGGTCGCCGCCGCGCAGCTCCTCCGGCTGCGCCAGGCGCAGGCCCAGTTCCCGCGGATCGATGGTGAAGCGGCGGAGCGCGCCGCCTTCCCACGCCACCACGGCGGTCGGGCCGGTGGTGGTGATCTCGTCGAGCCCGTCCGAGCCGTGAACGGTCCAGACCCGGCGGCTGCCGAGCTCGGCGAGCACCCGGGTCATCGGCTCGGCGAGCGAGGGTGCGTAGACGCCGAGCAGCTGCGCCGACACCCCGGCCGGGTTGCAGAGCGGCCCGAGCACGTTGAACAGCGTCCGGGTGCCGATCTCGACCCGCACCGGCGCGACGTGGCGCATCGAGGCGTGGTGCGACTGGGCGAACATGAAGCACAGGCCCGCTTCCGCGAGGCAGCGGGCGAGGTGATCGGGGGTGAGGCCGAGGCCGACGCCCAGCGCCGCGAGCACGTCGGCGGCGCCCGAGCGCGACGAGGCCGCGCGGTTGCCGTGCTTGGCCACCGGCACGCCGCAGGCGGCGGTGACGATCGCCGCCAGCGTCGAGACGTTGTAGCTGCCCGAATGATCCCCGCCGGTGCCGACGATGTCGATCGCGCCCTCGGGCGCCGCGACGCGGGTCATGCGCTCGCGCAAGGCGCCCGCGGCTCCGGTGATCTCGTCCAGAGCCTCGCCGCGGACGTGCAGGGCCATCAGGAAGGCGCCGGCCTGGGCATGCGTCACCTCGCCGGAGAGCAGGTGATCGAAGGCGCGCCGCGCCTCCTCGCGCGTCAGCGCGGCGCCCGTGGCGACCTTCGCCAGGTAGGGCTTGAACGAGTCCATGACGGTAACGGGCCTGATCTCAGCGCGGGTGTCGGCTGGTTTTCGTCAATGCACATCTCGGCCGCGCTTGTCACCCCGGGTCCCGCCATTCCGGCCCCCGGCGTTCCACGCCGTGGCGAGGTCGAGGAAATTGCGCACCATGGTCTCGCCGTGCTGCGACAGGATGCTCTCGGGGTGGAACTGCACCCCGTGGACCGGCCGCTCCGCGTGCTCGAGCGCCATGATCAGCCCGTCGGCCTCCGCCGTCACCACGAGGTTCGCTGGGCAGGTCGCCCGCTCGACGACCAGCGAGTGGTAGCGCGTGGCCGAGAACGGTCCGTTGATGCCGCGAAACAGCCCGGTCGACCGGTGCCGCACCTGCGAGACCTTGCCGTGCATGGGCGCCGGCGCCCGCACCACGTCGCCGCCGAAGGCCTGGCCGATCGCCTGGAGGCCGAGGCAGACGCCGAGCATCGGGATCTCGTCGCTCAGATCCCGCACCACGTCGAGGCACACCCCGGCCTCGCTCGGCGTGCAGGGCCCGGGCGACAGCACCAGGGCGTCCGGCGCGCGGCGGCGGATCTCCTCGACGGTGATCGCGTCGTTGCGCACCACCTCGATCGAACCGGCGAGCGGCCCGATCAGGTGGACGAGGTTCCAGGTGAAGGAATCGTAGTTGTCGATGACCAGGATGTCGGACATGGGCGCCTCTCGCGGGCGCGGTGTGGGGCTTGGGGTGGCGGGAGGTCAAGGGGGAGGGGCGCCGGCGCCTGGAATCCGTACGGGGCCGGGGGAGCCTGCCAAGGACTATCTCTGGCCGAGAGCCGAAGCCTTCTTTCTCCCACTCTCGACCTCATCCTGAGGTGTCAGTCGATCGAGGATCGACTGACCTCGAAGGAGGGCTCCAGGGATCGCGGCGGCATCTGGAGCCCTCCTTCGAGGCTCCCTTCGGTCGCACCTCAGGATGAGGCTGCGGATGGGATCAGATGGGTCGACGCGAAGGCGTCGATGCCCAAGAAAAAACCCGCCCCTCCCTTGCGGGACAGGCGGGTGTGAAGTCGAGGGTCCGTCCGTGGTGGAGGTTAACGCCTATTCCTTCTCGCCGGTGAGGCTCAGCAGCATCTGGAACAGGTTGATGAAGTTCAGGTAGAGCGACAGGGCGCCGAACACCGCGAGCTTGGAATTGGCTTCCTCGCCCCAGCTCTCGGCATATTGCTCCTTGATCGACTGGGTGTCGTAGGCGGTGAGCCCGGTGAAGATCACGACGCCGATCAGCGAGATCGCGAATTGCAGCGCGCTCGAGGCCAGAAAGATGTTGACCAGGCTGGCGATGACGAGGCCGATCAGGCCCATCACCAGGAACGAGCCCATCCGCGAGAGGTCGCGCTTGGTGGTGTAGCCGTAGAGGCTGGTCGCCCCGAACATCGCCGCGGTGATGAAGAAGGTGCGGGCGATGCTGGTGCCGGTGAAGACCAGGAAGATCGAGGCCAGGGACAGGCCCATCACCCCGCAGAAGGTCCAGAACAGGGTGTGGGCGGTGGCGGCCGAGATCCGGTCGGCGCGGAACGACAGCACCATGATGAAGGCGAGGGGGGCCAGCATCACGACGTATTTCAGCGGCGTGCCGAAAAGCGGCTTGTACAGAGCCGGAGTCGAGGAGACGCCGAGCGCGACGAGGCCGGTCAGCGCCAGGCCGAGGCCCATCGTGTTGTAGACCCGCAGCATGTGCCGCCGCAGGCCCTCGTCGAAGACCGCACCGGCGGGGGCCGCATGGGTCTGCCAGGCGTAGGGGGTGTTCATCGGGGAGATCGCTCCGGGATGGGGACGGGTGAGACGGTCAGTGCTTCAGGGCCGCCAGGGTGGCGGCGGCGCGGCCGAGATCGGGCTCGCTGCCCGAGCCGCTGAGCGCGTAGGCGCCGTGCCCGGCCTTCCAGTAGACCGTGACGGCCTCCGGCGAGCGGACGATGGCGGGCGCGCTCGCCTCCGCATCCGCCGTGCGGGTGGCGAACAGCGCGACCTTGCCGAGATGGCCGGCATCGATCGCGACCTCGACGCCCGCGCCGCTGCGCGAGGGGAAGATCTGCATGTCGTCGACGCGCCAGTCCGACGGCAGGTCGGGCAGGGCGATCCCGGTCGCCGCCTCGACCTCGCGGCGGTCGTAGGCCGGGGTCGGGCGCTGCGAGGTCACCCGGGCACGGACCAGGGCGGCCTGGCGGGCCTGCAGCGCCTCCTCGACGAAGGTCGCGGAATGCGTCGACGCGATCGTGTTCTGCACGCCGAAATCGCCGGTCTCGTTGTGCAGGAGCCAGCCGGTCCCGACCAGCATGGCGATCACGGCGGCGCGCTGGAGCCGCGCGCCGATGCGCCGCCAGGTCAGGGCCCGGTCGAGGCGGCGGGCCGCCGCGGCGAGGCGCTCGGGCGAGGGGCCCGGCCGCACCGCCACGCCCTCGACCGCTCCGAAGGCGGCGCGCAGGGCATCGCGGGTGTGCAGGTCGGCCATGACGCGCGCCGCCACCTCCGGCCGCGCGGCCAGGTGCTCCTCGACCTCGATCCGCCGCCCGAGGTCGAGCTGGCCGTCGATATAGGCGTTCAGGTCGGCCTCGGTGATCGGATCCATGGTCGTCTCCCGTGACTGTTCGCCGCTCATCACGACGCCCTCGCGCTGGTGCCGCCGTCGACCACCCGCAGGCGCGGGGCCGGTCGCTCGGGCGCGTCCTCCGGGGCCGGCAGGCGGGAGGCGCCGCTCTCGATGGTGCGCAGGGCCGCCCGCGCCCGCCCGAGGCGCGACATCAGCGTGCCGATCGGAATGCCGAGCACGTCGGCGGCCTCCTGGTAGGCCAGCCCCTCGATGGTCACGAGGTGCAGGGCCTCGCGCTGCTCCGCCGGCAGGCGCCCGAACGCCTCGCGCACCTGGGCGAGGCGCACATGGCCTTCCTGGGCCGGCGGCGTCGCCTCCTCGACGATGTGGCCGAGGGCATCGGCGTAGCGCGCCTCCACCTTGCGGCGGCGCTGGTCGTCGATGAAGGCGTTGTGCAGCACCGTCATCAGCCAGGTGCGCAGGTTGGTCCCCGGGCGCAGGGACCCCTGCCGCTCGAGGGCGCGCACGAGGGTGTCGTGCACGAGGTCGTCGGCCTGCGCGGAGTCCCGCGTCAAGGACCGGGCGTAGCGCCGGAGCGGCACCAGGAGATCGAGGACGTCGGGGCGCTTGCGAAGCATCATAATGGGTGAACGTGCGCCGGGGCGGGTCTAATCCCGGGCGCGGTCGGCGACATGCCGGAAACGTTCACATCCGCGTGAGCGGCGGCGGTCGCGGCCCACCAAACCTTCTTCTGCCAAGGGTAGGGCCGTCGGGCAAGGAATGGCGCGCCTCCCCTCTCCCGAGCGGGAGAGAGGTCGGGGGTGGCAATGACCGGGGGGTATTGTTCGGCACGCGCATTTTTCCACCCCCCTGGGGTTGGAGGCGGGGTTTCGATCAGGCGGTGATGGTTGCGAGGAGCGTGGCGAAGGGTGTCGCCGTGGTTCGGAGTGCCGCGGTAGCAACGACGATGCGCAACTCCGCCTCGCCCTTGGCCAGCCCCATCGCCCGACCGCCGCTGACCTTGCGCTGGACCACCGCGGGTCGCAGGGCGCGCTCGCAGGCAGCAGGGGTTGCGGCCCGCCTGCCGGCGTTGGCGGAGCGGGTCGAGGGCGGGCGGATTGCAGCCCGCCCGCGTGGTCCCGAGCGCAAGGTCGATAAGCCCTCCGTGGCCGCGGCCGTGGCGCGTGAGCAGGTCGCCACCGCCAGGGCACTCGAAAAGGCCAAGCTGACGGCTAAGCGAATACCTTGAAAGGCACGGCTCTCATGCCTCCCGCATCGCATTCATCGTCAGCAGCTCGTAGGTCGCGGCCGTCTCGCCCGCCGCCGTCAGGATCTCCACGTCCCACCGCACCTCGCCGTATTGCGCGTTGCGCGGCGACTTCTCCTTGGCGGTGAGCCGCACCCGGATCGCCTCGCCGGGCTGGATCGGCTTGAGGAAGCGCAGGGAGTCGAGCCCGTAATTGGCCAGCACCGGGCCCGGATCGGGATCGACGAACAGCCCGGCGGCGAAGGACAGGAGCAGGTAGCCGTGCGCCACCCGGCCGGGGAAGAACGGGTGGCCCTTCGTCGCCTCCTCGCTCATATGGGCGTAGAAGGTGTCGCCGGTGAACGCGGCGAAATGCTCGATGTCCTGGAGCGTGATCACCCGCTCGGCCGAGTGGAAGCTGCGGCCGATCTCCAGATCCTCGAAGTGGCAGCGGAACGGGTGCTCGGGAAGGACCTGTTCCGGCGCGCCCTTGATCCAGCTCTGCGTGATCCGGCTCAGCATCGCGGGCGAGCCCTGCAGCGCCGTGCGCTGCATGTAGTGGGACAAGGCCCGCACGCCGCCCAGCTCCTCGCCGCCGCCGGCCCGGCCGGGGCCGCCATGCATCATGTGCGGCATCGGCGAGCCGTGGCCGGTCTGCTCCTTGGCGCAGTCGCGGTCGATGACGACGAGGCGGCCGTGATAGGGACTGACGCCGAAGACCAGATCGGCCGCCGCCGCGGGATCGTGGGTGTAGAGCGAGGCGACGAGGCTGCCCTCGCCGCGATTGGCGAGCAGGGCGGCCTCCTCCAGCCCGTCATAGCCCATCACGGTGCAGACCGGGCCGAAGGCCTCGAGCGCATGCACCTGCCGGGCCCGGAGCGGATCGGCGCAGTGGAGGAGCAGCGGCGGCAGGAAGGCGCCGGTCTCCGGATCCGCCCCCTCCACGGTGACCCGCGCCGGATCGCCGAAGACCAGCTCGGCTTCCGCCCGCAGGGCTTCGACCCGGGCGAGCACGTCGCGCCGCTGCGCGAGACCCACCACCGGGCCCATCCGCACGTCCTCGCGGGCAGGATCGCCGATCCGCACCGAGGCCAGCCGCCGGCTCAGGGCCTCGATCACCGCCGGCACCTGGGCGCGGGGCGCCAGCGCCCGGCGGATCGCCGTGCATTTCTGCCCGGCCTTGACGGTCATCTCCTTGGCGACCTCCTTGATGTAGAGGTCGAATTCCGGCGTACCCGGCCCCGCATCGGGGCCCAGGATCGCGGCGTTGAGCGAGTCGCGCTCGGCGACGAAATGCACCGCCTCGCGGGCGATGACCGGATGGCGTTGCAGCGTCTGCGCCGTCTCGGCCGAGCCGGTGAACGACACCACGTCCTGGCCGGTGAGGTGATCGAACAGGTCGCCGGTCGGCCCGACCACGCATTGCAGGGCGCCTTCGGGCAGGATGCCGGATTCGGCGATCAGCCGCACGAGCGCATGGGCGACGTAGGACGTGATCGTGGCGGGCTTCGTCACCACCGGCACGCCGGCGAGGATCGCGGGCGCGAGCTTTTCGAGGAGCCCCAGCACGGGAAGTTGAAGGCGTTGATGTGGACCGCGCAACCGGTCCGCGACGTCATCACGTGGCGCCCGACGAAGCTGCCGCCGCGCGACAGCGGCTCCACCGCCCCGTCGATCAGGAAGGTGGCGTTCGGGAGTTCCCGCCGTCCCTTCGAGGCGTAGACGAACAGCGTGCCGATGCCGCCGTCGATGTCGATCAGGTTGTCGGTGCGGGTCGCGCCGGTCTGGTGCGACAGGGCGTAGAGCCTGTCCCGGCGCTCGTTGAGGAAGGCGGCGAGCCGCTTCAGCATCTCGGCGCGCTGGTGGAAGGTGAGGCGCCGCAAGTTCGGACCACCGACCCGGCGGGCATGGTCCAGCACCTCGGCCATGTCCAGGCCGCCGCCGCCGACCTCCGCCACCACCGCGCCGGTCACGGCGCTGCGGATGCCGGTCCAGTCTCCCCCCGGCGCGATCCAGCGTCCCTGGACGTAGCTTTCCAGCCGCATGGCGTGTCTCCCCTCCCATCCTGCCGTTCTTGTCCATTCATTATTGACCGACCGGCCGGTTGGTCAAGCGGAGACGGGGCGGGGTGCGAGGAGGTCCTTCGCGGATGCCGGCATCGTCCTCCTCCGAGCCGGATAGGAGGCGTTCACCGCGGCCTGCTTCGTCCCGTCGCTGACCTCATCCCCGGAGACGAATACCAATGGCCCAAGGTGCTGACGCATCGGGCCATTGAGCCATCTCGAATTGTCTATGCCAAGCCAGAGGATTGACGACAATTCGAGAACGGAACCAAAGGTCGTTTCCAACGACCGTCGGTATAAGTGATGAGTCTCCACAGAGGTCAAACCCTCCGAATCATTCCGGATTCCGCTGCGCGGCCTCGGAACGACTCGGAGGGATTGAAGACCGTCGATTTGTCAAACAGGCTCCGGGTCGTCGACGGACACCATGAGCGAGGTTGTCATGCCGAGATCGCCGGTAGAACCCACCACGAGGTGCCGCGAAAAGCTCCTCACGCCGCCCGGAGCCGGTTCAGGAACCGCGCCACCTCGGTATTGAGGTGCTCCGCCTCCTGCGAGACCGACGAGGCGACGCTCAGGACCCGCCCGGCCGCCTGGCCGGCCTCGCCCGCCGCATCGGCCACGCCGGTGATCGTCGCCGTGACCGCGCCGGTGCCGGTGGCGGCCTGGCTGATGGTGCGGACGATCTCCCGGGTCGCGGCGCCCTGCTCCTCGATCGAGGCGGCGATCGCCGTCGAGATGCCGCTGAGATCGCCGATTCGCGAGGCGATCCCGCCGATCGCGTCGACGGCCTGGCGGGTCGCGCCCTGGATGCCGCCGATCTGGCTGGCGATCTCCTCGGTGGCCTTGGCGGTCTGGTTGGCGAGTTCCTTGACCTCGGCCGCGACGACCGCGAAGCCCCGTCCCGCCTCGCCGGCCCGGGCGGCCTCGATCGTGGCGTTGAGCGCCAGGAGGTTGGTCTGGCCGGCGATGCCGTTGATCATCGCCACCACGTCCCCGACCCGGGTCGCGGCCTGGCTCAGGGTCTTCACCAGCTCGGCGGTCTTCGACGCCTCCGTGACGCTCTCCTTCGCGAGGGCGGCCGAATCCGAGACCTGACGGGCGATCTCACCGACCGAGGCGCTCAGCTCCTCGGCGGCGGCCGCCACGGTGGCGACGTTGGCCGAGGCGTCCTGCGCCGCCTGTGTCACGGTGGCGGAGCGCTGGGCGGTGCCGCCGGCGAGCTGCGACATGTCCTGTGCGGTGGCCCGCAGCTCGGTCGCCGAGGCGGCGACGGTGTGGACGATGCCGCCCACCGCCTCCTCGAATTCCTGCGCCAGCGCCGCCGTCTGCGCCCGGCGGGCGACCCGGCGCTCCTCGCTGTCCCGGCGTGGCGCGCCTCCAAGTCGGCGGCGAGGTTGGTCTTGAAGGATTCCAGGCTGCGCGCCATGTCGCCGACCTCGTCGCGCCGCCCGGTGCCCGGCACCTCGGCGGCGTAGTCGCCAGCGGCGATCCGGCGCATCGCGTCGCCGACCGAGGCGTAGCCGCGCACCAGCGCGCCGTAGGCGAACCACGCCATGGCGGTGACCGAGCCGATCGTGACGGCGAGCAGGCCGAGAACCAGCGCGAAGGCCAGCGACGCCCGCGCCTCGCCGTCGTCGACCGCCTGCTGGGTGCGCCTGTCAAGCAGACCATAGAAGTCGTCGATCGGCTTCATGATCTTGGCTTTGGCCACGTGGTACTCGTCGGTGTGGACGAGCCGGATCGCCTCCTCTCGCGACCCCGGCTCGCCGCTCTCGGCGAGCTTCATCGCGGCATTCGCCACCTTGACGAGGTCGTTGGAGTTGCGGACCGATTCGGCGAGCTTCTCCTTCTCCGCCGCCGTCACGCCGAGGCGGTCCATCAGCGTGTCGACCGAGACGGTCTCGCCGTCCGGGCGCGGCTTGGCCTCGCCGGCAGCGACGTAATCCCAGTAGATGCGGTGATAATCGACCGGGCGCGCCTTGCGGCCGGCGCGGATGTCGATGATGTCCTTGTATTGCTGCTTGTAGGCGGCCTTGCCGGTGGCGATATAGGTTCGCCCCAGCCGCGTCAGGTCATCGGAGGCTTGCCGCAGCTCGTCGGCCAGCAGCATCGAGGCGAGACGGTTCTCGTTCGCCGTCTTGATCTGGCCGTCCGCCTGTCGGTAGAGCACGACCGAGCCTGCCAACAACGCGCTCGACACAAGGCTGACGGCACACAGACCAACGAACTTGCGGGCAAGGCTCATGATGCTCCCCTCGGGACGGAGCGTCATGCTTCCCTCAGGGACGTTAAGAATCCTTGCGCAGTTACGGCATTGCACAGATTCATGCCTGTCTGATACTGCGTCATGCTCATGAAGAAAAGATCCGGAAACGGAAATTGACCGGGAACCCTAGGTCGTGTTGCGCGTTGCGTGCCTTGGCCCTTGCGGCCCAGGGGCCGGCCGCCGGATCGCCCGGCGGCCGGTGCCGCGGTTACGCCCCCCGGGCGGCGGCAGCCACCGCCGTCAGCGCCGTCATGTTGACGATGCCGCGCACGGTGGTGGTGTGGGTGAGGATGTGGACCGGGGCGGCGGTACCCAGCAGGATCGGGCCGACGCTGATGCCCTGGCCCGCCACCACCTTCAGGGCGTTGAGGGTGATGTTGGCCGCATCCAGGTTCGGCATCACCAGCAGGTTGGCCTCGCCGGTGAGGCGCGATTCCGGAAACACCCGCTCCATCAGCGGCCGGCTCAGCGCCGCATCGGCCTGCATCTCGCCCTCGACCTCGAGATCGGGCGCCCGCTCGGCGATGAGTGCGACGGCGGTGCGCATCTTCTCGGCCGAGGGGTTGCGGGCGGTGCCGAAGCTCGAATGCGAGACGAGCGCCACCCGCGGGGTCTGGCCGAAGCGGCGCATCTCGGCCGCCGCCAGGAGCGTCATGTCGGCGAGTTCCTCCGCACCCGGATCGAGGTGGATGTAGGGATCGCAGACGAAGAGCGTGTGCCGCGGCAGCTGCAGCAGGCTCATGGCGGTGAGGGCCTTCACGCCGGCCGCCATCCCGATCACCTCGCGCACGTGGCGCAGGTGGCTGTGGTAGGAGCCGGTACCGCCGCAGAGCAGGCCGTCGACCTGGCCCAGCGACAGCAGCATCGCGCCCACCAACGTCGGGTTGCGGCGCGCCTCCGCCAGCGCCACCTCGCGCGACAGGCCGTTGCGCTTGCGCTTGGCGTAGTATCCTTGCGCGGCCTCGGCCTGGAACACCTCGTCGTCGAGATCCTGCACGTCGACGTCGCGGCCGACCTCGATGCGGAGCCCCAGCGCCTTCATCTTTTCGGCGATGACCTCGCGGCGGCCGACCAGGACCGGCCGGGCCAGGCCTTCGTCGACCACGACCTGCGCGGCGCGGAGCACCCGGTCGTCCTCGCCCTCGGCATAGGCGATGCGGGTCCGGCCGGCGTCCGTCGCCGCGGCGAAGACCGGCTGCATCACCGTGCCGGAGGTGTAGACGAGGCGCTCCAGCGAGCGCCGATAGGCCTCGACGTCGAGCATCGGCTTCGTCGCGACGCCGCTCTCGGTGGCGGCGAGCGCCACGGCCGGGGCGACCTTGGTGATCAGCCGCGGGTCGAACGGGCGCGGGATCAGGTAATCGGGCCCGAAGGCGATATCCTGCGTGCCGTAGGCCGCCGTCACCACGTCGGACTGCTCGGCGCGGGCGAGTTCGGCGATGGCCTTCACCGCCGCGAGCTTCATCTCCTCGTTGATCGTGGTCGCGCCGACATCGAGCGCGCCGCGGAAGATGAACGGGAAGCACAGGACGTTGTTGACCTGGTTCGGATAATCCGAGCGGCCGGTGGCGATGATCGCGTCGGGGCGCACGGCCTTGGCGGCTTCCGGCCGGATCTCCGGCTCGGGGTTGGCGAGCGCCAGGATCAGGGGCTTGTCGGCCATGCCCTCGACCATCTCGGGCGTCAGCGCGCCGGCCGCCGAGAGGCCGAGGAAGATGTCGGTGCCCGGCACGGCGTCGGCCAGCGTCCGGGCCTCGGTGACTTGCGCGTATTGCGCCTTCTGGGCGTCGAGGTTGTTGCGGCCCTGGTAGATCACGCCGCGGCTGTCGGTGACCAGCACCTTGGCCTTGTCGAGGCCCAGGCTGACCAGCAGGTTGAGACAGGCGATGGCGGCGGCACCCGCGCCGGAGCAGACGACCCGGACGTCCTCGATCTTCTTGCCGACCACTTCGAGGCCGTTGAGGATCGCGGCCGCCGCGATGATCGCGGTGCCGTGCTGGTCGTCGTGGAAGACCGGGATCTTCATCCGCTCACGCAGGCGGGTCTCGATCTCGAAGCATTCCGGCGCCTTGATGTCCTCGAGGTTGATGCCCCCGAAGGTCGGCTCCAGGCTCGCGATGATGTCGACGAGCTTGTCCGGATCGGTCTCGTCGATCTCGATGTCGAACACGTCGATGCCGGCGAACTTGCGGAACAGGCAGCCCTTGCCCTCCATCACCGGCTTGCCGGCGAGCGCGCCGATATTGCCCAGCCCCAGCACCGCGGTGCCGTTCGAGATCACCGCCACGAGGTTGCCGCGGGAGGTCAGTTCGGCGGCCTGGGCCGGGTCCTTCTCGATGGCGAGGCAGGCGGCGGCGACGCCCGGCGAGTAGGCGAGCGCGAGGTCGCGCTGCGTGCTCATGTCCTTGGTCGGCAGCACCGCGATCTTACCCGGCGTCGGGAAGCGGTGATAGTCGAGGGCGGCCTTCTCGAGTTGCTCGTCCATGGGGTGTCCTCCTGATGTGTGGGATGGCGGCGCGCGCGGAGCCGTCTCCCGGCCGGCGCCATTCGGGGGCACCGATCGGGAGGGCAACGCTCAAGGTTAGGTCGTGATCCCGCTGGATGAGACGGGGAAATCGAAACTACGGACCTGTCGAACAGGGCAGCGGGACGCAGACGTCATTGAATTGAAGCGCGGGCGAACCCTCCCCCTCTGCGGGGGAGGGTGCCCCACGGAGTGGGGCGGGAGAGGGGCAGCGCGACGCTGATCTAGGGATCGCACTTCATGGAGGTCGCGACCTCTCCGGAAGCGGCGTCCTCTCTCCCGGCTCGCTCCGCTCGCCACCCTCCCCCGCAGAGCGGGGAGGGGGCAGCCCGCGCCATTCCTTTCCCGGGCAGCTCTGCCGGCCGCGGGGAGAGGGGGAATACTCACTCACCGTGAGGATATCCGGTAGCGGGGCGGCAGAGTTACCGCCGCCCCGCCCCGAAGACCTGCCTCAATGCGCCTTCTTCTTCGGCATGTAGAGGTCGGTGATCGTGCCCTCGAAGGCCTCGGCCGCCATGCCGACCGTCTCCGACAGGGTCGGGTGCGGGTGGATGGTCATCCCGATATCCTCGGCATCCGCCCCCATCTCGATGGCGAGCGCCGCTTCGGCGATCAGGTCGCCGGCCGAGGGGCCGACGATGCCGCAGCCGACGATGCGGTTCGATTCCTCGTCGAACAGCACCTTGGTCAGGCCCTCGTCGCGCCCGAGCGACAGCGAGCGGCCGCTCGCCGCCCAGGGGAACACGCCCTTGCCGATCTTGATGCCCTTGGCCTTGGCCTCGGTCTCGGACAGGCCGACCCAGGCCACCTCCGGATCGGTGTAGGCCACCGACGGGATCACCTTGGCGTCGAAGAACGAGTTCTTGCCGGCCGCCGCTTCCGCCGCGACCTTGCCCTCATGCACCGCCTTGTGGGCGAGCATCGGCTGGCCGACCACGTCGCCGATGGCGAAGATGTGCGGGGCGGTGGTCCGCATCTGCTTGTCGACGGGGATGAAGCCCCGCTCGTCCACCGCGACGCCGGCGGCCTCGGCGCCGATCAGCTTGCCGTTGGGACGGCGGCCGACCGAGACCAGGATCTTGTCGAAGGTGTCGGTGGCCGGCGCCGAGCCGCCCTCGAACGTCACCTTGAGGCCTTCGGGCAGCGCCTCGACGGCCGTGACCTTGGCCTTGAGGTGGATCGCCTCGTACTGCTTCGAGATCCGCTTGAAGAGCGGCGTCACGATGTCCTTGTCGGCGCCCGGGATGATCTGGTCCATCAGCTCGACGATGGTCACCTTGGACCCGAGCGCGTGGTAGACCGTCGCCATCTCGAGGCCGATGATGCCGCCGCCGATGACCAGGAGCCGCTTCGGCACCCCGTCGAGCTCCAGCGCCCCGGTCGAGTCGATCACCCGCGGGTCGTCATGCGGGATGAACGGCATCTTGATCGGCTCGGACCCGGCGGCGATCACCGCGTTGTCGAAGCCGATGATCGTCGTCTTGCCCTCGTGCTCGACCGCGATCTGGTGCGGGCTGACGAAGCGGGCGGTGCCGGTCACCACCGTCACCTTGCGCTGCTTGGCCAGACCCCCGAGGCCGCCGGTCAGGCGCTTGACCACGCCCTCCTTCCAGCTCCGCAAGCGATCGATGTCGATCTGCGGTGCCGCGAAGCTGATGCCGTGCGAGGCCATCGCCTGGCTCTCGTCGATCACCTTGGCGGCGTGGAGCAGGGCCTTCGAGGGGATGCAGCCGACGTTGAGGCACACCCCGCCGAGGCTCGCCCAGCGCTCGACCAGGATCACCTTCTTGCCGAGATCGGCGGCGCGGAACGCCGCCGTGTAGCCGCCGGGGCCGGCGCCGAGCACCAGCACCTCGGCCCGCATCGCCTCGCCGGAGACCGGGGCCGCGCCCTTGGGGGCGGGCGCCGCGGAGGCTCCCTGCCCGCCGGCGGTGGCGGGCGAGCCGTAGCCCGCCTGGCCCGCACCCGCCGCGAGCGGCGATCCGCCGGCCGCCGGAGCCGAGCTTTGCGCCGGGGCCGCCTTCTCGGCGACCTCGGGCTTGGCCGGCGCGGCGCCCGAGGCCGCGCCCTCCAGCACCAGCAGCAGATCGCCCTGCGTGACCGTATCGCCGGGCTTGATCTTCACCTCCGCGACCTTGCCGGCCACGGAGGAGGGGACGTCCATGGTCGCCTTGTCGGATTCCAGGACGACGATGGTGTCGTCGACCGCGATCGTGTCGCCGGCCTTGACCAGCACCTCGATCACCGGGACGTTCTTGAAGTCGCCGATATCCGGCAGACGGACTTCGTTGCTCATCGGATCACCTCGCTGCGGGGTTCGTCAGACGACGAGGCGCCGGACGTCCTCGAGGACGTGGGCGAGGTGGCGGGTGAAGCGCGCGGCCAGCGCGCCGTCGATCACGCGGTGGTCGTAGGAGACCGAGAGCGGCAGCATCAGCCGCGGCTTGAACTCGGAGCCGTTCCACACCGGGGCCATCTTGGAGCGCACGACGCCCAGGATCGCGACCTCGGGGGCGTTGACGAGCGGCGTGAAGCCGGTGCCGCCGATGCCGCCGAGCGACGAGATCGTGAAGGTGGCGCCCTGCATGTCGGCGCTGCCGAGCTTGCCGTCGCGGGCCTTCTTCGACAGCGAGCCGAGCTCCTGGCTGATCTCGACGATGCCCTTGCGGTCGGCATCCTTGACCACCGGGACGACGAGGCCGTCCGGCGTGTCGACGGCGACGCCGATGTTGTAGTACTTCTTGAGGATCAGCGCGTCCTTCTCGGGGTTCAGCGACGAATTGAACTCCGGGTGCTGACGCAGGGCCGAGACCGCGGCCTTGATGAGGAACGACAGCAGGGTGACGCGATAGCCCTTGTCCTTGCCGGCGGTGTCGAGTTCCTTGCGGTAGGCGTCGGTCTCGGTGATGTCCGACTCGTCCGAATGGGTGACGAGCGGCACGTTGAGCCAGGCGCGGTGCAGGTGCGGGCCGGAGATCTTCTTGATCCGCGGCAGCGGCTTGACCTCGGTCGGGCCGAACTTCGAGAAGTCGACCGCCGGGATCTCCGGGATGCCCATGCTGCCGGTGGCGACAGCCGTGCCGGCGGCCGGCGCAGGCGCGGCCGAGCGCACCAGCGAGCCCTTCACGTCCTCCTTGGTGATCCGGCCCTTCTCGCCGGAGCCCTTGATGCCGTTGAGGTCGACGCCGAGCTCGCGGGCAAGCCGCCGCACGGCCGGGCTGGCATGGACGTTCGAGAAGTCGGGCGCCGACGAAGCCGGAGCCGCGACCGGGGGAGCGGCGGGCTTGGCCGGATCCGGCTCCTGCTTCGGCATCAGGGCGGCGGTGTCGGCGGCGGGCGCCGCACCGGCGCTCGGGGTCGCGGCAGCGGCGGCGGCCGGCGCCTTCTCCTCGCTCTCGCCCTTCAGGAGCAGGACCGGGCTGCCTTCGCTCACCGTGTCGCCGACCTTGACCAGGATCTTCTCGATCACGCCGGCCGACGGGGAGGGGACCTCCATCGTCGCCTTGTCGGATTCGAGCGACACGATCGGGTCCTCGGCCCCGATGGTGTCGCCTTCCTTCACCAGGATCTCGATGATCGGGATGTTCTTGAAATCACCGATATCCGGGATCTTGACCTCGATCGACACTGCGCACTCTCCCGATTGATTTGCTTAATACGTCTTTACGAAGATGGAATTCCCGACGCGCGAGGCCGCCCTCGCCAGGGCATCCGCTATCGCATCTCCACAACTCGGTCTGATTGCTCTCTTCCCCTGGAAGGCGCGCACCTCTCCTCCCCCCCTGTGGGGAGGAGTTAGAGGTGGGGGTGGTGCAGGAGGCACCGCATAGCTTTACGCGGAACCACCCCCACCCCTGACCCCTCCCCACAGGGGGGAGGGGAAGGCGCACGAATTTACAGGGGGTTAGCTCTCAGAGGAGACGTGTGAAACCGAACGGACCTCCGGGAGAGGGGACCTCGCACGTCTTGACCAATCACACCGTCCAGGGGGCCGGCTTCTCCGGGTTCAGCCCGTACTTGGCGATCGCCTCGGCGACCTTGGCGGCCGGCACGGCGCCCTCCTCGGCCAGGCTCTTGAGCGCCGCGACGACGACCCAGTAGCGGTTGACCTCGAAGAACTCGCGCAGGCGCACCCGGTAATCCGAACGGCCGAAGCCGTCGGTGCCGAGCACCTTGTAGCGGCCCGGCACGTAGGGGCGGATCTGGTCGGCGAAGAGACGCATGTAGTCGGTCGCCGCGATCACCGGGCCCTGACGGCTCGACAGGCAGGTCTCGACGTAGGACGTCTTCTGCGTCTCGGTCGGGTGCAGCATGTTCCAGCGCTCCACCGCCATCGCCTCGCGGCGCAGCTCGGTGAAGCTCGGGCAGGACCAGATGTCGGCGCTGACGCCGAAATCCTGCTCCAGCAACTCGGCCCCGGCGATGACCTCGCGCAGGATCGTGCCCGAGCCCATCAGCTGCACCCGGTTCGCCGCACCGGCCTTGCCCTCGCGGAACAGGTACATGCCCTTGAGGATCCCGGCCTCGGCCCCTTCGGGCATGCCGGGATGCTCGTAGTTCTCGTTCATCACCGTGATGTAGTAGAACACGTCCTCCTGCTCGGCATACATCCGGCGCAGGCCGTCCTGCACGATCACCGCCACCTCGTAGGAGAAGGTCGGGTCGTAGGAGACGCAGTTCGGGATGGTGGCCGAGATCAGGTGGCTGTGGCCGTCCTCGTGCTGGAGGCCCTCGCCGTTCAGGGTCGTGCGGCCGGCGGTGCCGCCGATCATGAAGCCGCGGGCGCGCATGTCGCCGGCGGCCCAGGCGAGGTCGCCGATGCGCTGGAACCCGAACATCGAGTAGTAGATGTAGAACGGGATCGTCGGCGCGTCGGAATGCGAGTACGAGGTCGCGGCCGCGATCCAGGACGACATCGCGCCGGCCTCGTTGATGCCCTCCTGGAGCATCTGGCCCTTCTCGTCCTCGCGATAGTACATCAGCTGGTTGGCGTCTTCGGGCCGGTAGAGCTGGCCGACCTGGCTGAAGATGCCGAACTGGCGGAACATGCCCTCCATGCCGAAGGTCCGGCTCTCGTCGGGCACGATCGGCACGATGCGGTTGCCGATGTTCTTGTCGCGCAGCAGGGTGTTGAGCACCCGCACGAACGCCATGGTGGTGGAGATCTCGCGGCCCGCGGTCTCCTTCAGCTGGGCCGAGAAGGCCTCCAGAGGCGGGATCTGGAGGGCCTGAGACTTCGCCCGCCGGGCCGGCAGCGGACCGCCGAGCGCCTTGCGGCGCTCCATCAGATAGGTGTGCTCCGGCGACCCCTCGGGGAAGCGGATGAACGGGATCTCGGCGATCTGGTCGTCGTTGAGGTCGATGCCGAAGCGGTCGCGGAACTGCTTGAGCACCGCCTCGCCCATCTTCTTCTGCTGATGGGTGATGTTCTGCGCCTCACCGGCCTCGCCCATGCCGTAGCCCTTGACGGTCTTGGCGAGGATGAGGGTCGGCTGGCCCTTGTGCTTCACGGCCGCGGAATAGGCCGCGAAGACCTTGCTCGGGTCGTGGCCGCCGCGGGTGAGCCGCCAGATGTCCTCGTCGCTCCAGTCCTTCACCAGGGCGGCGGTCTCCGGGTACTTGCCGAAGAAGTGCTCGCGGATATAGGCGCCGTTCTTCGACTTGAAGTCCTGGTACTCGCCGTCGACGCACTCTTCCATCAGGCGCGCCAGCATGCCGGTGGTGTCGCGGGCCAGCAGCTGGTCCCAGCCCGAGCCCCACAGCACCTTGATGACGTTCCAGCCGGCGCCGCGGAAGTTGGCCTCCAGCTCCTGGACGATCTTGCCGTTGCCGCGCACCGGGCCGTCGAGGCGCTGCAGGTTGCAGTTGATGACGAAGACCAGGTTGTCGAGCTTCTCGCGCGAGGCGAGCGAGATCGCGCCGAGCGACTCCGGCTCGTCCATCTCGCCGTCGCCCATGAACGCCCACACCTTGCGGCCGTCGGTGTTGGCGAGGCCGCGGTGGTGCAGGTAGCGGAGATAGCGGGCCTGGTAGATCGCCATCAGCGGGCCGAGACCCATCGAGACGGTCGGGAACTGCCAGAAATCCGGCATCAGCCAGGGATGCGGGTAGGACGAGAGGCCGTTGCCGCCGACTTCCTGGCGGAAGCTCAGCAGCTGCTCCTCGGTCAGGCGGCCTTCCAGGTAGGCGCGGGCATAGATGCCCGGCGAGGAATGGCCCTGGACGTAGATCAGGTCGCCACCACGGTCACCCTCGGCGCCGTGCCAGAAATGCATGAAGCCGGTGTCGTAGAGGGTCGCGGCCGACTGGAAGCTGGCGATGTGGCCGCCCAGCTCCGACGAATCCTTGTTGTTGCGCAGGATGATCGCGATCGCGTTCCAGCGGATCGCCGAGCGGATGCGGTGCTCGATCATCCGATCCCCCGGATGGGGGGGCTGCTTGTCGACCGGAATCGTGTTCAGGTACGCCGTATTGGCCGAGTACGGCACCGGCGCGCCCTTCTTGCGGGCGCCCTCGATGACCTGCTCGATGAGGAAGTGCGCCCGATCCGGGCCCTCGACCTCCAGCACGCCGTCGAGCGAATCGAGCCACTCCTGGGTCTCGACCGGGTCGAGATCGCGACTGCGTTCCACGTTATCCTCCCTAGGGTCTTACTCGATCGGCGGGTCGAGTTGCCGCAGGTGTCAGCATTGTTCGTGCCACCGCGATGCTTTCGCAACTCGATTGACTTTGCAAGGGTTTAGCTCATCCGGCGGTGATCGGGGTTCCGGGCATCCGCATCATCCGTCTTGCTGCGGTGCGGAAACCCGGAACAACCATCGGGCCGGCGAGGCATGAGGGTATCGGCCGGGTTCAGGACTCGGACTTCGTCGGCGGGGTCTGTGATGCGCCGAAGCCCTGCTGGAACATCTTGAGGAACATGTTCTGCATCTGGTCCGCGCCCTGCGGAAAGACGGTGAACCAGCTGCGCATGATCGCGTCGGGCGAAAAACGGTCCATCTCGGCCATCATGCGCCGCTCGACCTCGGCCATCACCGCCGCCTGGAGCGGCTCGACGTTGGGAAGACCCACGAACTGGCGTGCCTCGACCGGGGTGCAATCGACCTCGACGCGGAACTTCATCGCATTCTTCCCCCTCGGCCCCCACACCGAGCTTAGAGCACCTTTTGGCCCTTGGGGGAACCCAATCGGGATTCAAAAAATGCGGTGAAATCAACGACCTAGTCTAACAAGCCGGAGGGCGGGCGCGTCGCGTGCCCCCGCCTTCCGGCCTACGACGAAGGTCGTATGCGCCCCCTCGGCCATTCCGGCGGCAATGTAAAGCCGCAATGTTACGGCGCGCCGATTTTGTTGCTTGCGGCGGCCCCCGCGGCTCGGTTGTCCAGGGTTCCGTCGCTCGAGTGTCCGTTGCCCGAGTGTCCGTCGCCCAAGGGGCCGCGGCGAGCCGGCGTTCCAGGAACGACACCAGGGCGGTGACCCGGGCCGGCCGGGCGGCGCCCGGCGGCATCAAGAGGTTGAGCCCGACCGGCGGCGGCGCCCAGCCCGGCATCACCCGCTCCAACCGCCCGGCGCGCAGGTCGTCCCAGACCAGGAAATCCGGCTGGACCGCGAGGCCGAGGCCGGCGCGCAGGGCCGGCGTCAGGGCGTCGGCATTGTTCGCCCGCAAGCGGCCGGCGGGCGTCACCGTGACCTCGGCCCCGCTCGCATCGTGGAAATGCCAGCGCTCCGGATTCGGCAGGTAGGCGTAGCCGAGGCAGGTATGGTCGCCGAGGTCGCGCGGGTGCTCCGGCCGCCCGGCCCGATCGAGATAGGCGGGGGCCGCGACCAGCGAGCGGCCGACGGCGCAGAGCCGGCGCAGGCGCAGGCTCGAATCGGCGAGCGCCGCGATGCGCAAGCCCAGATCGAAGCCATCGCCGACGAGGTCGACCTGCGCATCGCTCAGGTGCAGGTCGACGGCGACCTCCGGATGCGCGGCGAGGAAGTCGGGCAGGAGGGGCGCGACGTGGGCGAGGCCGAACGACATCGGAGCGGCGAAGCGCACCAGCCCCCGGGGCGTCGCCGATTGCGCCACGGCTTCCGCTTCCGCCGCCTCGCCCGCCGCCAGGATGCGGGCGGCGCCGTCGAGGGCGAGGCGCCCGGCCTCGGTCAGCGCCAGGCGCCGCGAGGTGCGGTGCAGGAGGGAGGCGCCCAGGCGCCGCTCGAGCCGGCTCACCGCCTTCGAGACCGTGGCCTTCGACAGGCCGAGCTCGGTCGCGGCGCGGGAGAACGAGGCGGTCTGCGCCACCCGCGCGAAGATCGCCCAGGCCTCGAAATCGGGCAGCGCCATGGGCTGTGTCCAGAAACGATGGGTTTCGATTGTTTCTATTTTGGCGCGCCGGGGCAAGTCCTAGATTGCCTCCATCGCGGCGATCCCGGCGGCTTTCTCCCGCCGGCCCGCCCACCGGGAGTTCCCGACCATGACCACCACCGAAATCGCCTCTGCCGGCCTGCACCACGTCACCGCCATCTCGGGCCCGGCGCGCCGCAACGTCGACTTCTACACCCGGGTGCTGGGGCTGCGGCTCGTCAAGAAGACCGTCAACTTCGACGATCCGGGCACCTACCACCTGTATTACGGCGACGCGGACGGCGCCCCCGGCACGATCCTGACCTTCTTCCCCTGGGAGCACGTCGCCCCTGGCCGGGTCGGGATCGGCCAGACCGAGGAGACGGCGTTCCGGGTGCCGGAGGGCTCGATCGGCTACTGGACGCACCGGCTGGTCGCGGCCGGCATCGCCTTCGAGGCGCCGGCCAAGGTCTTCGGCGAGACGGTGCTGCCGTTCCGCGATCCCGACGGGATGCGTCTCGCGCTCGTCGGCGTCGCCGGCGCGGAGGCCGAGCCGGCCTGGGGTGGATCGGACGTGCCGGCCGAGCATGCGGTGCGGGGCTTCCACGGCGTGACCCTGATGCTGCGCCAGGCCGCGCCCACCGCCCGGGTGCTGACCGAGGTGTTCGGCTGGACCGAGACGGGGCGGGAGGGTTCGCTCATCCGCTACGAGGGTACGGCCGGGCTCGGCGGTCACGTCACCCTGCGGGAGGTCGGCGACTTCCTGCCCGGGCGCTCCGGCGGCGGCTCGGTCCACCACATCGCCTTCCGGGCCGCCGACGACGCGGGCCAGGCCGAGATGGCGGAGCGGGCCGGGGCCCTCGGCCTCCAGGTGACCGAGCAGCGCGACCGCAACTACTTCCGCTCGGTCTACTTCCGCGAGCCCGGCGGCGTGCTGTTCGAGATCGCCACCGATGCGCCGGGCTTTGCCGCCGATGAGCCGGCGGAGGCGCTGGGCGAGGCCCTGAAGCTGCCGGCCTTCCTCGAGCCGCACCGGGCCGAGATCGAGCGGGTGCTGCCGGCGCTGGCATAGGCAGGAGGAGCGATCCGGGCCAGCGGGGCCCGGATCGCTCCGCGCGCCGCCCGGGCGTGGTAACCAGTGGTTAAGCAAACATGGTTACCCAAACCTTCCTGGATCTCTGGGAAGCTCGGGTCATGGTGGATCAGAACGACGTTGCCGGCGCGCCGGCTCCGGCCGGTGCGGCGGCTGCCCCGGACGATGCGGTGCCCGGTTCGGCCAAGGTCGGCGCGGCCAAGGTCGGCGCGGCCAAAACCGGAACGGTCAGGAGCCGTGTCGCGGGCCTGTCCGGGTGGCCGAAGCTGTCGACGACGACCCTCGCGGGCCTGCTCTGTGCCGGGTGCATCGGCGCGCTCGCGGGCGGCGCCACGGTGGCGCTGATGGGCGCCGTCCAGGGCGGCGGTGCCGGCGTGCCGCAGGCCGAATGGGCGCGGCTCGCCAGCCGGATCGAGGCCGGCACCGCCGAATCCGCGCGTCTCGCCACCGATCTCTCGCTCCTGCGCGACCGCACGATCCAGGCCCACGACACCGCCGACAAGGGCCGCGCCGAGGCCCATGCCCGCCTCGGCCAGATCGCCGAGCGCCTGGAGCGGGTGCAGCGCCAGGACGGCGACCTCGCCGGCAAGGTCGCGGCCCTGACCGAGCGGCTGACCGCCATGGCCGAGCGCCAGGACCAGGCCGACCGCGAGCAGGCCGCCCGCCTCGCGGCGCTGACCGACAAGCTGGACAAGCGCCAGGGTTCCAGCGCGCAACTCCCCGCCGTGCAGGCCCCCGTCGCGCATCAGGTCCCCGCCGCGCAGGCCCCCGCACCGGTCGCGGCCGTAGCAGCCCCGGCGAAGCACGCGGCGGCGGAACCGGCCCTCACCGGCAGCCTGCCCGACAAGCCGGCACCCGCCGCCAAGCCCGGCACCATCGAGGGCTGGGTGTTGCGCGACGTCTATGACGGGATGGCGATGATCGAGAACCGCAACCGCCGGCTCGTGGAGGTCGGCCCGGGCGACACGCTGCCGGGCGCCGGCCGGGTCGAGGCGATCGAGCGTCGCGGACGGTCCTGGGTCGTGGTGACCAGCAAGGGTGTGATCACGCCGCAGGCCTGGTAGGCGGCACGCCCGGGTCGTTTCGGCTCGGGCGTCCCGGCTCAGGCGTCCTGCAGCGCCGATACCGGTTGACCCGTTTGAACGGGTCCCCGCTCGGGCAGGAAGCCGGCCGCGGCACGACGGCGCCCGCGGGCCTTGGCCTCGGTGCGGGCGACCTTGGTGGGATGAAGAAGCTCGGCGAGGCGGGCGAGGCTCTCGGCGTCGTCGAGGTTCCGTGACTCGAAATCGGGCATGGTGGTCCCCCGGGCGCGCGGCCCGTGGCTGATAGGGGTACGCATACTCACGCTAGAGCACCAGTAACGGTGAAGAACTTGCACAGTTCCGTACCGCGCGTCGCCACGCAAGAAAAAGTTACGGCCGCCCACCTAAAGACGGTGGCGGCGTCCTGCGACGGCGACGATGGTTCTAGCAGCACGCGAAGCACATCCCCGTGCGCCAACGCACGCCGGGTATGGTGCGGCGCAAGGTGGAATGACGTGCGTTGCAGCGAATCTGCGTGATGCGGCTGCGAGAGAGCCGGGACTGACCGATTCGCCCGCGACCATGACGGGCGAAAGCTTGACCGATCGGGCCCGCGCCGGAAGCGAGAGCGCTGCGAAGGGAGCCGGCTTCGAACGATCGAGCGGTTCGACAATCTCCCAACCCGCAGCGCGCCGGGCCGGTTCCGCAGACGAGCGCAGAGCCTTCCCACGGGCGGAATCTGCGTCCAGCACGAAACAAGGTTTCCGTGCGTCGCTCCGGTCGCTCCGCCGGATCGGTTGCGATACACGATATGGCGCAACACCAGCAATGGTCGCCTCTGCCGAGGGCGTGTTTGACTTGCCGGTGTATCATTGAAACGAATTCTTCGATGCCGTGTGCGACCTCGGAGCCTATTTGAGCAGTGTGATTCGACGAAAATCGAGAAAAATCAGGAGATATCCTACCATTTCACCTCATCCTGGGGTGCGACTGTAAGGAGCCTCGAAGGAGGGCTCCAGAAATCTACGTGATCCCTGGAGCCCTCCTTCGAGGCTCACTTCGTTCGCACCTCAGGATGAGGTTAGTGGGCAGGATGATCCCGCCTGCCTCAAATATTGGGTAGAAATCCTGCTCAAGCAGGCTCTCAGGACGAGGACGTGAGTGGACAAGGACGTGGGTGGAAATGAGTCACCCGATCGATTCCTCATCGTGACGGAAACCGGTCAGCGCATCTCCCGCTCGGCGGCGCCGCGCCAGGCCGGCTGCCGGTCATGGGCCGTCAGGGTATCGCGGGAGGGCGCACGACCCGCCTCCGTCGCGGCGGCGTGCAGGCCCGTTCCGAGGGCGCGCCCGGCTTCCGCGGCGGCGGCCTCGACCATCCGGGCGCGCAAGGCGTCGGGTCGTAGGAAGTCGGGCCGAAGCGACTCGGGCATCTTGTCGAGGACCGGTCCAGCGAGTTCCGCGAATGTCGGGGCGGCCTGCGCCGTCCGGGCCGGGGAGGGCGCCTCGCCGAGGCGCAGGGGCGACAGGTAGTAGATCGCGCCGATCACCAGCCCGGCCCGCAGCCAGAAGGCCATCCCATTCTCCTCCGCTCGACCCGTCGGCCCGCAACGGCGCTACCCTGGGGTCGCAATGGTGAAGCCTTCGCGCCCGTGCGGCGGCGATCTGCCGGCATGGCTAACGGCGGCGTCCGAGCGCTACGCGCCTGTTCGCAACCCGCGCGAGGGTCTTCAATTTTTCTGAGTATCCTGCTCAAGCGATTTGATCTTTTCGACAAGGGCGGCCTCCGCCTAAAATCCCCGCCACGCCAAGCCGCCTCCCTCCGGCTCCAGAACAACGATCGGGACCCAATGCCGACCGACATCGAGATCGCCCGCGCGGCCACCCTCCAGCCGATCACCGCCGTCGCGGAGCGCCTCGGCATCCCGGACGACGCCCTGCACCCCTACGGGCGGCACATCGCCAAGATCGACCACGCCCATATCCGGGGCCTGGAATCGAAGCCCGAGGGCAAGCTGATCCTGGTCACGGCGATCAGCCCGACGCCGGCCGGCGAGGGCAAGACCACCACCACGGTGGGCTTGGGCGACGCGCTCAACCGCATCGGCCGCAAGACGGTGATCTGCCTGCGCGAGCCCTCGCTCGGGCCCTGTTTCGGCATGAAGGGCGGGGCGGCCGGCGGCGGCAAGGCCCAGGTGGTGCCGATGGAGGCGATCAACCTCCACTTCACCGGCGACTTCCACGCCATCACCTCGGCCCACAGCCTCGCAGCGGCGCTGATCGACAACCACATCTACTGGGGCAACAAGCTCGGCATCGACCTGCGCCGGGTGGCGTTCCGGCGCGTGCTCGACATGAACGACCGAGCGCTGCGCAACATCACCCAGAGCCTCGGCGGCGTCGCCAACGGCTATCCGCGCGAGGACGGCTTCGACATCACGGTCGCCTCCGAGGTGATGGCGGTGTTCTGCCTCGCCCGCGACCTCGCCGACCTCGAGGCGCGCCTCGGCCGGATCGTGGTGGCGGAGGACCGCGACCGGAAAGCCGTGACGCTCGCCGACCTCAAGGCCACCGGCGCGATGACGGTGCTGCTCAAGGACGCGCTGCAGCCCAACCTGGTCCAGACCCTCGAAGGCAGCCCGGCGCTGATCCATGGCGGGCCCTTCGCCAACATCGCCCATGGCTGCAACTCGGTGATCGCGACCCGCGCGGGCCTCAAGCTCGGCGACTACGTGGTGACCGAGGCCGGCTTCGGTGCCGATCTCGGGGCGGAGAAGTTCTTCGACATCAAGTGCCGGCAGGCGGGCCTGAGCCCCTCCGCGGTGGTGATCGTGGCCACCGTGCGCGCCCTCAAGATGCATGGCGGCGTCGCCAAGTCGGATCTCGGCACCGAGAACGTCGAGGCCCTGGAGCGGGGCTTCGCCAACCTCGCCCGCCACGTCGAGAACGTGCGCCGCTTCGGCGCGCCGGTGGTGGTGGCGGTCAACCACTTCCACGCCGATACCGAGGCCGAGCACGCCGCCCTCAAGGCGCTCTGCCGCGACCGCCTCGACGTCGAGGCGATCACCTGCCGGCACTGGGCCGAGGGCGGCGCCGGGGCCGAGGCCCTGGCCCATGCCGTGTCGAGCCTGGCCGATGGCGGCGCGGCCGCGGCGCCGCGCTTCGCCTATCCGGACGCGATGCCGCTCGAGGACAAGATCCGCACCATCGCGAAGACGCTCTACGGCGCCGCCGACATCCAGGTGGAATCGAAGGCGGCGGCGAAGCTCGCGGCCTTCGAGCAGGACGGCCACGGGAACCTGCCGGTCTGCATGGCCAAGACCCAGTACTCGTTCTCCACCGACCCGACCCTGATGGGCGCGCCGAGCGGCCACGTCGTGGCGGTGCGCGACGTGCGCCTCTCTGCGGGCGCCGGCTTCGTGGTGGCGATTTGCGGGGAGATCATGACCATGCCGGGCCTGCCCAAGGTGCCGGCGGCGGAAGGGATCCGCCTCGATGCCGAAGGGCGGATCGAGGGGCTGTTCTAGACGCTCCCCTCTATCACCTCCGGACGGGATCGTCCGGAGGTCGGTTCAGACCTGTCCGACTGACCATACCAGTCTCAGACCTTCCAACGTCATCCCGGGGCTCGCCGCAGGCGAGAACCCGGGATCCATCACCGCCGAGGATGCAGGACGAAGCGGAACGCTGACAGTCCTTTCCGGTACCGTCAGCGGTTACGGATCCCGGGTTCCGCTGCGCGGCCCCGGGATGACGCGGAGGGCGTGATCGAGGTCGGAGCGATGGGAGCGAGCGCCGATCCCTCAGCGTTCCCTGAGCCACGCCAGCACCCCCTGCGCCGCCGCCCGTCCGCTGGCGAAGCTCGCCTGGAGCAGGTAGCCGCCGGTCGGCGCCTCCCAGTCGAGCATCTCGCCGGCGAGGAAGGTGCCGGGGCGCGCCCGCAGCATGAAGCGGTCGTCGAGGCCTGAGAAGGCGACGCCGCCGGCGCTCGAGATCGCCCGCTCGATCGGCCGCAGGCCCGTGAGCCGCAGCGGCACCGCCTTGATCAGTGCCGCCAGGGAGGCGGGATCCGTCGGCAACGCGCGCACGGCCTCGCGCAGCAGGCCGGCGGCCGGCGGGTTGAGGCTGGCCGCCTTGCGCAGGATCGTGGCGCGGGATTCCTTCGGCCGCGCTCCCGCGAGGCGTCGGGTCAGCGCCGCGTCGTCGAGGTCCGGCCGCAGGTCGAGAGCCACGATCGCCTCGCCCCGCGCCTCGATCGCCTCGCGGATCGGGCGCGAGAGCGCGTAGACCGCGCCGCCCTCGATGCCGTCCCGGGTGATCACCGCCTCGCCTCGCACCTGGCTGGCACCGAGGCGGAGCGCGATGCGCTTGAGCGGTGCGCCGGCGAAGTGCTCGGCGAAGACCGGCGACCAATCGGCGGTGAAGCCCGCATTGGCCGGGCGCAGCGGGCTGACCGCGACGCCGTCTTCCTCCAGCACCGGCACCCAGGTCCCGTCCGAGCCGAGCCGCGGCCAGCTCGCGCCGCCGAGCGCCAGGACCACGGCGTCCGCCTCCAGGGTCTCCGCGCCGTGCTCGCCCGCAAGCGTGAGGGTGCCGTCCGCATTCCAGCCGGTCCAGCGGGTGCGGGTGCGCAAGACGACGCCGAGGCGGTCGAGCCGGCCGAGCCAGGCCCGCAGCAGCGGCGAGGCCTTGAAGGCCTGCGGAAACACCCGGCCGCTCGATCCGACGAAGGTCGGCTGGCCCAAGGCCTCGCACCAGTCGCGCAGGGCGTCGGGCGGAAACGCGCGGATCGCCGCGTCGAGGCGTCGCTCCGGCGGGGCGTAGCGGGCGAGGAAGCGCTCCAGCGGCTCGCTGTGGGTGAGGTTGAGGCCGCCGCGCCCGGCGATCAGCAGCTTGCGGGCAGGGGAGGGCATCCGCTCGATCACGGTGACCCGCAAGCCCGCCTCCGCCAGGATCTCGGCCGCCGAGAGGCCTGCGGGGCCTCCGCCGACCACCGCCACATGGATGCTCGCCTGTGTCATGTCCTGCGGAAGGCCGCGACGCGGGCCGGCCTGTCAACCTGCCGCCGCGACAGGACACGAAAAATAAGAGCGTGGCTGCCGGCCCCGGCTGCCCTTGATCCGCCGCCATCGGGGACATAAGTCGCCCCTATCGGCTGCGGGCCCCTCTGGCGAGCGGCGCTCAAGCGCGCTCGTGATGTCGGAGCCGATGCTTTCTTCCTCGAAGCATCACGGTCCCGCGATGGTCGATTTTCTGTATATGACGTGGCTCGGCAAGCCGATCTGGATGTGGCTGGGCTTCCACGCCGTCATCTTCATCCTGCTCGCCCTCGATCTCGGTCTCCTGCACCGCGACAAGAGCCGCGAGATCGGCGTCAAGGAGAGCCTGCTCCTCACCGCCTTCTACCTCACCCTCGGCCTCCTCTTCGGCGGCTGGGTATGGTGGTATCTCGGTCCGCAGGCGGGCCAGGAATACCTCGCCGGCCTCATCGTCGAGAAGTCGCTGTCGATGGACAACGTCTTCGTCATCGCGGTGATCTTCGGCTATCTCGGCATCCCCCGCAACGCGCAGCACCGGGTGCTGCTCTGGGGCATCCTGGCGGCGATCGTGCTGCGCGGCCTGATGATCGGGCTCGGCGCCGCGCTGGTCCACCAGGCCGAATGGGTGCTGACGATCTTCGCCGCCTTCCTGATCTATGCCGGCATCAAGATGCTCGTCTCCGGCGACGAGGAGGAGGGCGAGAACAAGTCCGCCGACCGCTTCACCGCCTTCATGCGCAAGCACATGCGCGTGACCGACGAGCTCGACGGCCAGAACTTCACGGTTCGCAAGCCCGATCCCAAGACCGGCAAGCCGGTCCTGTGGCTGACCCCGCTCGCCCTGGCGCTGGTGCTGGTGAACGGCGCCGACGTGATCTTCGCCGTCGACAGCGTGCCGGCGATCTTCGCCATCACCACCGACACCTACGTGGTCTACACCTCGAACATCTTCGCGATCTTGGGGTTGCGCGCGCTCTATTTCGCGCTCGCGGCGATGGTCGACCGCTTTGCCTACCTCAAGACCGCGCTCGCCCTGATCCTGATCTTCATCGGCCTGAAGATCGTGGTGGCCGACACCTTCGAGCTGATCGAGATCCAGCCCTGGGTCGCCCTGGTGGTGACCGTGGTCCTGCTCGCCGGCGGCGTGGTCTACAGCCTGTGGCGCACCCGCGGCGCGGCGGAGGTGCAGGCCGGTACGACGCCTCAGGTCCCGCCCCCGGCCGACCTGCCGCGGGAGCAGCTCGGCCGCAGCCACGGCTGAGCGGAGGACGGGGGCGCTGCGGCGCCCCCCGACTCGCTATCCCCTCGACCCGTTCCCGTATCGGTCGAGCGCGGGCTCGCCTCTCCCGTGCGGGCGGCCAGGATGCACTGGCCGAGTCCGTCGATCTGCCGCGCGGCACGCCCCGTCACGACGGCGTCCGCCGCACCCGGCGCCTTCCTCGATCCCGGCGCGCCCTCCCTGCGCATCCCGGCCGGCTGCTCGACGTCGTCTCATCCGGACGCACGCTCCAGCGCAGGATGCCGAGGACCGCCGGCGATCGAGCATGCCCGTACGGCCTCCTTGCCTGGACACGGCAGCCCTGCCCAGACGGGGGACGGGATCCCGCGCTCTTCCCGTCTCGGCAGCATCCCCGGACGGCGCGGCCGCAAAAAGGGGAGGGGTCATGGGGGGAGGGGGCATGCGCGGCGGTTGTCGCACCCGCACGGCCCACCCCCTGGCCACCACCCCCACCCCCGCGCTAGCACAGGCTCCCCTCCCTCTCCCGGAGCCCGCGCCTTGCTCGACGACCGCCAGCCGCCGCCCCGCTTCAACGGCGCCCGCTACTGCCTGGAGGCCAATGCCCGGGAGCGCGGCGACAAGCCGGCGCTGATCATGGCCGGCGACGGCGGCCGGACGGAGGTGATGACCTTCGCCGAGGTCGACCGGGCGGTGCGGGGCGTCGCGGCGGGGTTGCGCGATCTCGGGCTGCCGCCGGGTGCCCGGGTGATGATCCGCATGGGCAACGACGCGGATTACGTCGTCACCTATTTCGCGGCGCTCGCCGCCGGGCTGGTGGCGCAGCCCTCCTCGCCGCAGCTCACGGCGGGCGAGGCGGCGTTCCTGATGCAGGATTCCGGGGCCGCGGTGATCGCGGCGGCCGACGAGTGCCCCCTCGACCCGGAGGCCTGCCGCGGCCGGATCGTGCTGCGGCGCGACGACATCGCCCGCCTGCGGGCCGGGCCGCCGATCGAGTCCTACGCCGACACCGCCGCGGACGATCCGGCGACGCTGGTCTATACCTCCGGCACCACCAGCCGGCCGAAGGGGGTGCTGCACGCCCACCGCACGATCTGGGGCCGGCGGCCGATGCACGATTTCTGGCTCGGCCTGCGCGAGGACGACGTGGTGCTGCATGCCGGCACCATGAACTGGACCTACACCCTCGGGGTCGGCATCCAGGACCCCTGGGCGCGCGGCGCCACGACGGTGCTCTACAACGGCACGCGCGATCCGTCGCGGTGGCCGGCCCTGATCGCCCGCCACCGCGCCACCCTGTTCGCGGCGGTGCCGAGCCTCTACCGGCAGATCCTGAAATACGCCGATCTTTCCGCCCACGACCTCTCGTCCCTGCGCCACGGCATCACGGCGGGCGAGGCGTTGTCGTCCCAGCTGCTCGCCGAGTGGCAGGCGGCCACCGGCACGCCGCTCCACGAGGCGCTCGGGATGAGCGAGATCTCGACCTACATCTCGACGAGCCCGCAGGTCCCGATCAGGCCCGGCTCCCCGGGCAAGCCGCAGCCGGGGCGGCGGGTCGCGATCCTGCCCGTCGAGGGTCCGCCCGAGCCGCTGCCGGCGGGCGAGGTCGGGCTGCTCGCCATCCACCGCTCGGACCCGGCCCTGATGCTCGGCTACTGGAACCGTTCGGAGGAGGAGGCGGCGGTGATGCGCGGCGACTGGTTCACCGGCGGCGACCTCGCGTCGCTCGATGCCGACGGCTACGTCTGGTTCGAGGGCCGCAACGACGACATCATGAACGCCTTCGGCTACCGCGTGTCGCCGAACGAGGTCGAGAGCGTGCTGATCGGCCATCCGGACGTGCAGGAGGTGGCGGTCACCGAGTTGCCCGTCCGCGACGACGTGCGGGTGATCGCCGCCTTCGTGGTGCCCAAAGCCGGCACGGACCCGGCACGGGACGCGCTGCTGGCCTGGTGCGGCGAGCGGCTGGCCGCCTACAAATGCCCGCGGGAGGTCGTCTTCCTGGAGACGTTGCCGCGGACCCCGAACGGCAAGGTCCAGCGCAAGCGGCTGGCGGCGGGGTAAAGGACCCCGCCCCGGGCCTCACGTCACGCGGGTTTGGCCGCCAGCAGGTCGCGCAGGGTCGTGATGGTCGAGGCATCGGCGACGCCGTCGACCCGGGCCGGGCGGAAACGGCGCTGGAAGGCGGCGACCACCGCCTTCGTCCGGGCATCGAAGGTGCCGCTCACCGGCACGTCGTAGCCGTAGAGCGCGAACATCGATTGCAGCGCCTCGATCGGCTGGCCGGCATCTCCTTGCGAGAAGAAGCGCCCGTCGCGGATCGGCGCCGGGGAACCCAGTGGCCGATGCCGTCCCGGTGGAGGGCGGGCCACGGAAAGCTCTCGCCCGGGTCGATCTTGCGCTCGGGCGCGATGTCGGAATGCCCGAGCACCCGGTCGGCCCGGATCGGCCAGCGGCCAAGGATGTCGCGGCAGAGCGCGGTCACCGCCGCCATCTGCGCCTCCGGGAAGGGGGCCACGGTGCCGTCCTCGGCATGGCCCGGATGCGCGATCTCGATCCCGATCGTGCGCGAGTTCATGTCCCGCACGCCCTCCCAGGCCGAGACCCCGGCATGCCAGGCGCGGCGGGCCTCCGGCACCATCTGCACCACCCGGCCGTGCTCGAAGACGAGGTAGTGCGACGAGACCTTGGAGAGCGGGTTGCACAGCCGCAGCAGCGCCTCGGAGGCGCTCGCCATGCCGGTGTAGTGCAGGATCAGCGCATCGACCGGCAGGGTCCGCTCGTCGTGATTGGGAGAGGGCACCACCTGGGTGGCGACCGGGCTGTCGGGGGTGAGGCTCATCAGGATCAGCTCAGGCGCCGTTCGGCGGCGATGCGGTCATAGGCGGCGTTGATGGCGGCGAGGCGCCGGGTCGCGATGGCCACCGCGGCGGGCGGCAGGCCGCGGGCGATCGCCCGGTCGGGATGGTTCTCGGAGACGAGCGCCCGGTAGCGCGCCTTCAGCTCGGCGTCGGTGAGGGCGCGGTCGGCCCCCAGCACCTCGTAGGGGTCGTCGGCGAGCCGCAGGTGGCGGGCGGTGATGGCGGCGAAGCGCGCCTCGTCGAAGCCGAAGATCGTCGCCACCTCGGCAAGGTAGCGCGCCTCGCTCTCGTGGACGGCGCCGTCCGCCTTGGCGATGTGGAACAGGCCGTCGAGCACGTCCTCGAGCAGGGCCGGCTCGTCGTGGAAGGCGTCGGCGACCTGGCGGGCATAGCCCTCGAAGCCGCTGGTGGTGCGCTTGGCGAGATCGAACAGGCGCTCGACCCCGGCGCGCTCGTCGTCGGGCACCTGCACGAGATCGGCGAAGGCCGCGACCTCGGAGGGGGTCACCACCCCGTCCGACTTCGCCATCTTGGCGGCCAGCGCGACGAGGCCGGTGGTGAACACCACCTCGCGCGGGGTCGGCCCGAACAGAGAGCCCTCGCGGTCGAGGAGGAAATGGCCCGCCACCGCGCCGATCAGCGCACCGAGCGGACCGCCGGCGGCGAGCCCGATGCCCGCACCGCCGAGCTTGCCCCAGACGCCCTGGCTCACGCGCGCCTCCGGCTCTCGAGCGGGCTGGCGGGACGTGTGGGATCTCGGGGAAGCAAGGGCGTCATGACGCCCTTGTAGCGCCCCCGAGCCGTCAGCGAAATGTGGCAGCGCACCCGGCGGACCATGCCGCCGGGGCGTCACGCGAGGCCGATCAGCGGCAGTAGACGTTGCCGTAGGGGTCGCGGTAGGTGCCGTAGGGGCACTGGGGAGCGGTGGCCGCGCCGACCACGGCGCCGCCGGCCGCGCCGATCAGGCCGCCGGCCAGGGCACCGCCGGCCCGGCCCGTGGCCGCCGCGCCGATCGCGGCACCCGTCAGGCCGCCGAGCGCGGCGCCGCCCGCGGCGCGGTCGCCCGGGGTGTTGCAGGCGCCGAGCGACAGCGCCATGGCACCGGCGATCGTGGCGGCGATGAGCTTCTTCATGGAGTTCTCCCCTCGTGCATGTCGCGGTCCGGCACCGGGTCGTCGACCCCGCACCCTGCATTCGAGCTTAGCCGTAACGCAGCCGAACGCCAAATGAGCGTGGCCGTGCAATGGTTCCCGGTGCCGGGTCCGGGTGGGTAACGATTCCTTAAGGTGCGGCAGCCGGGCCACAGGCGGGGAGCGCCGGAGGACCTGCCGCGGGCCCGGCAAATGCTCTACAGGAGGGGCGAAATTCCCGGCATGATGCCCGTGAGGTCCCGATGCAGCGCGCCACCACCATCGTCCGCAAACCCGCCGTGCGCCCCGACGCCGTCGCCGACGAGGTCGCCCTCGACCACGCCGCCCGCTCCCGCCGCAGCGCCGAGCTGACGGCGAAGGGCGGCCTCGCCTTCCGGCTCGACCTCGACCGCGAGACGACGCTGGAGGACGGCGACGCGGTGCGCCTGGAGGACGGCCGGCTCGTGCGCGTGCTGGCCGCGCCCCAGGCCCTGCTCGCGGTCACGGCCGGGAACCCGGCCCGCCTGACCCGCCTCGCCTGGCAGCTCGGCAGCAACCACGTCCAGGCCGAGGTGACGGCCGACGCGCTCTACGTCCTCGACGACCCGGTGGTGGCGGAGCTGGTCCGCGGCCAGGGCTGCACCGCAACCGCGCTCCAGCGCCCGTTCCGCCCCGAGAAGGAGGTGGAGGCCCACGACCACAGCACCTGCGGGCACGACCATCATCATCACGGTCACGACCACGGGCACGATCATCACGAGCATGACGATCACGGTCACGACCATGCTCATGGACATCACGACCACGCCCATCACGATCACGGACACAGCCACGGCCATAGCCACGACAGCCATGATCACGGTCACCACGGGCACGATCACGGACATGTCCACGGCCCGAACTGCAAGCACGGCCACTGATACGCGTGCCGCCTGATCCGTTCGCAGGCCAGCGAGGCGCGTCTCCTCTCTCTCGATCGGGAAAGGGGAGACGCGCCTTGTTTTTTATCCAATCGCATCAAGTAGAGCGCGGCCTGGAGAGATCGTTCGCGTTCCGGGCCGAGCGCCCGATCGCGTGCCTCCGCCGATGATTTTTGTGCGCCGCAAGATCAACCGGCCGGCGAAGCTTTAATACGGACTTAAGCCGGGTGTCATACCCAAGATTCCGGTAACGGTAAGCTCCGGGTTCACGGTCCGATGACGATCAAGGCGCGCCTCCTCTGCGGCTTCTCGGTGATGCTGGCGCTGACCGCCGGCGTCGCCGCCTCGGGCTGGGTCAGCCTGTCGGGCTTCGCCCAGCGCGTGGACACCGCGAACGCGGCGCAGACGCTCGCGGGCCGCGTCGGCGATCTCGCGCTCGCCGCCGAGCGCTCGCTGCACGATGCCAGTGGCCGCGGGGAGCAGGCGGTGACGGACGGCCTCGCCCGGGCCCGTTCCGGCCTCTCCGCCGTGCCGGGTGCGGAGGCGATGGCGCGCGGCATGGATGCCTTCGCGCAGACCCGCGCCGCCTACGCGGCGGAGCAGGACCGCAAGGCGCGGGTCCAGGCCGAGCACCTGCGCCTGATCGCGGACGTGCAGGCGGCGGCCGGCCGGATCGGCGCGGCGCAGAAGGCCCGCCTCGCGGCGGCGAGCCTGGCGCTCCAGGACAACGTCGAGGCGCTCAAGGAAGCCGCCACCGCGGGGTCGCTCGCGGGCTCGGCGGTCCGGGGGGCGCTGGAGATGCGCAACGGCGAGCAGGCCCCCGGGGGCGACCGGGCGGCCGTCGCCGAGCGGTACCGGCTGCTGTCGGCGATCCTCAAGCGCCTCGGCAGTCAGGACGCGATGCGGGTCCCGGCCAAGGCCGCGATCGACGCCCTCGACGATTACTTCGACGCCATCGACCTGAGCCCCGACGACGCGGGGCGGGCCGACAAGATCGTGGCCTCCTTCGCCGCCATCATGGCGGCCCTGCGGGAGGTCGAGCAGCGCCAGGGCGATGCGGGCGTCGCGGTCCAGGTCCGCCTGCAGGAGCAGCAGGACCGGGTCGAGCGGGCCGCCGCCCTCCTCGGCGCCAGCGCCGACGCGATCGAGGCCGCCAAGTCGCTCCAGATCGCCGAGGGCGACCTGTTCTCGGCCAAGGGCCCCTCGACGGACGAGGGCGCGGCGGTCGTCGCCGGCGCCGACGCGCTCCTGAAGGCGATCGAGACCATCCACAGGGTCGAGACCGATCCGGCCGCGCGCGGGTCGGTCGAGGATCTGATCGCGAAGGTGCGGGACATCCAGGGCAAGGTGCCGGGGGTCGTGGCGGCCAATGCCGCCCAGCGCGCGATCGTCGCCGAGCGCAACGGACACCTGGCGGCCCTCGTCACCGCCGCCCAGCGGGCCGGCGACGACGAGATCGCCCGGATCGGGTCCGAGCGGCGCAGGGCCGAGATCCTGCTCCTCGTCGGCGTGGCGCTCGCCGCCTCGCTCGGCATCGCGGCGGCACTGTGGCTCGCCCGCGGCATCGTGCGGCCGATCGGCCGGCTCGGCGACGCGATGCGGGGTCTCGCCGCCGGGGAGCTCTCGCTGACGATCCCGGGGCAGGAGCGGCGCGACGAGATCGGCGGCATGGCCCGGGCGGTCGGGGTGTTCCGGGAGGCGCTCGCCGCCAAGGCGCGGAGCGACGCCGAGGCCGTCGAGGCTGCCCGCGCCGAGGCCGCGCGGGCCCGGCGGCTCGGGACGCTGACCGCCGGTTTCGAAGCGACGATGTCGTCCTCGACCCAAGGGCTGGCCCGGGCCGCCGACACCATGCAGGGCACGGCCGCCTCGATGTCGGCGGCGGCCGCGCGCACCAACGCCCGGTCGGCCGAGGTCGCGGAGGCCGCCTCCCGCACCTCGGCCAACGTCGAGACGGTCGCCGCGGCGACGGAAGAGATGGCGATCTCGATCCGCGAGATCGCCCGCCAGGTCGCCCACTCGGCCGAGAAGGCGACGGATGCCGTCGGCCGCGCCCGGGAGACCGATGCCGTCATCGCGGCCCTCGCCGCCGGCGCCGAGCGGATCGGCGAGGTCGTGGTCCTGATCCAGGGCATCGCCGGGCAGACGAACCTGCTCGCCCTCAACGCCACCATCGAGGCGGCGCGGGCCGGCGAGGCGGGGCGGGGCTTCGCGGTGGTCGCGGCGGAGGTCAAGCAGCTCGCCGGCCAGACGGCACGAGCCACCGAAGAGATCGGCGGCCAGATCGCCCGCATCCAGGACGCGACCCGCGAGGCGGTGGCGGCCCTGCAGGCGATCGGCGGGGTGATCGGCGAGATGTCCGAGATCGCCACCGGCATCACCGCCGCCATGGAGCAGCAGGGCGCGGCGACCCAGGAGATCGCCCGCAACGTCGGCGAGGCCGCGCAGGGCACGCAGGTGGTCTCCACCGGCATCCGCGACGTGCGCCGCGACGCCGAAGGCGCCGGCGATGCCGCCGCCCGGGTGCTCGCCGCCGCCGAGGCGCTCGCCGGCACCGCGACGGGCCTGCGCGGCGAGGTCGATGCGTTCTTGGGGGCGTGAAGGCGGCGTGACGGGCCGGCCGCCTGGTCAGGCCCGGGACGCGATCGGTCGGCGGCCATCCGCCGATCGGGCAGCGAGACATGGCGCCGGTGTCGGAGTTCGAGCGACGACCGGTGGCAACCCCTGGCGAGGCTCCCGATATCTGGCCCCGGACCGGCGATCGGTCGTGCCGTCAGTTGCAAGTTCGCAACTTCCTGTAAAAAATTTCAAGCTTCGATTGTAGGGTCGAGCACGATCTCTTAAAAATTCTATCGTTTCCGTGTTGCGCGGAACATCAGAGGAAAAGATATGGCCGGCGCTCCTCTCTACGATGCCGAACAATATAAATACTCGTTTAATGGATCTCTTCCCAATATTTCCGGCGGTGGCTCTATCAATATAAGCGGATATTATTCTCTCAATTATGATAAAAAATCGAATTTTGCATTTACGGGCCCTTCGGTTTTTACCGTCGGCGAGTACAGCTTCGGCAACTCGAGCAGCACGAATCTCATAAGAAACATCGATGGCTCGCTCGAGTATCGAACCACATTTTTCGGAACGAGCCAGTTCGGCAACGAAACCGTCTCGACGACATTTACCTCTCCTGTCAGCGGTCGATTTCTCAGCACTTTCGACACCGCGCAGTTCACCAAGTCCGTGATCGACTACAACACGATTCCCGCGACGACGAACGTGAGCACGTTCGGCTCGAAGAGCCTCGCCGTGACGAGCGTGCTCGTCGAGGAAGCCCCCTGTTTCGTGACCGGTGCACGCATCCGCACGACCCGCGGCGACATCGCCGTCGAGGACCTCAAGGTCGGCGACCGGGCGCTCACCGTCTCCGGCGCGGCGCGACCCATCGTCTGGATCGGGCACCGTGACCTCGCCGCGCGGGACGGCGTCCTTCCCCATGACCTCCGCCCCATCCGCGTCGGCGCCGACGCATTCGGGCCGAACCTCCCCGCCCGGGATCTCCGCCTCTCGCCCGGCCACCCGGTCCTCGTCGGTGCCGATGCGGACGGCGCGGGCGGCCACCTCGTGCCGATCATGTGCCTGATCAACGGCACCAGCATCACCCGCGAGCCGGTGGCCTCCGTCACCTACTGGCACGTCGAACTCGACGCCCACGACATCCTGCTCGCCGAAGGCTTGCCCGCCGAGAGCTACCTCGATTGGGGTGATCGCCCGTTCTTCACTGAAGCCTCGGACCACGCCCTGCACAACCCCGATTTCGTCGTTCCGGGCCTCGCCGGCCGCTGCCGGCCGGTGGCCGTGGACGGGCCGGTGGTCGAGGCCGAGCGGGCACGCTTGTCGGCTCGGTTCGGCGTCATGCTCGCTGCGCAATGCGCCTGGGACGAGGCCGAGCGCTTCGCCTGGCTCGCCGCCTGAGCGATGGCGCGACGGAAGGGCTGTGCCCCCGTCGCGCCCGAGCGACGGCGCGTCGCCTGGAACGAAGCAGCGCGATGCGGCCCGTGGCCCGATACGATTGCTGTCCCAGACGCCGTCCTCCGCGGTCTCGCGGCCTCGCCTGCCTGTCACCGGGGGTCGTCTCGTACCGCGGTCCACGCCGCGACGGATGGGCCGCGATGCATCGGCACTGTCAGGCATCCGTCGAGCGGTGGGGTGCAGGCGCACGCGGCCGGATGGGACGCGCTGCGGCTGCGCGGCGCCTCGTGTCGGCAGTAGACACCGACATGCTCGAAGTCGAAAGCGCACCGGGCATCAACTGCCTCTTCCAGGGTGTCGCAGGTGCCCAGGTCGATGCGCTTTCCGTCATGCTGTACGTGCGCTGTAAATTTCTTTAAAGATCGATAATCAATTGATGCATAGATGATCGCGAGATGTCTGGTGCCGGAGTTTGACGCTGCGCCCATCCGCAGCCCAGCACGCAAGCAACAATGGGGCCGGGGCACATACTCCAGCCCAGTGTTCTGCGCCATTGCTCGTGTCAATTACATATGGAACAAAATCGCCGCGATCCCGATAGAACTTACAATCTTGAGGTGCGTCACAGGCTTGAGACATGCAGAATCAGGTCACCCGACCCGTACTCGCTTTCGTGCCTGACGCTCTGATCGCGTCTCAGGTCGGCACTTGGGAAACAAGCTTCGCCATCGATCGCACCTTCAGCGATGCGACGACTGCCGCTCTGTTCGGCTTGGATCCCGATGAAGCCGCCAAAGGATTGCCGCTCGCAGCATACGCGCGATCGATCCATCCACACGATCGTGCGGCTTTCAACGACAAGATCGGCCGCGTGCGTGAGCATGGCGGTCTCTATGTCGTCGAGTACCGAACGATTCCTGCTCTCGGTGATCTTCGTTGGGTGCTTGCCCGAGGTCGTTATCAGCGTGACAAACATACGGGGGAGATAACTGGTCGGGGTATCGTTATCGATATCACGGAGAACAAGCTCGACGGACGGATTGAGGATCGGGCATTCTTCATCACGGAGGAGGCTGCCGAGAGCCCTCTGGATCGTGCGGCAGCCTGCGCCATCCAGGCGCGGCAAGCCATCGATGAGGTTGATGGGCCGGAAGGACTCGGGTTGCGCCGATCGGTCGACGCATTGCTGCTGGCACTTGGACGCGCTCTCGCCCGCCGCGTCGGTGCTTTGGAGTCTTGAGCGACCTGAGCCGCGCCGGCCGCTGCTGCAATAACGCCGCGATGGAGAGCTTTTCCACACCCTCGAGGTCGACCTCGTCCACCAGCGACGATGGGCGACCCGGGACGAGGCCCGACGCGACCTGTTCGCCCCCACTCGGCTCTCGGCGACATCACGCCCGAGCAAGCCGGGTGGAACGCAGGCTGAACCCCGTATCCGCGAAAACGGGGGAGGATCAGCCCCCGGCCTGGATGGACAAGCTCGGCCTGCCCCGTCTCGCCTGACCTCACCTCCTCGCACTGCCAAGGAGATTTCGCAAAAGTGGTTTCCGGTTTTGCGACAAAAATCTGCGATAGAACAACAACCTAAGCGGACGAAGCGCTGGTCTGCCAACGCAAGTCTGCTTAGGTACGGACCCGCATGCCGTGTGGCGTGGGAGGGATGCAGTCCACCTGGACTGCCCCCATCCCGATCGAGGTGGGATCGTGCCGGGTCTACATGCCCGGTTCGTTCGGGCCGGGGCCGCGACGGCGGCGGGATTGCGGGGCGGCACCGCCGACGGGCCGCATCGTGGCGATCACCGGGTTGGGCTCGTGGTCCATGGCGGCGCCCGTATAGGCGTCGACGCCCATGCCGATGATGCCCCCGGCCAGCACGTTGCCGGCGAAGCCCGCCGCGCCCTTGCCGACGATCTTCGTCCGCACCGGGATCGATTGTGAGTGATAGCCGGGCTTGACGAAGGTCGCGACGAACTCGTCCGAGCGCTCGACCTCGAGCGTGCAGGGGGTGACCGGACACGCATACTTCTTGTCCGTCGTCATCGCCGCACCCGACGGAATGGAGACGAACGAAACCGGCTCCGTCGTGCCCCGGACGATGCTGCCGCAGGCGCCGACGCCGGCCGCCATCAGGACGGCCGCACTGATCTGCTTGATTGACATGATGCCCCCAGACTCGCCTCTTTGGACGATATCCAAGGTAGACGTGACGCCGCGGCGATGATCAAGATCGCACTTGAGGTTTTCACAGGACATCCGCGAGAGTTGCCGATTTGACACGAACGGCCCCATCGACCGAGCGGTCTGTTCTTTGAACTAACAGTTCGTGATCGATTTTCGACTGGGACGTGGTCGGCCCCCGTCTCCCTCCCGGGGCGCGCGAGGTCTCGCGGTTCGCGTGGCAACCGACCCGCCTCGCCTTGCGACCGACGCCCTTGTCGCCCGCCGGCCCGCCGTGGCATGACGGGTTTCCTCCGACATCGTGGGCCGCTTCCCGCGGCCGGGATGAGATGACCGTGTCCGTGCTGAGCCTGAAGCCCCGTTCCGAGGATGTCGACGCGCTGATGCGCGAGATCGGCCGGCGCGCCCGCGCCGCCTCCCGCCGGATGGCTCTGGTCCCAGGCCCGGTGAAGGATGCCGCCCTGCGCGAGGCCGCCGCCTGCTTGCGCGATGCGAGCGCGGCGATCCTGGCGGCCAACGCCGCCGACCTCGACGAGGGGCGGGCAAAGGGCCTGACGGTCGCCTCCCTCGATCGCCTGGCCCTCGACGCGGCCCGCATCGAGGGGATCGCGCAGGCCCTGGAGAGCATCGCCGGCCTGCCCGAGCCGGTCGGGCGGGTGCTCGCCACCTACGAGCGGCCGAACGGTCTGACGATCGACAGGGTGGCGACGCCGCTCGGCGTGGTCGGGGTGATCTTCGAGAGCCGTCCCAACGTCACGGCGGATGCCGGCGCGCTCTGCCTCAAGGCCGGCAACGCCGCGATCCTGCGCGCCGGCTCGGAGAGCCACCGCAGCGCCACCGCCATCGCGAAGGGCATGATCGAGGGCCTGACCCGCCAGGGCCTGCCGGCCGACGCGATCCAGCTCGTGCCGACGACGGACCGGGCGGCGGTCGGTGCCATGCTCACCGGCCTTAACGGCGCCATCGACGTGATCGTGCCCCGCGGCGGCAAGAGCCTGGTCGCCCGGGTGCAGGACGAGGCGCGGGTGCCGGTCTTCGCGCATCTCGAGGGGATCTGCCACGTCTTCGTGCATGCGGCCGCCGACCTCGGCATGGCGCGCGCGATCGTGCGCAACAGCAAGCTGCGCCGCACCGGCGTCTGCGGCGCCGCCGAGACCCTGCTGGTCGACCGCGCCTGCGCGGCCACCCATCTCGCGCCGCTGGTGACCGACCTCCTGGAGGCCGGCTGCGCCGTGCGCGGCGACGAGACGGTGCGGGCGGTCGATCCGCGGGTGACGCCGGCGACCGAGGAGGATTGGCGCACCGAGTATCTCGATGCGATCATCTCGGTCCGGGTGGTCGACGGGCTGGAGGCCGCCATCGACCACATCGAGGCTTACGGCTCGCACCACACCGAGTCGATCCTGACCGAGGACCGGGCGGCGGCCGAGCGCTTCCTGGCCGAGGTCGATTCGGCGATCGTCGTCCACAACGCCTCGACGCAATTCGCCGATGGCGGCGAGTTCGGCTTCGGCGCCGAGATCGGCATCGCCACCGGGCGGATGCATGCCCGCGGCCCGGTCGGCGTCGAGCAGCTCACCACCTTCAACTACCGGGTCCGCGGCACCGGGCAGATCCGCCCGTGACGGCCTGACCACGGGAGCCCCGGAGGAACGCTCCCGTGATCGTGCGTCTGCCGCCCCTCGCGCCGGGCCTGCGGGTCGGCCTCTATGGCGGCTCGTTCAACCCGGCCCATGCCGGCCACCGGCATGTCAGCCGGCTGGCCCTGCGGCGCCTCGCCCTCGACCGGGTGTGGTGGCTGGTGAGCCCCGGCAACCCGCTGAAGGACCGCAGCCATCTGCCCGAGGCGGCGGCCCGCGCCACGGGCGCCCGGGCGGTGGCGGCCGATCCGAAGATCGCCGTCACCGACTTCGAGGCGGGGCTGGGCGAGGGCCGTTTAGGGATTCGCTACACCATCGACACCCTGCGCTGGCTGACCGAGCGGCACCCGGAGGTCCGCTTCGTCTGGATCATGGGCGCCGACAGCCTGTCCAGCTTCCACCGCTGGAAGGGGTTTCGCGAGATCGCCGCCCGGATGCCCTTCGCGGTGATCGACCGGCCGGGCTACACCTTGAAGGCTATGTCCTCCCCGGCCGCCCGCCTGCTCGCCGCCTCCCGCATCGGCGAGGCCGCCGCCCCGACGCTCGCCGACCGGGCGCCGCCCGCCTGGGTGTTCCTGCACGGGCCGCGCAACAGCCTGTCCTCGACGGCCCTGCGTGCCGGCGCCGCACCGAGGCGACAGGGCGCGACGAATCGGGATTAATGCCGGACGCGCTTGAAAAATCGCCTTCTGTTCGCCACTGTCTCCGGTGAATGGGATCGGCACCGCGTAGGCCGCGGGCATTATCGTCTCGTGGCACCACCGGGTGCCTTCATCGACAGGGGCCGGCACTGAACGACGCAATCTCTCACGAAGCTCAGGACAACGAGCTTCCCGCTGACGCCCAGGCGCAGAATTCCACGATCGATGCGCCCGAGGCCGCGGACATGAGGTCGGTTGCCCTCGCCTGCCTCGAGGACATGAAGGCCGAGGAGACCGTCGAGATCGACCTTCTCGGCAAGACCTCCATCGCCGACGCCATGATCATCACCTCCGGCCGCTCGCAGCGCCATGTCGGCTCGATCGCCGACAAGGTGATCCAGGAGTTCAAGACCCGCGGCTTCGGCAATCCCCGGGTCGAGGGACTGCCGGCCTGCGACTGGGTGCTGATCGATGCCGGCGACATCCTGATCCACATCTTCCGGCCCGAGGTGCGGCACTTCTACAACCTCGAGAAGATGTGGGGCGCCGACCGCCCGGCGGATCGCTCGGGCGAACGCCTCGTCGGCTGAAAGCCCCTCAAGGGAACGGACACGCCGCCATGCGGCTCGCCCTCGTCGCGGTGGGCCGCCTGAAGCGCGGTCCCGAACGCGACCTCGCCGAGGAGTATCGAGGACGGGCCGACGCGCTCGGCCGCGGTCTCGGCTTCTCCGCCGTGCAGCTGACCGAGATCCCGGAGAGCCGGGCTCGGCGCGCGCCGGACCGTTGCGCCGAGGAGGCGGGGGCGATCCTGGCGGCGGTCCCGCCCGGCGCCGCCCTGGTCGTCCTCGACGAGGGCGGCAAGGCGGTGACGAGCCTCGGCTTCGCCGACCAGCTGGGCGCCTGGCGCGACGGCGGTCGGCCCGGTCTCGCCATCGTGATTGGCGGCGCCGACGGCCTCGATCCTAGTGTGAGAGCCAGGGCGGACCTGGTCTTCGCCTTCGGGGCCGCCACCCTGCCGCACGGCCTCGTCCGGGTCCTGGCCCTGGAGCAGCTCTACCGGGCGATGACGATCCTCTCCGGCCACCCCTATCACCGCGGCGCCCCGTGACCCGAGCGCTCCTAGCGATCGTCCTGTCCCTCGCCGCCGCGAGCCTCGCCTGCGCCCAGCCGGCGCCGGCTGAAGATCCCGTGGCGAAGGCCCAGGCCGAGAAGGACCGGAAGGCCGAGAGCCTGCGGGCGATCGAAACCGCGCTCCAGGCGAGCGCCGAGACCAAGGCCAGGCTTGAGCGCGAGGTCGCCGAGATCAAGGGCGACGGCGCGCGCCTCAACCAGGCCCTGATCGACGCCGCCCGCAAGGCGCAGGAAGCCGAGACCCGCATCTCCGACCTGGAAGGGCGGCTCCAGACCATGGCCGGCAGCGAGACGGCGTTGCGCCGCTCGCTGGAGGCCCGCCGCGGCGTCATCGCGGAAGTGCTGGCGGCGCTCCAGCGCATGGGCCGGCGCCCGCCCCCGGCGGTGCTGGTGCGGCCCGAGGACGTGCTGGCGGCGATCCGCACCTCGATGCTGCTCGGCGCCGTGGTGCCCGAATTGCAGGGCGAGGCCGAGACCCTGGCCGGCGACCTCGCCGAGCTGGTGCGCCTGCGCGGCCTGATCGCAGCCGACCAGGAGACCCTGCGCGGCGACATCAAGGGCTGGGCCGCCGAGCGCCAGCGCCTCACCGCCCTCATCAGCGCCCGCCAGGCCCGGCTGGGCGAGGCGGAGAGCGGGCTCACCGCCGAGCGCGAGCGGGCGACGGGACTTGCCGGCCAGGCCCGCACCCTCAAGGATCTGGTCGACCGGCTCGACGGCGACCTGGCGAACGCCCGCAAGGCCGCCGGCGCGGCCAGGGAGGCGGCGGAGGCCGAGAGCCGCGAGACCCGCGAGCGCTTCGCGGCGGCCTCCTTACGTGATCCGGCGCGGCTCGCCCCGAAGGTTCCCTTCCCCCAGGTGCGCGGCCTGGTGCCGCGCCCGGTGAGCGGCGAGGTGGTGCGGACCTTCGGCAGCCCCGACGGCGCCGGCGGCACGAGCCGCGGCATATCGCTCATGACCCGCCCGCGCGGCGTCGTTTCCTCTCCGGCCGACGGCTGGGTGGCTTACGCGGGGGCGTTCCGCTCCTACGGACGTCTCTTGATCATCAACGCGGGCGACGGCTACTATCTCCTCCTGGCGGGCATGGACCAGATCAACGTCGAGGTCGGTCAGTTCGTGCTAGCGGGGGAGCCGGTCGCCGTGATGGGAGACACGGGCTCCGCACCTTCGGCGGGAGCCGGTGGGCGGAACGATCCCGTCCTGTACGTCGAGTTCAAAAAAGACGGTGGCTCCATCGACCCGGATCCTTGGTGGGCCAAAGGGTCAAGCGAGAAGGTTCGCGGATAATGCGCAAAGTTTCCCTCGTCCTGTTCGGAGCCATGTTGGGCGCCGGGACGGCCACGGTGGCGACCCAGACCCACCTGCTCTCGAGCACGAGCGCAGTCGCCGCCTCGGCCGAGACCTACCGCCAGCTCAGCCTGTTCGGCGACGTGTTCGAGAAGATCCGCACCGACTACGTCGAGAAGCCCGACGAGGGGAAGCTGATCGAGGCGGCCGTCAACGGCATGCTGACCTCGCTCGACCCGCATTCGAGCTACATGGACGCCAAGAGCTTCCGTGACATGCAGGTCCAGACCAAGGGCGAGTTCGGCGGCCTCGGCATCGAGGTCACGATGGAGGACGGCCTGATCAAGGTCGTCACCCCCATCGACGACACGCCCGCCGCCCGCGCGGGGCTTCTCGCCAACGACATCATCACCCAGATCGACGGCGACCAGGTCCAGGGCCTGACCCTCAACCAGGCCGTCGACAAGATGCGCGGCCCGGTCAACTCGCCGGTGAAGCTGAAGATCACCCGCAAGGAAGCCAAGGACCCGCTCGAGGTCACGCTCAACCGCGACCTGATCCGCATCAAGCCGGTCCGCTCGCGCACCGAGGGCGGCGACATCGGCTACATCCGTCTGACCCAGTTCAACGAGCAGACCTATGACGGCCTGAAGGCCGCCGTCGACAAGCTCTCGACCGAGCTGCCCGGCGACAAGCTCAAGGGCTTCGTCATCGACCTGCGCAACAACCCGGGCGGCCTGCTCGACCAGGCTGTGATGGTCTCCGACGCCTTCCTCGACCGTGGCGAGATCGTCTCGACCCGCGGCCGCAACCCGGACGAGACCCAGCGCTTCTCGGCCAAGTCCGGCGACCTGACCAAGGGCAAGCCGATCGTGGTGCTGGTCAACGGCGGCTCGGCCTCGGCCTCCGAGATCGTGGCCGGCGCGCTCCAGGACCACAAGCGGGCCACCGTGCTCGGCACCCGCTCCTTCGGCAAGGGCTCGGTGCAGTCGATCATCCCGCTCGGCGGCAACGGGGCGCTCCGCCTCACCACCGCGCGCTACTACACCCCGTCCGGCCGTTCGATCCAGGCCAAGGGCATCGAGCCGGACCAGGAGGTGCTGCAGGACGTGCCCGACGAGCTGAAGGGCAAGGACGAGACCAAGGGCGAGGCCGGCCTGAAGGGCCACCTCAAGCAGAAGGACACCGAGGAGCGCGGCGGCTCGTCGGCCTATGTCCCGCCGGACCCGGCCAAGGACAAGCAGCTCCTCGCCGCGGTCGACTTCCTGCACGGCGTGCAGAAGGGCGCGGCCAACACCGCCAAGAGCACCGACAAGCCGACGGACACGAAGCCGAACTGATCGGCTGACGTCCTGCGGCGGTCTTAACGCCGCGTTTACCGCGAAGGCCCGCAATGCCGGTAACGACCGGCGCTGCGGGCCTTCCGCTTTCTTGGCAGCGACACGGTCGCGGGACCTCACGACCGTGCCGCTCGCGTCCGACACCATCCTGACCCGTCCCCTCGGGCTGAGGGACGAAGCGTCTGCGCGCCTCCAGCATTGGCGCGCCGCCCTGCGACCCCGCGTGGTCGCCGCCGCCGGCCTGGGCGCGGGCGTCCTCGCGCTCGCCGCCTTCCTCGTCCTCAGCGACGATCCCCTCGCGGGCGAGCCCTACGCCATCGCGACGGTGGAGGTGCGGGCGCCCGTCGCCCCGGTGCCGGAGCCCGCAATCCCGTCCCGTCCCGATCCGGCCAGCCGCAGCGCCGGCGAGGTCGAGCGGGCCTCGGGCGTCGCGGTGACCCGCCCGGAGGGCACCGGCGCGCCGGATTCGGTGGTGATCCGGGTGCCGGGCAACGGCCCGATCCAGCTTGCACCCGCCCCCGATCCGCGCCTGTCCGAGCGCGGGCGCTACGGCACCCTGCCGAAGATCGGCCCGGACGGCGCGAAGGCCCTCGACGTCTATGCCCGGCCCGAGGCCTCGGGGCTGGAGAAGGGCGGGGCGGTGGCCGGCCGCATCGCGCTCGTGGTGTCGGGCCTCGGCATCGGCCAGGCGGCGACCCAGGACGCGGTGCAGCGGCTGCCGCCGGCCATCTCCCTGGCCTTCGCGCCCTACGGCGCCGACGTGACCCGCAGCGCCGCCCGCGCCCGAGAGGCCGGGCACGAGGTGCTGGTCCAGGCGCCGATGGAGCCGTTCGACTATCCCGACAACGATCCCGGTCCCCAGACCCTGCTGGCGGGAGGCAAGCCGGCCGAGAATCTCGACCGGCTCGCCTTCGTGCTCGCCCGGGTGCCCGGCGCGGTCGGGGTGATGAATTTCATGGGTGCGCGCCTGACCAGCGAGAGCGCCGCCCTCGAGCCGGTCCTGCGCGAGATCGGCGGGCGCGGCCTCGGCTTCCTCGACGACGGCACCTCGCCGCGCTCGCTCGCCCGCGATGTCGGCCGCAAGGCCAAGGTGCCGGTGGCGCGAGCCGACATCGTCGTCGACGCGGTGCCGCGCCCCGACGCGATCGACCGCGAGCTCGCCCGGCTGGAGGAGGCGGCGCGCAAGTCCGGCTTCGCGCTCGGCTCGGCATCCGCCCTGCCGCTCTCGATCGACCGGATCGCCCGCTGGTCGCGCGACCTCGAATCCCGCGGCATCCTGCTGGTCCCGGCGAGCCGGGCCCTGCGCTCCGGCTCCTGAGCGGCGCCGGTTTTTGCATCGCGACGCGATCGTCGGACACCGTATGATACGGCACGTCGCGTTCTCGAGGCCCCGTCGCGTCATTTTCCGCCTGGTATCCGGTCCCCTTCACGGGAATTTGCTCTAAGGTCGCCCCATGGCATCGCACCACCGTCCCGAGGCCGCGCTGGCCAGCCTTCCCTACCGGCCTTGCGTCGGCATCACGCTGTTCAACCGCGACGGGCTGGTCTTCGCCGGCCACCGGCGGTACGATTCCGGCGATCTCGGCGCCTATGCCTGGCAGATGCCGCAGGGCGGCATCGACGAGGGCGAGGCGCCGCGCGAGGCCGCCCTGCGCGAGCTCTACGAGGAGACCAGCGTCGCGCCGGGCTCGGTGCGCTTCCTCGCCGAGGCGCCGGGCTGGTACTCCTACGACCTGCCGACCTTCACCGAGGGCAAGCCCTGGAAGGGGCGCTTCCGCGGCCAGACCCAGAAGTGGTTCGCCTTCGCCTTCGAGGGCGACGAGCGCGAGATCGACATCCTGCGGCCGGGCGGCGGCGCCCACAAGGCGGAGTTCGACGGCTGGCGCTGGGAGCCGCTGGCCAACCTCGCCGCGCTGGTGATCCCGTTCAAGCGCCCGGTCTACGAGCAGGTGATCGCCGCCTTCGCCCACCTCGCGCGTCCGGCGTGACCGGCCCCGTGCGCGTCCACGTCGGCGGCAGGGCATGACGCGCTGGTGGCTCGCGGGCCTGGCGATCCTCGTCGCGTGGATCGCCTACGGCGCCTCGCCCTATCTGGCGCTCTACCGCATCTCGCAGGCGGTGCATGCCCACGATGCGACGGCCCTGGAGCAGCGGGTGAACTTCCGCACCCTGCGGCTGTCCCTGACCAAGCAGGCGCTCGCCGCGGCGGTCGACGCCATCGCGGCGCGGCGCGACCTGTCGCCCCGGGAGCGCACCATCCTGACCGAGGCGAGCGGGGCGCTCGCCGGGCCGCTGGTCGAATCCCTGGTCACGCCCGAGACGCTGATCGACCTCCTCGACGACGGTTGGCCGGTGCGCGCCGGCCTCGCCCGCGACAATGTCCCCCGCGACAGTGCCCCCCGCGACGGCGCGCCCGGCGACACGACGGCGTCCCCTCACGAACCGTCCACTCAGGAGGCCCCGAGGAAGGACGGCCTCGGCCTGAACGCCTCGACGTTCAGCCAGCTCTTCGCCCTGTTCCGCTCGGCCGAGCCGCGGGGTTTTCGCGGCATGGTGGTGAGCTACCCGCCGGACCGGCCGATCGAGAACCGCTTCCGCCTTCGCCTTCGCCTGCGCGGCTGGACCTGGCGCCTCGTCGATCTCGAACTGCCCGGCGCCTTGCGCGAACGGATCAGCCAGCGGCTCACCGGCGCGATGCAGCGCTGAGCGCGCGAGAGGCGGGGCCCCGCCCTTGATGAGGACCCTCCGGCTCCTCATATCGTGACCTGGGCCGGCGGAGTTGCGGTCGGCCCCGACGGGCGCTGCGGATGCGGGCCCGGACAGCCCACGAAGTGCCTCCGCAACAGGGCTTCGCCGACATCATGACGCGTCCTTCGCCGTTCGGGCATCCGTTCCTGCTGGGCTTCGACGAGATCGAGCAGGCGCTCGACCGCGTCGCCAAGGCCGCCAACGACGGCTACCCGCCCTACAACATCGAGCGTCTGCCCCGGACCGAGCGCGAGCCCGAGCGGCTGCGCATCACGCTCGCCGTGGCCGGCTTCACCCGCGACCAGCTCGACGTGACCCTGGAGGAGAGCCAGCTCATCGTCCGCGGCCGGCAGGCCGACGACAAGAGCCGGACCTTCCTCCACCGGGGCATCGCCGCCCGGCAGTTCCAGCGCGCCTTCCTGCTCGCCGACGGCATGGAGGTGCTGGGCGCCGACCTGTCGAACGGACTCCTGTCGATCGACCTCGCCCGGCCCGAGCCGGAGCGCATCGTGCGACGGATCGACATCGGGTCGCGCGACGGCGACTGACCGTCCCCATATCATCCGTACACCGGTCGGCGGGCCGCTTCGGGGCCTCAGCCGATCACCGTCCTGCTGCCTTTCAGAGGAGGGCGCATCATGTCCGACAACACCCCGACCATGGACTCCACCGCGCTCGCGGCCCTCGGCGAGGGCCACGTGGCCTATATCCGCGCCATGCGCTCGGAGGAGGTCAAGCGCCTCTTCCCCGAGGCCCCCGACCTGACCCCCGGCCTCGACCTGTTCGCCGTGCTCTCGGCGAGCGGCGCCCCGATCCTGCTCACCGACAGCCGCGACGCCGCCTTCGCCAATGCCTGGGCGCACGATCTGCAGGCGGTCAGCGTCCACTGACCACCCGATCGGGAGGGCGTCAGCCTTCCCTGGGCGCGATCCCCTCGACCGCCGCCACCAGGCGGTCGAGATCGGCGGGACCGGAGAGACGGTGGTCGCCCTCCTTGGTCAGGGTGAGGACCACGCCCGTCTCCGGCAGCCGCTCGACGAGCGTCATCGCATGCGGCCACGGCACGTCCGGATCGGCCATCCCCTGCAGGATGTGGACCGGGCAGCCCGGATCGATCGGGCCGCCGAGCATCAGGTGGTGCCGCCCGTCCTCGATGAGCGCCCGGGTCACCGGCGTCGGCTCGGGCGAGTATTGCGACTCGCGCTGCCACACCCCGTTCTCCATCACCTGACGGCGGATCTCCTCCGGGAATCGCTGCCACATCAGCACCTCCGTGAAATCCGTCGCGGGCGCGATCAGCACCAGCCCGGCGGGCCGCACCCTGGCGGCGGCGAGGAGCGCGATCCACCCGCCCATCGACGAGCCGACCAGGACCGGGCGCTGCGGCGCCAGGGCGGCGATGACGCCTTCCGCATCGGCGAGCCAGTCCGAGATCGTGCAATCGGCGAAGGTGCCCTCCGATTCGCCGTGGCCGGTATAGTCGAAGCGCACGAAGGCGCGGCCTTTTCGCGACGCCCATGCGTCCAGGGCCTCGGCCTTGGTGGCGCGCATGTCCGACCGGAAGCCGCCGAGCCAGACCACCGGCGGTCCCGCACCGGGCCGCACCAGGGTGGCGAGGCGGCGGCCCCGCACGTCCAGCAGGGTGGCGGGTGGGCGCGGTGCTGCCGCCGTGTGCTCGTGCATGACGTTATCCCCGTTATTCCGTGGGCAACCCTGGTCGCGGCCGCCCGGTGCCCAAGGTTTACCGATCCGCAACACGACAGGGCGACCTTGATGCATCGTCCGTGAGCGGACCGTGCCGGCCGGCTTCTACACCGGAGACGGCCGGCGGTCCTGTGTGAGATCCGGTCGGCCTCTCGCCGGCCTTCGTCGATTCCTGCGCAGAGCGGGTGCCGTCATGCCGCGAGTGCTGCGATCAGAACCCTGACCCGGAGTCCCATGCCGTCGAGCCAGGCCACGCCGTTCCCGGCCGCGAGCCATCCGCTGGCGGGCCGCACCGTGCTTCAGATCATCCCGGAGCTCGACGCCGGCGGCGCCGAGCGCACCGCCGTCGACGTGGCGGCGGCGCTCGCCGCCGCGGGCGCCCGGGCGCTCGTCGCCACCGAGGGCGGGCGCCTCGTCGGCGAGCTGCAGGCCAAGGGCGGCGCCTGGGTGCCGTTCCCGGCGCGATCCAAGAACCCCTTTGCCATGGCGCTCCATGTCGGGCGGCTGATGCGGATCTGCCGGGCGGAGCGGGTCGACCTGATCCATGCCCGCTCGCGGGCCCCGGCCTGGGTGGGCTTAGGCGCCGCGCGGCGGCTGCGCATCCCCTTCGTCACCACCTATCACGGCAGCTATGCCGGCCGCTCGCCGGCAAAGCTCCTCTACAACTCGGTGATGGCGCGCGGCGACGTGGTGATCGCCAATTCGCACTTCACCGCCGACGCGATCCGGCGCCTCTTTCCGCAGGTCGCCGGCGACCGGGTGCGGGTGATCCACCGCGGCACCGATCTCGCGGCCTTCGCGCCCGCCCAGGTCGCGCCGCAGCGGGTCGAGGCCCTGCGCCGGGCCTGGGGCGTCGCCCCGCACGAGCGGGTGGTGCTGCTCGCCGCCCGCCTCACGCCCTGGAAGGGGCACCGCGTGCTGATCGAGGCGGCGGCCGCCTTGCGCGCGCAGGGTGTCGCCGAGTTCACCGTGGTGCTGGCGGGCGATCCGCAGGGACGGACCGCCTACCTGCGCGAACTGGACGCGATGATCGCGGCGCATGGGCTCGCGGGCTCGGTGAAGCGCGTCGGCCATTGCAGCGACATGCCGGCCGCCTACCGGGCGGCCTCGGTGGTGGCGGTACCCTCGACCGAGCCCGAGGCCTTCGGCCGTTCCGCGGTCGAGGCCCAGGCCCTGGGCACGCCGGTCGTGGTCTCGGATCTCGGCGCCGTGCCCGAGACGGTGCTGGCCCCGCCGGAGGTGCCGGCGCACGAGCGCACCGGCTGGCGGGTGCCGGCGGGCGACGCGACGGCGCTGGCCGGCGCCGTCGCCGAGGCGTTGCAGCTCGGGGCCAGCGCCCGCGACGCCCTGGTGCGCCGCGCCCGCCGCCACGTCGAGACGCATTTCTCCCTCGAGCTGATGCTGGCCGACACCCTGGCGGTCTATGCGGACTTGCTCGACGGGACCCCCGCAGGGGAGGGGCCGTGAGCGGGCGCCGGACGGCCGGAATCGGCCGCCGCGTCGTGGACCTGGCTTCGCGCGGACCTGTCTTCGCGAAGCTGTGATGGCCGGCCGGTCAGGCGCCCGGCAACCAGGACTCGCATCCGTGAGTTGACAAATCGGGCAATCTGGCCAAGGTGCTAGTGTACACCGGAGTCTACCCGCGCGGTGGTTCGTGATCGGTCCCGGAGGGGCACGGTCGGCGGGCCGCCGCTGGACGACATGATTGAGGAGAATGAAGCCATTCGCAGACCTATGAGAGCCATGCCGGCCCCGCAGAAAGACGGGCCGCGCGCGAACCGGGACATCCGCGGCGTCCGCGAGGTGCAGCTCATCGACGATACCGGCCAGAACCGCGGTGTCATGGGCTTCTTCGAGGCGTTGCAGGTCGCCGAAGAGGCGGGCCTCGACCTCGTCGAGATCGCGCCGAACTCCGTGCCTCCGGTCTGCAAGCTTCTCGACTACGGCCGCTTCCGCTTCAACGAGCAGAAGAAGCAGGCCGAAGCGCGCAAGCGGCAGAAGACCGTCGAGGTCAAGGAGATCAAGCTCCGTCCCGGCATCGACAAGCACGACTACGAAGTCAAGATGAAGGCCGTGCAGCGGTTCTTCGAGGAAGGCGACAAGGTCAAGGTGACCCTGCGCTTCCGCGGCCGCGAGATGGCGCACCAGGATCTGGGCCTGCGCCTGCTCGAGCGCGTCAAGTCGGAGACGCAGGAAATCGCCAAGGTGGAGAGCGAGCCGCAGCTCGAAGGCCGCCAGATGATCATGATCCTGGCGCCGCGCTAAGAGCGACGGACCTGCATCCGCGCTGCGTCACAGGGCGCGGTACGGATCACCGAACGCTCCGGGCGCGGGTTTCTCGAGAGAGCCCGCGCGGGGAGCATCGAAGGGCCGGGCATGTCCCGGCCCATCGCTTTTTTTCGGCCTATTTCAGCAGCACCACCTGCGCGTCGCCGGTCCGGCGCAGCACGTTCACCGTGACGTCGCTGCCGTGGCGGTGCAGCAGCAGGTCGACATGGCTGTCGCCGAGCTTCAGGTTGCGGATCAGCACGTCGTCGAGGAAGGACGGCAGGATTGGATCGCGGAAGCGGATCCGGTTGCGGTCGTGGCGCAGTTCGAGCCCGAGGCAGGCGGCCAGGAACGCGAAGGGTGCGGCCGCCGCCCAGGCCTGCGGGCTGCATGCCACCGGATAATTGGTCGGCCCGCGCTGCTTGCGCTGGATGAAGCCGCAGAACAGCTCCGGCAGCCGCCGACCCTCCTGATAGAGCGAGGCGCCGTGCTGGCCCTCGAACACCCGCGCGGCCTCCGCCTTCAGGCCGTAGCGGGCGAGCCCGAGCGCGACGAGCGCGTTGTCGTGCGGCCAGATCGAGCCGTTATGGTACGACATCGGGTTGTAGCGCGCCTCGCCGACCGCGATGGTCCGCACGCCCCAGCCGTTGAACCCGTCCTTCGACATCAGCACCGCGGCGACGCTCTCGGCCCGCTCCGGATAGGCGATGCCGGTGAAGAGCGCGTGGCCGGCATTCGAGGAGCGCACGGCGCAAGGCCGCTTCTCGCCGTCCAGCGCGATGGCGTAGGTGCCGATCTCGGGCAGCCAGAACTTCTCGTCGAAGGCCTTGCGCAGCCGCTCGGCCTCGCCCTTCAGGCGCTCGGACAGCGTCTCGTCGCCCAGCAGGGCGGCGAGCTTCGCGGCGCCCTTCTTGGCGGCATAGACGTAGCCCTGGACCTCGCAGAGCGCGATCGGGCCCTGCGCCATCCGGCCGTCGGCGTGGAAGATCGAGTCGTGGCTGTCCTTCCAGCCCTGGTTGGCCAGGCCCTTCTCGGTCTCGCGGGCGTACTCGACGAAGCCGTCCTTGTCCCGGTCGCCGTATTCGTCGATCCAGTTGAGCGCCGCCAGGAGGTTGGGCCAGATCGCCTTGATGGTCGCGAGGTCGCCGGTCTGCTCGTAATACTGGCCGGCCAGCATCACGAAGAGCGGCGTGGCATCGATGGTGCCGTAATAGAGCTTGAACGGCACCTCGCCGAGGATCGCCATCTCGCCGTTGCGGGTCTCGTGCAGGACCTTGCCGGGCTGGGCGTCGGCGGCGGGGTCGACCGTGGTGGCCTGCGTCGCCGCGAGGTGGCGCAGCACGCCCTTGGCGATCTCGGGGTCGATCCACAGCGTCATCATGGCGGTGATGATGCCGTCGCGGCCGAAGACGGTGCTGTACCAGGGGATGCCGGCATAGGGGTAGACCCCGTTCGGCGTGCGGCTGAGCAGCATGTAGAGGTCGGCCGTCGCGCGGCAGGCGGCCTCGTTGAACTGGTCGTTCGAGCTCTCGATCGTGGTGATGTTGGCGGTGGCCTTGCGCAGGTCGCGTCGCGCGTCGCGATAGGCGAGCGCGAAGGTCATGCCCTCGCCCTTCGGGTGGCCGTCCTCCCGGCGCGGGCTCGGATAGGCCGCATGGGTGAAGGGCAGGGCGCTGCCGACCACCGCCTCGCCGTCGCGGCTGTGATCGACCGTGTCGCAGATCGCCCGCACGAAGATCGAGGCGCGACCGCCCGGGGCGAGCTTGACCTCGAACTCGGCCTTGTGCGCCTCCAGCCGCGCGGGCTTCGGCCCGAAGCGCAGGCGGGTGGTGCGCAGGCGCTTGTCGAGGCCGTCGTAGCGGTAGGTCACCTCGTTGGCGCCGGTCACCTCGACGCTGCGGGTGCCGCGATGGGCCCGGTCGCTGCCGCGGACCTCGAACAGGTCGCGAAAGTCGGCGTCGAAGCTCAAGGCGACGCGCAGGTGGCGCGGCTTGGTGTCGTAGTTGCGCAGGCCGATCCGGTCGTAGCAGGTGCCGCGGAACAGGAATTTCGTCCGCTCGAGCGCGATGATCTCGCGCGGGATGCTGGTCTCGTCGCCGGCATCGAGCCGGATGTCCGGCGTCGTCAGGTCGACCGAGAGGGCGCCGTTGTCGTCCTGCACCACCGAGCCGAGCAGCATCGGCCGCTGGCCCTCGACGGTCAGCTCCAGGCGCGACAGGAAGCGGGTATCCTGGAAGTACAGGCCCTCGGGACCGGGGAAGACGCCGATATCGCCGTAGCTGTCGAGCACCGCGAAGGCGTCGCCGTGCTTGAGCGAGCGCAGCTGGCGCTCGACCAGCGAGGTCTGGGCCTCGATGTGGTATTGCGGCAGCGTCTCGTCGTCGGGGGCGGTCGCGACCATCGGCACGGCTTCACTCCTTGGGGCTTCGCTCCGCGAGGCGTCGCGGCGCGAGGTGTCACGGGGATCGGGGCGAGATCTCGGGGCTCCGGACGGATGCCCGGGGGCAGCGGGGCGGCGGAGCCCGCGGCGATTCGCGGGTTGGCCCCACGCTAGAGCGAATGTGGGCCATCATGCGGCGGGCGCCAGGGGGAGGCGACGTCGGACCGGCCCGGATTTCGGGCAGGTCGGTCCGAGCCGCGCGCAACGTCGGAGCCTGTGCAGGTTAGCTCCCGAAGATTCTACACACTCCGCGTCATTCCGGGGCCGCGAAAGCGGAGCCCGGAATCCAGAGCCGCTGCGAGTTCAGGATCAAGCGAAGACCTGCCCGCCTCGTTCTTTACCAACCGAGTTTCTGGATTCCGGGCTCTGCTGCGCAGCCCCGGAATGACGCGGAGGGTACGAGGACCGTCGAGCGAGCCGAAGTCATTCGCGCCAGCAAAAAGGCCCGGCCCCCTCGCGGGAACCGGGCCTCTTCGTCAGGACTGCGAGGCGGATCAGACCGCGCGGAGCGCCGGATGCGCCGCGCCGTTGGCCACGCCGTTGAAGGCGGCCGGCGCCCCGAGGGTCAGGCCCGGGATCTTGATCGCGTCCGGGTCGCCGGCGAGCAGCGACTCGTAGGCAGCGACGTAGGAACGCGCCATGACGCTCGCGGTGAAGCGGGTCTCGAAGTAGCGGCGCACGCCCTCGCGGCTCATCGCCTTGCAGGTCTCGACCGCCGCGATGGCCTCGTCCATCGACTCGACCACGACGCCCGAGACGCCGTCCTTGATGACCTCCGGCACGGAGCCGTTGCGCCACGCAATCACCGGGGTGCCCGCCGACATCGCCTCGATCATCACCAGGCCGAAAGGCTCCGGCCAGTCGATCGGGAAGGCGAGCGCCAGAGCGTTGCCGAGGAATTCGTGCTTCTGGTCCTCGTTGATCTCGCCGATATATTCGACCAGCGGGTGATGGGTCATCGGCTCGATGACCTCGTCCCAGTATTCCTGGTCCGCCTTGTCGACCTTGGCGGCGATCTTCAGCTTCACGCCCGAAGCCTTGGCGATCTCGATCGCGCGGTCGGGGCGCTTCTCAGGGGAGATGCGGCCGAGGAAGGCGAGGTAGCCGCCGTCCTTCGGGTTGGGCGAGAAGCGGCAATTCTCCGCCGGCAGGCCGTGATGGATCGTCTCGAGCCAGTTGGCGTTCTCGGGCATCGGCCCGCGCTGGTGGTCGGAGATCGACACGAGCGGCATGCCCGTGAAGGTGCGGTAGACCGGCATGAAGTCCGGCACGTCGAGCCGCCCGTGCAGGGTGGTGACGCATTTGTGGTTGAACTCCTCGAACAGCGGGTACTGCAGGAGGTCGATGTGGAAGTGGATGATGTCGAACTCGTCCGCCCGCCGGCGCAGGTGGTAGAGCATGGCGAGGTGGCTGGCGACGTGGTCGCGGATGCCGGCGAGCCGGAGCCCTTCCGGGCAGCAGGCGACCAGCTTGGCGCTCGTCTCCGAGTCGCCGCTCGCGAACAGCGTCACGTCGTGGCCCTGCCGGACCAGCTCTTCGGTGAGCCAGGAGACGACACGCTCGGTGCCGCCGTAGAACTTCGGCGGAACGGCCTCCGCGAGAGGGGCTACCTGGGCAATGCGCACGAGCAAATCTCCTGGGACGCCGAACGATGGCGGTTCACGTTGGCGGGACTTAAACAGGATGGGGCCTGAGCGGGACATGAACGAAACCGCGTGGGCACGTTTATGGTTCCGTTGCGGCGCACAACGCCAGTGCGAGGGCCGGACGGTTCCCGCCTCACACAGGGATGTGTCGCCCGACGATGCGACGATTGCGTGAATCCCTGGGGCCTGCTATAGCGCGCGCCTCGCTGAACCGCCCGGCCGTGAGGGCTGCCGTGGCGGTTCGTGTCGCTCCACACCATCGATCGAGCGCGATCGTCGGGGCCCGCCCGTGGCGGATCCCCGGTGGAGTTCGCGTCAGGAGAGCAAAATGCCCAAGCTGAAGACCAAGTCGGGCGCCAAGAAGCGCTTCAAGATCACCGGGACCGGCAAGGTCATGTACGCCCAGGCCGGCAAGCGCCACGGCATGATCAAGCGGACCACGAAGCAGATCCGCAACCTGCGCGGCACGACCACCCTGTTCGAGGGCGATGCCGCCAACGTGAAGAAGTACTTCCTGCCGAACGCCCGGTAAGAACTGGCTTCGCTCGAGAAGACGCTTCGTCCGAAAATCTGTTTCGTAGAATTCCCAGGAGATCACCATGGCCCGCGTCAAGCGCGGCGTGACCAGCCACGCCAAGCACAAGAAGGTTTTCAAGGCCGCCAAGGGCTATTACGGCCGGCGCAAGAACACGATCCGGATCGCCAAGCAGGCGGTCGAGAAGGGCATGCAATATGCCTACCGCGATCGTAAGAACAAGAAGCGCAACTTCCGCGCCCTGTGGATCCAGCGCATCAACGCTGCGGTCCGTCCGCACGGCCTGACCTATTCGCGCTTCATCAACGGCCTCGCCAAGGCCGGCGTGCAGGTCGACCGCAAGGCGCTCTCCGAGCTCGCCATCCACGAGCCGGCGGCGTTCGTCGCCGTGGTCGAGAAGGCCAAGTCCGTCCTGCCGGCCGAGCTCGTCAAGGCGGCCTGACGCCGGTTGCGCCCGGGCCCGCACCCTCGCGCGGGCCCCTCGAAGAGACCACCATCACGGCCCGCCCGCGCGGGCCGTTTTGCGTTGCGCGGGTCGTTTCCGGTGCTCCGGGTTGACGGGGCGGGGCGACGCGTTGCAGGGCATCCGCGAGCCCGATTGAGCAGACCATGACCGATCTCACCAGCCTCGAAACCGATCTTCTCGCCCAGGTGACTGGCGCCGCCGACGAGGCCGCGCTCGAGGGTGTGCGCGTCGCCGCCCTCGGCAAGAAGGGCGCCGTCTCCGAGCTGCTGAAGACCTTAGGCGGCATGAGCCCCGAGGCCCGCAAGGAGCAGGGGCCCCTGATCAACGGCCTGCGCGACCGGGTCCAGGGTGCGATCCAGTCGCGGCGCGAGACGCTGGCGGAAGCCGCGCTGACGGCGCGGCTGTCCGCCGAGCGGATCGACGTGACCCTGCCGGTGCGCGAGGGGCCGGAGACCCGCGGCCGCATCCACCCGATCACCCAGGTGATGGACGAGATCACGGCGATCTTCGGCGACATGGGCTTCTCGATCGCCGAGGGGCCGGACGTCGAGACCGACGACCTGAACTTCACCGCGCTCAACTTCCCCGAGGGCCATCCGGCCCGGGAGATGCACGACACCTTCTTCCTGCGGCCCGACCGGGACGGAAAGCGCAAGCTCCTGCGCACCCACACCTCGCCGGTGCAGGTCCGCACCATGCGCTCCGTGCAGCCGCCGATCCGGGTGATCTGCCCGGGCCGCACCTACCGGCACGATTCCGACCAGACCCACACCCCGATGTTCCACCAGGTCGAAGGCCTGGTGATCGACAAGCAGGCCAATATCTCCCACCTGAAGTGGATCCTGGAGGAATTCTGCAAGGCGTTCTTCGAGGTCGACAGCGTGAAGATGCGCTTCCGGCCGTCGTTCTTCCCCTTCACCGAGCCCTCGGCCGAGGTCGACATCCAGTGCTCGCGCAAGGGCGGCGAGATCCGCTTCGGCGAGGGCGACGACTGGCTCGAGATCCTCGGCTGCGGCATGGTCCACCCGAACGTGCTCCGCAATTGCGGCCTCGACCCGGACAGCGTCCAGGGCTTCGCCTGGGGCATGGGCATCGACCGGATCGCGATGCTCAAATACGGCATGACGGACCTGCGCCCGTTCTTCGAGGCGGATGTCCGCTGGCTCGAGCATTACGGCTTCCGGCCCCTCGACATCCCGAGCCTGGTCGGCGGCCTGACCGGCTGAGAGACACACCCGCAGAGGCATTTGCGCGAGGCGCACCATGACCGTGGACGAGATCACGACGATCGCCGACGAGATCCTGACCCGGTATCTCACCGCGTCCGGGTACGAGCGGGTCGAGGTGCGCCCAGGTTACAACCAGTCCGACGAGCCTTCGCTGTTCGTCGTCGCGCACATGAAGCCGGGCTCCGGCGTGACCGGGGGCAAGGAATCCAACGCCGCCAACGCGGCGCTCTGGCTCGCCCTGCGCGAGAAGGGGGAAGAGCGCTTCCCCTATCTCGATTTCGATTATCCGGACGACGAGATCTTCGGGGACGACGACGACGATGATCGGGAACGGGATGACCGGGATTCGGAAGTGAACGCGTGATGGCGCGGCTCGGCAATCCCCTCGTCTACGATCTCCTCGTCGTCGCCGAGATGCTCGCCGACCAGCGGGGGCGTCGCAACCTGCAGAAGGCCGCGATGCGCCGTGCCGTCAGCTCTGCGTATTATGCGGTGTTTCACGGTCTCTGCTTCGTGAGCACGCGCGCCCTCGGCTTCTGGCGGCGAGATCCGGCGCTGACCGAGCCGGTCTACCGGCTCCTCGACCACGGCCAGATCCGAAGGCGCCTGGCCGGGCGGGAGGCGGCTGAACTCGGATCGATCGTCGTCGAGATCAGCGCAGCCTTCGCCTACCTCCAGGATCGCCGGCATCAGGCGGATTACAGCCCGCCCAGCCTGAACATCCATCGCGACGTGACCCGCAACGTCGTGGCCCGTGCCAAGCAGGCCGTGGCCGACCTCGAAACCCTCGACGACGACCAGTGCCGCCGCCTGGCCGTCCTTCTCATCACCAAGGCCCGGCTCGCCTGAGCCGAGAGGTTTTATCCCGATGAAATTCACCCTCTCCTGGCTCAAGGACCACCTCGACACCGACGCCTCCCTCGACGTGATCGTCGAGACGCTGACCCGCATCGGGCTGGAGGTCGAGCGCGTCGAGGACAAGGCGGCGGCGCTGTCGGCCTACCGCATCGCCGCGGTGCTCACCGCCGAGCAGCACCCCAACGCCGACCGCCTGCGGGTCTGCACCGTCGATACCGGCGAGGGCGCGCCCGTGCAGGTGGTCTGCGGCGCGCCGAACGCGCGGGCCGGCATGAAGACCGTGTTCGCCCCCCCGGGCACCTACGTGCCGGGCAAGAACATCACCCTGTCGGTGGGCGTGATCCGCGGCGTCGAGAGCCGGGGCATGCTGTGCTCGGGTGCCGAGCTCGGCCTGTCGGACGACCATGACGGCATCCTCGACCTGCCCGCCGAGGCGCCCGTGGGCCAGCCCTACGCCACCTTCGCCCGCCTCGACGATCCGGTGATCGAGATCAACCTGACGCCGAACCGGCCCGACTGCACCGGCATTTCCGGCATCGCCCGCGATCTGGCGGCGACCGGCATCGGCACGCTCAAGCGCGAGCAGCTGGCGCCGGTGCGCGGGGAGGGGGCCTGCCCGGTCTCCGTCACCCGCGACTTCGCCCCGGAGGACGCCCATCTCTGCCCGCTCTTCGGCTTGCGGCTGGTGCGCGGCGTCAGGAACGGGCCGTCGCCCGAATGGATGCGCCGGCGGCTGACTGCGATCGGCCTGCGGCCGATCAATGCGCTCGTCGACATCACCAACTACGTCACCTTCGACCGCGGCCGGCCGCTCCACGTCTTCGACGCCGCCAAGGTGAAGGGCGACCTCACCGTGCGCCGCGCCCGCGAGGGCGAAGAGATCGTGGCCCTCGACGGCCGGACCTACCGGCTCGACGACGGCGCGATCGTCATCGCCGACGAGAACGGCGTCGAGTCGATCGCCGGCATCATGGGCGGTGAGCATTCGGGCTGCGACGAGGGCACGACCGACGTGCTGATCGAATCGGCGCTGTGGGATCCGCTCACCATCGCCCGCACCGGGCGGCGCCTCGGCATCGTCACCGATGCGCGCTACCGCTTCGAGCGCGGGGTCGACCCGGCCTTCGCCCTGCCCGGCCTCGATCTCGCGACGAAGCTCGTGCTCGAGCTCTGCGGCGGCACCCCGAGCCAGGCGACCGTGTCGGGCGAGGTGCCGGATACCGACCGCATCATCGACTTCCCGTGGACCGAGGTGCGCCGGCTGTCCGGCCTCGACCTGCCGCGGCCCGAGATGAAGGTGACGCTGGAATCGCTCGGCTTCCACGTCGCCGGCTCGGGCGACCGGGTGAAGGTGCTCTCGCCGTCCTGGCGCCCCGACGTCGAGGGCAAGGCCGACCTCGTCGAGGAGATCATCCGCATCGCCGGCCTCGACCGGATCGAGCCCAAGCCCCTGCCGCGGATCGACGCGACGGTGATCCGCCCGGTCCTCACGGTGATGCAGAAGCGCACCCGGCAGGCCAAGCGCGAATTCGCCGCCCGCGGCCTCGTCGAGGCGGTGACCTGGTCGTTCATCGCGCATGACGACGCCACCCTGTTCGGCGGCGGCAAGCCGGAACTGGCGCTGGCCAACCCCATCGCCGCCGACCTGTCGGACATGCGCCCGAGCCTGGTGCCGGGCCTCGCCCGCGCCGCCCAGCGCAACGCCGACCGCGGATACGGCGACGTCGCGCTGTTCGAGGTCGGGCAGTGCTTTTCCTCCGACCAGCCCGAGGGCCAGACCACGAAGGCCACCGCGCTCCGCCGCGGCTCCGCCCGCCATGGCGGCGCCGGCCGGCACTGGGACGGCGCGGCACGGCCCGTCGACGCCTTCGAGGCCAAGGCCGACGCGCTCGCGCTGCTCGCCTCCCTCGGCGTGCCGACCGGCGGCCTCCAGATCGTGGCCGGCGGGCCGGACTGGCTGCATCCCGGCCGCTCCGGCACGCTGCAATTCGGGCCGCGCAACCCCGTCGGCGTCTTCGGCGAACTGCACCCGCGGGTGCTCAAGGCCCTCGACGTCAAGGGCCCGGTGGTGGTCTGCGAGATCACCCTCGACGCCCTGCCGCTGCCCAAGTACCGGCCGACCAAGATGAAGCCGGCGGCCCACCTGCCGGACTTCCAGCCGCTCACCCGCGACTTCGCCTTCGTGGTCTCGCGCAAGGTCGCGGCCGGCGACATCCTGAAGGCGGCGCAAGCCGCCGAGCGCACCCTGGTGACGGCAATCGAGGTGTTCGACGTCTACGAAGGCGCCGGAATCGGCGAGGACCAGAAGTCCGTCGCCGTGGCGGTGCGGCTGCAGCCGACCGACCGCACCCTGACCGACGCCGAGATCGAGGCGGTGAGCCAGAAGATCGTCGCCGAGGTGACGCGCAAGACCGGCGCGACCCTGCGGGGCTGACGAGGGCATTCTCCGGCGAAGCGGATACCGGTTCGTCGGCGAATATCGGCAAAATCCAGAGACCTGGAGTCCTTCACGATTGTATCGCGATCGTGAGGGACTCCAGCCGATATCCGGCGGTGCCGGCCGGGCGGAAGACGGGGGGAGCGATGGCCGAGACAGATCTGATTCGGGAACTCGCTGCGGCGGTCCACCTGCCGGAGGCGGCCTTGCGGCGGGCGATGGCGAATCCGGACGCGATCCTCCTGCCGGTCATGGTTTTCCTTATCCGCGCCGCCGATGCCGGCATCGAGGAGGGCACCGAGCCGCTGAACGACGCCGAATCGAACGTGCTGTTCTGGGGCATCCACGTCCTGGCCGCGGTCGGCGAGGGCCGGATCTACGATCCGCTGATGCGGCTGCTGCGCCGCGACGACGACACGGTCGAGTCAGCGCTCGGCGATGATTTCCACGTCACGCTCCCGGGCATCGTCGCCAGCACCTTCGACGGCGACGTCGACCGCCTGCTCGCCGCGATCGCCGGCGAGGTGCCGGACGGCCTCACGCGGATGGAGCTGTTCCATGCCCTGGCGCTGCTGACCGCCGACGGTGAGATCGACCGGGAGACCGTGCGGGACTTCCTGGTCCGCTTCGACGCCGAGCGCCTGGGCGGGGACAGCGAGGAGGCGTGGCAGGGCTGGGAGGACGCGGTCGCCCTGCTCGGATTCGACGACCTCGCGCCCCGCCTCAAGGCGGCGCGCAAGGATGGCCGCAATACCGACCTCTTCATCGACTGGGAGACGGTGCAGGAGACGCTGAAGGAGGCTCGCCTGCAGCCCAAGAGCCGGGCGCGGTTCGCCAATTACCGCATCGACTACCTCGACGACCCTGTCGCGGCGCTGGAGCATACCCGCGAGGGCGCCTACGACCACCTGCCGAAGCTCGACGACGACGGTGTCCCGATCCCCGAGCGCAATCCCTACCGCGATGTCGGCCGCAACGATCCGTGTCCCTGCGGCAGCGGCAAGAAGTTCAAGAAGTGCTGCCTCGACAAGGTCGAGCAGGGGCTGCCCGCCCTGCCGCCGCTGCCGCCGCTGCGCTGACGACCTCCCGAGCCTCATACCAACGGTCGTTGGACACGACCTTTGATTCCGTTCTCGAATTGTCGTCAAGCCTCCGGCTTGGCATAGACAATTCGAGATGGCTCAATGGCCCGATGCGTCAGCATCTTGGGCCATTGGTATCATTCGCCGGAACGGTCACCGGTTCGGCGAAGGACGATGATGCAGGGGCAAGACGATCGGGTACTGGTTCCCGGTGCGGCTCCACTGCCCACGCCAGTGGCGTGGAGCCCGCCGGCCAGGGGGACATTCCACCCCCACCCTCGTGCCGAGGTGGTCGCAGATCGCCCGCGATCTTCGATCGCCAGCACCTCAGGATGAGGTCGCGAGTGGAAACGCCCGGAACCCGGACGAGCGATCCGGTCGTGCGCCGTGGCCGAGCGACCGTGACGATCTTCATATCTTCGGCTTTCGGAGCATTTCCCGCGCCGAACCGATATCCACGTCGTCGGAGAATGCTTCGGCATCGGAGTTGAGATAAATCGGCCGCACAAAGAAACGTAAGGTCGGGTGGCGGCCCGTTCGGTCATAATTATCGCCTGCCTAGGACAGGCATTATTTCATGCACGCGTTGCCGCTTCGGCATGGACAGTCTGTCTCTATTCAATTTATTTTAACTTCATTAAAAAAGAGAATTCATGAAATAAAAGTATTTTTAATGCATGAGGCGTATCGTATTGCGGAATTAATTCCTCTTCAGGGCACGGCCACGTCATGTATCTCCCGCCCCGGAACCGATTGATGAGGTGGATCGCCGACGTCGGGAGCGAGCTTCCCGGCCCGGTCCAGCAGCGCTTGCGATCATACTTCTATACGTCGAAGATCGCGCTGGTCGTCGGGGCCATCAACACGATCGCCGTGGCCACCGTCGCCTACTTTCGTACCGACAATCCCGTTTTTGCGGCCATCGCGCTCGCCGATCTGTTCCTCCTCGTCACCCGTGTCGCCCTGCTGGGGCGTGTGAACGCGTCGTCGGGTCCCCTCTTCGCCTGCGGCCTGCTCTGGGCCGGCCTGCTCGGGGCGACCAGCGCCCTGGTCGTCACGACGGCGGACGTCGCCATGTCGATCGTCGCGCTGGCCTCCGGCCTGGGCGCCATCGGCGGCATCACCGGTCGGAACTTCGCGGCACGCCGCTATGCCATGATGCAGGTGCTCATCATCGATCTCAGCTACAAAGTCCCGTTCACGAGCGTCTATCCAGAGTTCATCCCGCTGATCCTGGTGCAGACGATGGTGTTCGTGCTCATGAACTGGAGTATCATGAACCAGAATCGGGCGGCGACGATCCAGGCGATACAAGGCGAGATGGAAAGCCGCCGGCAATCCGTCACCGACCCGCTGACGGGTCTCACCAATCGCCGCGGGCTGGAGGAGGCGTTCGACGCCCTCCACGCGACCGGTCGGCGTCCGACGTTGTTCTATCTCGACCTCGACGGCTTCAAGCAGGTGAACGACCGCCTCGGTCATGGGACCGGGGACATCGTGCTTCGCGAGGTCGCGCGGCGTCTGCGCGACGTGGTCGGGCCGCACGATACGGTTTGCCGTCTAGGCGGCGACGAATTTCTCGTGCTGGCGGCCCAGATCGATCGGCGAGCGGCGCAGCGGGTCGGCGACCGGATCGTCGCGGCGATCGCGGTGCCTTTCGCCATCGACGACAATCTCTCCGCGAAGATCGGCGTGAGCATCGGCATCGCGGAAGACGGCTCGACTCTCGCGGCGATGATGTTGCGGGCGGATCAGGCTCTCTATGCCTCGAAAACCTCGGGCAAGGGATGCTGCACCCTCTTCCGCGAGCCCGATCCGGCTCTGGGTACGGCGGCCTGACGGGCCGCCGCGGACATTCATGTCCTTCTGGGTTCCGCCTCGGTCCCCGCGTGACGATCGCGGGTGTCGATGCGGCCGAATCCCTCGAACGGATCCCGAGGACGGGATCGCACATCGAGCGGGGCCTCCCGCGCCGTGCTCTGAACCGGCCTCGGGGGCTCGGAGCGCCGTGATGCGGCGACCGGGCCGGATCTCGCGCGTCCGAGGCAGGGCCGTCGGAGACCGCGCAAGCCGGTTTCCTGGCTCCGTCGTCTCCGGCAAGGCATCGACCCGAGTACGCGACCCACGGTCAGCTGGTCCCTGTGCTGTGCAATTTTTGTGCATCAAGCCTCAAGGGCGGGCATTTCGGTGCCGCGTCATGTGTGGCACCTCTTCGCAATATACGCATCACGTCGCTCAATCCTGAGATCGACTTCGGATGCCGATGTCTTCCGAGTTCGAAGCGGATTCGTCTACTGTCGGCGGAAAATTTTTTCGTACGGGCTTGGATTCTCGACGATTAACCGGTTCTTTTATGAGTCTGCCCTAGCGTCGCGCCACCTACCCCTCGGCGAGGCGGACGACACCGATGCGAATCCCCATGCGTGCGCGCCTCTATGGCGGTTTCACGCTCCTGGCGCTCCTGGCTGCCGTGATGGGCGGCTTCTCCTACCGGCAGCTCGACAGCCTCGAGGAGGCTTACCGGGCCAAGGGCCGGATCGAGCAGGCGGCCCGTGAACTCTTCACGCTCAACGGCCTGATCGACCGCTTCACCCTCCAGGCGGTCACGTTCCGCACCATGCAGACGCCGGAGGCGGAACCCGCCCTGCGCTCCAGCCTGTCGGAGATCGTCCAGCTCGCCGACGGACTCGCCGAGCGGGCCATGACCGAGGAGCGGCGCGGGCTCTACCGCGACCTCGGCATTCAGGCGACAAGCCTCACGGCAGAGGTCCCGCGGGTGATCGTGCTCGGGACCCAGATCCGCGAGAACAAGGCCGGCGTCTACACGGCGGGCGACGACCTGACCAAGGCTTCGGGCGCCCTCGTCGCCCAGCTCCGGTCGGGCGGGGACGATGCCGTCCTGGCGCAGGCGGTGGAGATCGAGCGCACCCTGCTGCTGTTCCGCGTGATGAACTGGCGCTTCCTGGCGACCACCGACCCGAAGACGCGCGTGCTCTCCGCCACGCAATTCACCAATGCCGAGGCGACGATCGCGAAGCTGAAGGGCTTGAGCCTGACGCCGGCGCAGCGGCGCGACCTCGGCACCGTCGAGGAGACCCTGCAGCGCCTCAACCGGCACATCACGGCGGCGGCCGCCGCGATGCTGGAGAGCCAGGACCTGTTCACCCGGAGCATCAAGCCGAAAGCCGACGCGATCGCCGCCTCGGGCGCGGTCGCACGGGAGAAGCTGGAGGGCGTGGTCCAGGAGATCACCCTGCGCAGCGACGCCACGATGGCGACGGCGAAACGCGTCCAGGTCGTGCTGCTCGTCCTCATCCTGGGCCTCAGCCTCGTCCTCGCCATGCTGATCGCCCGCAGCCTCACCCGTCCGATCGCCGGCATGACCCGGGCGATGACCCGCCTGGCCGCGGGCGAGACCGATGTCGCGATCCCGTCGCGGGACGCCACTGACGAGATGGGCGAGATGGCCCGCGCCGTGGAGATCTTCCGCCGCAACGCGGTGGAGCGCCTCGCCCTGGAGGCCGACCGCGAGGCGCAGGCCTCCGCCCGCCAGCGCCGCGCCGACCGGGTCGACTGCCTCATCTCCGCCTTCCAGCAGCGGGTCGCCGGCTCGCTCGAGATCGTCACCTCGGCCGCCTCCGAACTCGACGCGACCGCCCGCTCGATGACCCACGTCGCCGACGGCACCAACGCCCAGGCGGTCGCCTCCAGCGCCGCCGCCGAGGAGACCTCGGCCAACGTCCAGACCGTCGCGGCGGCGGCCGAGGAGATGGTGGCCTCCCTGCGCGAGATCGAGCGCCAGGTGGTCCATTCGCGCGAGGTCGCCGGCCACGCCGCCCACGAGGCCGACGCCACCAACGTCGTCATGGCGAGCCTCGGCACCGCCGCGACCCAGATCGGGGCCGCCGTCACCACGATCTCGGCCATCGCCAGCCAGACCAACCTGCTGGCGCTCAACGCCACGATCGAGGCGGCCCGGGCGGGCGATGCCGGCCGCGGCTTCGCGGTGGTGGCCGCCGAGGTGAAGGAGCTCGCCGGCCAGACGGCCCGCGCCACCGAGGAGATCGGCGGGCAGATCACGGCGATCCAGGCCGCCACCGATCGGGCCGGCACCGCCATCCGGCAGATCAGCGGCACGATCGCGGCGCTCAACGAGATCAGCGGCGCCATCGCGGCGACGGTGGTGCAGCAGACCGCCGCGACCGCGGAGATCTCGCGCAACGCCACGCAAGCCGCCCGCGGCACCCAGGACGTCTCGTCGAGCGTCGCCCGCGTGCGTTCGCTGGCCGACGAGACCGGTGGTGCCGCCTCGCAGGTGCTCTCGGCCGCCGCCGACCTGGCGACCCAGTCCCTGACGGTCAAGCGGGAGGTCGACGGCTTCCTGGGCGAGATCCGGGCCGCCTGACTGATCTCGGGACGGGCCTTACTGGTCCGTCCCGCTCAACGGATTCGCCGGATCCCAGGCATAGGACAAGGTCTCGAAGCGCAAGGACCGGGCATCGACCATCAGCAGCCGGCCGACCAGGGGCTCGCCGAAGCCTGCGACGGCGCGGATCACCTCGAGCGCCATCAGCGAGCCCATCAGCCCGGCGAGTGCCCCGAGCACCCCGGCCTCGGCGCAGGTCGGGACGGAGCCGGCCGGCGGCGGGCTCGGGAACAGGCAGCGATAGGTCGGGTTCGGCCGCCCGTCCGGCCCGGTCTCGTGGGCGCGGATCGTGGTGAGCGAGCCGTCGAACTGGCCGAGCGCCGCGGTCACCAGGGGCCGGCGGGCGCGGTAGCAGGCATCCGAGACGGCGTAGCGGGTGGCGAAATTGTCCGAGCCGTCGGCGACGAGGTCGTAGGCCGCGATCAGGTCTTCGGCGTTCTCCGGCGTCAGCCGGGTCGCGTGGGTCTCGATCCGGACGTTCGGGTTGAGCCGGGCGATCGCCTCGGCCGCGCTCTCGACCTTCAATCGTCCGAGATCGGGCGTGCCGTGGATCACCTGGCGCTGGAGGTTCGACAGCGAGACCGTATCGTCGTCGACGAGGCCGATCGTGCCGATCCCGGCCGCCGCCAGGTACTGGATCAGCGGCGCCCCGAGGCCCCCGGCGCCGATCACCAGCACGCGGGCCGCCTTGAGCCGGACCTGGCCGGGACCGCCGACCTCCCGCAGCACGATGTGGCGGGCGTAGCGTTCGATCTCGTCGGGGCTGAGGGCGCTCATCCGGGAGGATGTAAGCGAGAGGCCGGGCGCGGGGAAGGCCCTCGACGGCGGCGGTTCTCAATCCCGCTTTTCGGCGCTACGGCTCCCGGCAACCGATCCGCCCTCGAACCACCGGCTGCCCCGTGACCGATCCGCATTCCCCCCTCAGCCTAGCCCAGGGGCTGATCCGCTGTCCCTCCGTGACGCCGCAGGAGGGCGGGGCGCTCGCCTATCTGGCCGGGATCCTGACGGCGGCCGGGTTCACGGTCGAGCGCCCGGTCTTCTCGGAAGCCGGCACGCCGGATATCGAGAACCTGTATGCCCGGATCGGGACGGGCCCGTGCCTGCTGCTCGCCGGCCATACCGACGTGGTCCCGCCCGGCGACGCCGCGTCCTGGCGCCACGATCCCTTCGCCGGCACGGTCGAGAACGGGGAGCTGTTCGGCCGCGGCGCGGTCGACATGAAGGGCGGCATCGCCTGCATGCTGGCGGCGGTGCTGGCCTTCCTGGAGCGGCGCGGGCCGGATTTCGGCGGTGCCATCGCGTTCCTGATCACCGGCGACGAGGAGGGGCCGGCGGTGAACGGCACCGTCAAGCTCCTCGACTGGGCGCGGGCGAGGGGCGAGCGGTTCAGCCATTGCCTGCTCGGCGAGCCGACCAATCCCGACACCCTCGGCGAGATGATCAAGATCGGCCGGCGCGGCTCGCTCACCGCCACCCTCACCGTGCATGGCGTGCAGGGCCACGTCGCCTATCCGCACCGGGCCGAGAACCCGATCCCCGGCCTGCTGCGCCTGGCGCAGGGTCTGCTCGCCGCGCCGCTCGATGCCGGAACGGCGCATTTCGACGCCTCGAACCTCGAATTCACCACGATGGATGTCGGCAACCCGGCGACCAACGTGATCCCGGCCGAGGCGCGAGCGACCTTCAACATCCGCTTCAACGACCTCTGGACGCCCGAGACCCTGGCCGCCGAGCTGGACCGCCGATTGGCCTCGGCCGCCGGCAACCGGGTGCGCTACAGCCTCGACGTGCGCCCGACCAACTCCGTCGCCTTCCTGACCCAGCCCGACGCCTTCGTGGAGACGGTGGCGGACGCGATCCAGGCCGAGACCGGGCGCCGGCCGGCGCTTTCGACCACCGGCGGCACCTCGGATGCCCGCTTCATCAAGGATGCCTGCCCGGTGATCGAGTTCGGCCTCGTCGGGCAGACGATGCACCAGGTCGACGAGCGGGTGGCGGTCGCGGATCTCGACCGGCTCGCGGCGATCGTCGGCCGGGTGCTGGACGCCTATTTCCCCGGCGAGGATGCGACGCAGCGTCAGGCTTGACCGGTCTTAGACGAAAGTTGAATCTGGCGGCCTCGACTTCCTCCTGAGGCCGCTGATGTTCGTGAGCGCTGACGAGGTGACCCGGTCCTTACGCGGCACGGCCGGGCTGATCGGCCGCCGGCCGGATGCCCTGCGCCACTTCGACGTGAGCGAGCGCGGCTTCTGGCGCTCCTTCGGGGCGGTCTGGCTCACGGCGCCTGCGGTGACGGTGGCCCTGTTCCTGGAGCGCGGGGCCGGCACGTCGCCGTTCCAGCTCGATCAGGTGACGGCGGCCTTGCTCGCCGGGCTGGCGGCGGCGTTCCTGGCGGTGCCGCTCGCGATGATCGTGCTCCTGCGCCGCCTCGGCCGCACCCGGGCCTACGTTCCCTTCGTGGTCGTGACCAACTGGCTGCTCGCGGCGGGTCTCGTCGCCCTGGCGCTGCCTGGCTGCCTGCTGCTGCTCGGCCTCGCGACGCCGGGTCTCGCGGCGATCGAGGCCGCCGCCTTCGCGGTGGTGCTGCTGTGGCTGCACGGCCGCGCCGCCCGGGCGATCCTCGGCCTGCCGGGCCCGGCGGCGGCTCTCGTCACGCTCGCCTGTTTCGGACTGATCGTCGGCTTGGCCGGCGGGGCGCATGCTTTGGTGTGAACCGCATCACGATGAAATTGTCTATCCCATCCGCGATCTATTCATGGAATTCTGATTGATTGAACTCTTCGAATCTCAGAGTCTGTTTGACTTGCGAAAATTTGGCTGCAAGGACCTTTTCATCCCTCTCGCGACCTCATCCTGAGGTGTTAGTCGATCGCAGATCGACTGACCTCGAAGGAGGGCTCCAGAAGTCTTCGCGATCCCTGGAGCCCTCCTTCGAGGCTCACTTCGTTCGCACCTCAGGATGAGGTTAGCGGGTAGGATGATCCCATCTGCCTCAAATATTCGGTAGAAATCCTGCTCAAACAGGCTCTCAAACTCTCCGGGTCATTCCGGGGCCGCGCAGCGGAGCCCGGAATTCAGAACCGCAGGTGTGAAAGAATAAAGCGGAATACGAATCGTCTTTTTCTGAACCATCCGCGGCTCTGGATTCCGGGCTCCGCTGCGCGGCCCCAGAATGACGTGGAGGGTGGTCAAGATTGCTGCGCAAGTCAAACAGCCCTCAGGCTCGCCGAGCGGCCCGACAGCGGCTCACGCCACCGCCGCGACCGCCACCGCGGCCGGCCCCTCCCATTCCGACCCCAGACCTGGACCACGTGGCCCGGCGAGACCTCCCGGTACAGCCGCTCCGGCGGCGCGTAATCGACCGGGCGGATCGGGCTCTTGATCTCGTCGCTGCGCACCGCGTGGAGCTGGCGCCGGCGGCCCGGATCGGGGACCGGCACCGCGGCGATCAGCTTCTTCGTATAGGGGTGCTGGGGCGAGCCGAAGATCGCCGCGCGGGGCCGATCTCGACGATCTCGCCGAGATACATCACGGCGACCCGGTGGCTCACCCGTTCCACCACCGCCATGTCGTGCGAGATGAACAGGTAGGCCAGACCCAGCGAGGCCTGGAGGTCGAGCATCAGGTTCACCACCTGCGCCTTCACCGAGACGTCGAGGGCCGAGACCGATTCGTCTGCCACGATCAGCCGGGGTTCGAGCGCGAGCGTCCGGGCGATGCAGATGCGCTGCCTCTGGCCGCCGGAGAATTCATGCGGGAAACGGCTCGCCATCTCGGGCTTGAGGCCGACCCGGCGCAGCAGGTCGGCGGCGCGCTCGCGCGCCTCCTTGCGCGAGCAGAGGCGGTTGATCAGCAGCGGCTCGGCGATGGCCGCGCCGACGCTCATGCGCGGATCGAGGCTGGCGAAGGGATCCTGGAAGATCATCTGCATCCGCCGGCGTGCGGCGCGGAGCGCGGCGGGCGACAGGCCGAGCACGTCCTCGCCGTCGAGGAGCACCGAACCGGCGACCGGCTCGATCAGCCGCAGCACCGAGCGGCCGGTGGTGGACTTGCCGCAGCCCGATTCGCCGACGAGGGCCAGGGTCTCGCCCTCGCGCACCGCAAAGGAGACGTTCTCGACCGCGTGGACCCGGCCGCGCACCCGCGAGAGCAGGCCGCCGCGGATGTCGAAGCGGGTGGTCAGCCCCTTCACCTCCAGGACCGGGCGCCCGCCTCGCGCACGGTGTCGGGCAGGGCTGGGGCGGCTTCCGGCTCGCCGGTGGCGCGGTCGACGATCGGGAAGCGGGCCGGATGCGGCTGGTCCTTCATCGCCCCGAGGGTCGGCACGGCGGCGAGCAGCGCCCGGCTGTAGGGATGGGCCGGGCGGCGGAAGATCTGCTCGGTCGCCCCGATCTCGACGGCGCGGCCGTCGACCATCACCACGGTGCGGTCGGCGATCTCGGCCACCACCCCCATGTCGTGGGTGATGAACAGGACCGACATGCCCTCCTCCTCCTGGAGGAGCTTGATGAGGTCGAGGATCTGGGCCTGGATCGTCACGTCGAGCGCCGTCGTCGGCTCGTCGGCGATCAGGAGCTTGGGCCGGCAGGCGAGCGCCATCGCGATCATCACCCGCTGGCGCATGCCGCCGGAGAAGCGGTGCGGATAATCGTGGACCCGCGAGGCGGCGGCGGGGATGCGGACCTTGTCGAACAGCCGCACCGTCTCGGCCTCGGCCTGCGCCTGCGACATCCCGCGATGCAGCCGCAGCGCCTCGCCGATCTGGAAGCCGACGGTGAGCACCGGGTTCAGGCTCGTCATCGGCTCCTGGAAGATCATCGCGACGTCGTCGCCGCGGATGCGCCGCATCTCGGCGTCGGGCAGGCGCAGGAGGTCGCGCCCCTCCAGCAGCACCCGGCCGCCGGTGCGCGTCGCGTCGCGCGGGGTGAGCCGCATGATCGACATCGCCGTGACGCTTTTCCCTGAGCCCGATTCGCCGACGAGGGCGACGGTCTCCTTCGGGCCGATGTCGAACGAGACGCCGTGCACCACCGGGCGCCAGGCCTGCTCGGAGCGGAACGCGACGGTGAGGTCCTGGACCGAGAGGATCGGGGTGGTCATCGTGGGCTACCCTGCTCACGCACTCTCCCACCCGCGACCTCATCCTGAGGTGCGAGCGGAGCGAGCCTCGAAGGAGACTTCCAGCGGTCTCCGAGGGATCTGGAGGCCTCCTTCGAGGTCAGCCCATCTCCGATGGGCTGACACCTCAGGATGAGGCCCAGGGTGGGAATCCAGGCGAAGCGTGCCGTCACAACACCCGCCGCGGATCGAGCGCGTCGCGCAGGCCGTCGCCGATGAAGTTGATCGACAGGACGGTCAGGAAGATCGCGGCGCCCGGGAACAGCGCCCAGTGCGGCGCGACGTCGAGGTGGTCCTTGGCGTCGTAGAGGAGCCGTCCCCAGGTCGGGATGTCGGGCGGGAAGCCGAGGCCTAAGAACGACAGGGTCGATTCGGCGATGATCGCCGACGACACCTCGATCGTCGCCGCGACGATGACCGGGCCGATCGCGTTCGGCAGGATGTGGCGGGTCACGAGGTGCCAGGCGGTGGCGCCTTGCGAGCGCGCGGCTTCCACGAATTCCTTCTCGCGCAAGGACAGGAACTGCGCCCGCACGAGGCGGGCCACCGGCATCCAGCGCAGGCCGCCGATGACGGCGACGATCATCACGAAGACGCCGCCCTCGACCCCGAAGACCTGCTTCAGCTGGTCGCGGAAGAGGTAGATGATGAGGAGCAGGAGCGGCAGCTGCGGCAGCGACAGGAACAGGTCGGTCAGCCACATCAGGAACGGGTCGAGGAAGCGCCGCGACATGCCGGCGAGCGCGCCCACCACCACGCCGACGAAGGTCGCCACCACCATGGCGGCAAAGCCCACCGCCAGCGAGATCCGTCCGCCGTAGATCATCCGGGCGAGCAGGTCCTGGCCGAGGTCGTCGGTGCCGAGCGGGTGGGCCCAGGACGGACCCTGGAGGGTGGCGGCGAAGTCGATGTCGTCGATCGCCACCGGCCAGACCCAGCCGCCGACGAGGACCGCGAGCACCAGCAGGCCGAGCACCCCGACGCTGACGACCGCGAGGCGGTGGCGGCGGAAGCGCCGCCAGGTGTCCCGCCCCGAGGCTGCCGGCGGCGCAGGCGCCGCCTCAGCGGTAGGAGATGCGAGGGTCGAGCCAGCCATAGAGGAGGTCCGCGACGAGGTTGAACAGGACGACGAGGCAGGCGAACACGAAGGTGACGGCCATCACCACCGGCGTATCGTTGGCGAGCATCGCGTTGATGAGGAGCGAGCCGATGCCGGGAATCCGGAAGATCTGCTCGGTGACGATGGCGCCGCCGAACACCGCCGGGATCTGGAGTGCGACCAGCGTCACGACCGGGATCAGGGCGTTGCGGGCGATGTGGCGGACCGTGACGGTGCCGTCCGACAGGCCCTTGGCCCGGGCGGTGGTGACGTAGTCGAGGCGCGCCACGTCGAGCACCGAGGCGCGGACGTAGCGGGTATAGGAGGCGGCCTGGAAGAAGCCGAGCACGCAGACCGGCATGATCGCCTGTCGGACGTGCTCCCAGGCCCAGCGCCAGCCCGTCGCCGAGATGTCGGCCTGGTAGACAAAGGGCAGCCAGTCCAGCGTCAGGCTGAACAGCAGGATGAACAGGAGGCCGGTGAAGAAGGTCGGCAGCGAGAAGCCGATGAAGGCGAGCGTGTTCGCCACCTGGTCGAAGACCGAGTAGGGCCGGATCGCCGCCAGGATGCCGACCGGCACGGCGATGAGCAGCGCCAGCACCTGCGACGAGCCGACCACGAACAGGGTCGTGGGCAGGCGTTGCAGGATCAGTTCGTCGACGTTCACCCGGCTGGCGAAGGAGAAGCCCCAGTCGCCCTGGAGCATCGCCGTCAGCCAGTGCAGGTAGCGCACCAGGATCGGGTCATCGAGGCCGAATTTCAGCCGCAGGGCCTCGCGCACCTCCGGCGGCACGTTGGGGTTGGTGGCAAGCTCCCCGAATGGGTCGCCCGGCGCCAGCGCCAGGACGGTGAACAGGATGAGGCTGATCCCGAGCAGGCTCGGGATCGCGATCAGCAGGCGGCGGAGGAGATAGGCTCCCATCTGTGGGTCTTTTTAAGCCTGCTTGTACCACTCGGCCAGGAAGGTCAGCGAGTTGTCCCAGCCGGTCGAGGGCGCCTGGAGCTTGGCGTTGACCGCCGAGACTTGGGCGCGATGGAGCAAAGGCAGGACGTAATCGGCCACCACCAGGTCGTTCATCTTGACGAACAGGGCGGCGCGCTTGACGAGATCGAGCTCGCCCTGCGCCGCGCGGAAGGCGGCATCGACCTCCGGGTTCTGCATCCGGCAGATGTTGCGGCCCTGCCACTTGTTGGCCTTGGTGGCGGCCTCCCAGGAGACGTATTGGAGCGCGAACACCGCCGGATCGGCCTGGTTCATGTTCCAGGTATACATCTCCATGTCGGCGTAGAAATGCGGATAGGTATCCGGGTTCGCCACGTCGGAGGAGAAGAATACCGAGCCGGGAATCGACTTCAGCTCCATGTCGATGCCGGCCTTCTGAGCGGCCTGCTTGATGATCGCCTGGGTCTTCTGGCGCGGCGCGTTGATCGAGGTCTGGAAGACGAATTTCAGCTTCTTGCCGTCCTTGGCGCGGATGCCGTCGCCGCCCTTCTTCCAGCCAGCCTCCTCCAGGATCTGCGCCGCCTTGTCGGCATCGAAGGCAAAGGAGGTGTTCTTCGAGACGAAGGGGGCCGGGCCGTTGAAGACGTTGGCGGTGGCCCGCGCAGTGCGACCGTAGATGTATTGCTGGATCGCCGCCCGGTTGACGAGCAGGTTCATCGCCTTGCGCACCGCCGGATCCGAGAAGGCCGGGTGCTTGGTCTTGAGCGAGGCGCGCTCGCCGTCGATCTCGGTGTTCGGGTCGGTGGCGTTGAGCAGCAGGAATTCGAGGTTGCCGCCGAAATCCATCTTGACCCGGCCCTTGCCCTCGGCCTCGAGCCGCTTGAGGATCTCGTCCTCGACCTGCATGTTCCAGGCATAGTCGTATTCGGCGGTCTGGAGCACCGCACGGGCGGCCGAGACCGCGTCGCCGCCGCCCTTCATCTCGATCGAGTCGAAGAACGGCCGGTTCGGCACGTGGTAATCGGGGTTGCGCACGCCGCGCAGGATGTCGCCCGGGCGGAACTCGCTGAACTTGTAGGGCCCGGTGCCGACCGGCGCGAGGTTGGCCGGCGCGTCGCGGGACTTGTCACCGGTATAGTCGGCGAAGACGTGCTTGGGAATCATCATGCCGACCGTCGACACGAAGGCGTCGGCCCAGAACGGGGTCGGCTGCTTGAACAGCACCTTGACGGTGTGGTCGTCGATCTTCTCGACCTTGATGTCGTTGTAGCTGCCCGAGGTGGTCGCGGCGGTGGCCGGATTGCTGGCATATTGCCAGTTGAACACCACGTCATCGGCGGTGAAGGGCTTGCCGTCGTGCCACTTCACGTTCGGCTTCAGCTTCCAGGTCACCGAGCGGCCGTCGGCCGCGACGCCGCCATTCTCCTTGGAGGGGATCTCGGCCGCCAGGATCGGGAAGAGGTTGCCGTCGGCATCCCAGGCCGCCAGCGGCTCGTAGAAGATCCGCGAGCCTTCCTGGTCCTTGGTGCCGATGGCGAAATGCGGGTTGATCAGGGTCGGGGCCTGCCAGAACAGCAGCTTCAAGGGCCCGCCGCCGCCGGCCTTCGTCGGCTTGTAATCGTCCCGCAGGGCATTCGCCGCGAAGGCGACGCCGTTCTGGGCCAGCATCATCCCGGCCATCGGGGCGGTGAGGCCGAGCGCGAGCATCCGCCGAACGAAACCGCGCCGCGACAGGCTCCCGTCCTTCACCTCGCCGATCATCGCGCGCAGGTCATGCTCGGTCATGGACGCTCACCCTTCTGGCTGGCCTCGAGAAACTGACAGGCACAATCGCGCCCGCGCTCCCGGTCCGCAAGCCACTGAAAATCGTTGCCCCGGGTCATTCGGCTCCGGAGCCGTTAGACCCACAGCCATTCGCAATTCGCGCGCCACATCCGCTCCCGCCGCGCTTGAGCCGGCAGGCTCCCTGCATGAGGCTCGCGCCCAAGGAGGAACACCCATGGACAACCGCAACGCCGTCTGGCGCCAGGTCGACACCCACAAGGCCCGGCTGATCGCCCTCTCGGACGAGGTCTGGGGCACCCCCGAGGTCTGCTATACGGAGGAGCGCTCCGCCGCCGCGCATGCCGCCGAATTGCGCCACCAGGGCTTTCGCGTGACGCAAGGCGCCGCCGGCATCCCGACCGCGGTGATCGGCGAGGCGGGGGAGGGCGGTCCGGTGATCGCGTTCCTCGGCGAGTACGACGCCCTGCCGGGCCTGAGCCAGGAGGCGGGCGTCGCCAGCCATGCTCCCGTCGAGCAGGGCGGCCACGGCCATGGCTGCGGGCACAACCTGCTCGGTTCGGCGGCGCTCCTCGCCGCCACGGCGCTGAAGGACTGGCTCGCCGAGCACGGCTTGCCGGGGCGCGTGCGCTATTACGGCTGCCCGGCGGAGGAGGGCGGCGCCGCCAAGGCCTTCATGGTGCGCGAGGGTCTGTTCGCGGATGCCGATGCCGCCGTCACCTGGCACCCGTCGAGCTTCTGGGAGGTCGCGCCGCCGCTCTCGCTCGCCAACACCCGGGCCGATTTCGTCTTCACCGGCCGCGCGGCGCACGCCGCCGCCGCCCCGCATCTCGGCCGCTCGGCCCTGGACGCGGTCGAGCTGATGAATGTCGGCGTCAACTACATGCGCGAGCACATGCCGAGCGATGCGCGGGTGCATTACGCCTATCTCGAGACCGGCGGCATCGCGCCGAACGTCGTCCAGGCCCATGCCCGGGTGCGCTACTCGATCCGCGCCCGCGACCTGCCCGGCATGCGCGACCTCGTCGCCCGGGTACGCAAGATCGCCGAGGGCGCAGCCCTGATGACCGAGACTCGAATGGAGATGCGCGTCGTCAGCGCGGTCTCGAACCTCGTCGGCAACACGCCCCTGGAGGAGGCCCTGCACGGGGTGATGGAGGATCTCGGCACGCCCCATTTCGACGAGGCCGACCGCGCCTTCGCGAAGGAGATCCAGGGCACGCTGACGCCGCAGGACATCGCCGCGGTCTACCGCACCATCGGCCTGCCGGTGACGGAGGCGCCGCTCGCCGACTTCCTGGTGCCGCTCGATGCCCGCCGCAACCCGGCGATCGGCTCGACCGATGTCGGCGACGTGAGCTGGGTGGTGCCCACCGTCCAGGCCCACGCCCCGACGGTGGCGGTGGGCACCCCGTTCCATACCTGGCAGGTGGTGGCGCAGGGCAAGACGCCGGCCGCCCACAAGGCGATGGTGCAGGTGGCCAAGGCCATGGCGGCGCTCGGTGCGCGTCTCGTCACCGATGGGGCCCTGCGCGAGGCCGCCAAGGCCGACCTGAAGGCCCGGACCGGGCCGGAGGGCTACCTGTCGCCGTTGCCGGCGGAGGTGCAGCCGCCGCTGACCATGTCGGTGGGGTGAGGACCCTGGCCCCTCACCGGCCCGCCGCCCGGCGCAGGCCCAGCCGCTCCAGCACCTGCCGGCCGATCAGCGGCGTGTAGTGCAGGTTGTCGAGCCAAGCCGGGGTCGATCCCCGCGCCGGATCGAACGGGTAGGGATCGCCCAAACCGGTGAGGTCGAGGACCGGCCGCCCCCGGGCGGCGCCGAGGCGCATCACCGCCTCGCGCCATCGCTCGAAGTCGCCGGTGAGGCCGAGATCGGCCAGCACCCGCCGTTGCGCGTCGCTCACCGGCGAGAGGTAGACCGTCAGGTCGAGACCGGAGAGCCGGGCGAGGGCGAGGTCGAGGCCCGCCAGGGTCTCGGGCCGGAACGGCGCGGTGGTGCGCCGGCGCGTGGCGTCGTTCTGCACGGTCAGTGCCGCGGGCAGGGGCGGGGTGATGCGAAAGCCTTGCCTGGTCCAGGCGCCGGGATCGTCGCCGCCCGCGACCGCCGCGAGCCGGCTGTCGGCGAGCGCGTAGCGGCCGAGCACGCTGCCCATCAGGGCGGCGAGCCGGCCGCTCGGATTGGCCAGCGCCTCGTCGAGATGGACCGGCACGCCGGGCCGCGAGAACATGTAGTAGTCGAGCCCGAGCGTCGCCCGCGCCGGGGCCCGGGCGGCGACGACCGCGGCGATCACCGGCAATTCCGTGGCGATGATCGCCGAGATGCCGGCATTGAACACCCGGCTCGGCGCGACCGCCGTGACGTCGGCGGGGTCGAGGCCGTGATAGACCGTCGAGGAGCCGATCAGCGTGAGGTCGTAGGGGCGCGTGAGCGCCTGCAGCACCTTGGCCCGGCGGGTCTGGCGGTCGAGGAGGCGGCTGTTGCCGTCGGTCGCCGCGCGCCAGGGCGGGTCGTCGCGAAAGATCCAGTAGGCGTCGAACCAGATCACGCGGCCCGCCACTCCGGCGACGAGCAGCGCGAGGAACAGGGCCGTCAGCGCCAGGAAGCGAAGGGCCTCAGAACCGGGCATAGAGGAAGGCCTGGTTGGCGTCGTTGCCGACCTGGAGCAGGATCGCGGCCAGGAGCAGGGCGGTCGCGGCGGCGGCCCATGGCCGGGGGGCCAGGCGCTCCACCGCCTCGCGGGCGGTGGGGCCGAGGATCGCGAGCGCGGCGGCGCCGGCGGCGAACGGCCAGAACGCGGCCGTGCCGCCGCCCTCCGTGCCGAGGCCGAGGAGCCCGCGATAGATGCCGATCGCGGTCGCGAAGTCCGGCGCCCGGAACGGGACCCAGGCGAGACAGACGAAGGTGACGGTGGCAAGCCAGCCCGCCGCCTCCGGCAGAGTTAAACCCGCGCGGCGCCACAGGACGTGCAGGCCCAGCGCGATTCCATGCGCCGCGCCCCAGGCCACGAAGGTGAGCCCCGCCCCGTGCCACAGCCCGCCGAGCGCCATGGTGGCCAACAGCGCCAGGAGCTGGCGCGGCACGCCGTGCCGGCTGCCGCCGAACGGGATGTAGAGGTAGTCGCGCAGGAACAGCGACAGGGTGATGTGCCAGCGACGCCAGAAATCCTGGATCGAGGCCGCCCGGTACGGCGCGCGAAAGTTGTCCGGCAGGGTGATGCCGAACAGGAGCGCGAGGCCGAGCGCCATGTCGGTATAGCCCGAGAAGTCGAAGTAGAGCTGGAGGGCGTAGCCGACCGTTGCCTGCGCCGCCGCGGCGAGGTCCGGCTGCCCGCCGGCCGCGGCGGCGGCCCAGAGCGGATCGACGTAGGCGCCGAGCCCGTCGCCGAGAAAGACCTTCTTGGCGAGGCCGGCGGTGAGCAGCATCAGGCCGCGGGCGGCCCGGTCGGCGCCATCGGCTTCGGGCCCGCGCAGCTGGCCCACCAGTTCGGAGGGCCGCACCAGGGGACCGGCGATCACCCGCGGCCAGAACGCCAGATAGACCGTGTATTCGGCAAGCGTCATCGGCTCCGCCGTGCCGCGCCGCAGGTCGACCAGGTAGGCGACGTGCTGGAAGGTGAAGAACGAGATGCCGAGCGGCAGAGCCAGGGAGACCAGCGGCACGTCCGCGCCGGTGAGGGCGTCGGCGAGGCCCGCGAAGAAGCCGAGATACTTGAAGAGGCCGAGCAGCCCGAGATCGAGGACGATCGCGGCGGTGAGGATGGCAGGGCGTCCGCCGCGGAGATAGGCCTCGCCGGCGAGCCAGTTGAGGGCGACGGACGCCGCCAGCAGCGGCACGAAGCGCAGGTCCCACCAGCCGTAGAAGGCGAAGGACAGGAGGCCGAGCCAAGTCACGCGCCAGCCCGGCCGCCGGGCGACGCAGAGGGCATGCAGTCCGAGCGCGACGGGCAGGAACAGCAGCAGGAACGGCAGGGAGTTGAAGGGCATGCGGCGCTCGCCGATCGCGCTCCGGCGTTAATGCAAGTCCAAAGCCACGAAAAGGGCGACGGACGAGGCGATGTGCGGAATTGCACATCGGAGACTCGTCGGCGGTGACGCGTCGGTCCTTGAGCGATTTCTGTTCATTCTTCCTCCCGCGAGGCGCCGGTCCGAGCGTCGTCGCAGAGTAGGCGCTCAGTGCGCCCGGTGTTGGCGCAAGGCTTGGGTGCATCTCCGCCTTCGCCATGAAGCCGTTGCGCGATGGCAGGCCTGCCCGATTATCAAAAGCATCTGTGGGAAATTCATGGGTGCATGCACGATGATGGGTTGAAACCGTGGTGCGATGCCCGATATCGACCCCAAGCCCGTCGAACGGGCGCGTAAGTTAGGATGATTTCCCGTGTCGCAAGAAGAATGGGTCCAGGAGGTCGATTTCGTCGCCCTCGCCGCTGACGTCGTGTCGGCCTACGTCGCCAACAACTCCGTCCCGGCCGCCGACCTGGCCGGCCTGATCGGCACCGTGCACAACGCCTTCGTCTCCCTCGGCCAGCCGGTCGCCAAGGAGGCCGAGAAGCCCGTGCCGCTGATGCCGATCAAGAAGACGGTGACCCCGGACTACCTGATCAGCCTCGAGGACGGGAAGCAGTACAAGTCGCTCAAGCGCCACCTGTCGACCCGCGGGCTCACCCCCGAGGAATACCGCCGCAAGTGGGGCCTGCCGCACGACTACCCGATGGTCGCCGCCAACTATGCCGCCCAGCGTTCGGAGCTCGCCAAGAGCATCGGTCTGGGCCGCGGCCGCAACGTCGCGGCGGCTGCCAAGCGCGCCGCCTCGGATGCCGTCGTGAAGGCCCCGGTCGAGGGCAAGACCGCCAAGCGCGGGCGCCCGCGCAACGGGTGATCGCCCCGACGCGACCGGCGGGGGCCGGTCGGGTCGTGTTATATCAATGGCCCAAGATTACCAGTTGTCCAAGATGCTGACGCATCGGGCCATTGAGCCGTCTCGAATCGTCTATGCCAAGCCAGAGGCTTGACGACAATTCGAGAACGGAACCAAAGGTCGTTTCCAACGACCGTCGGTATTACAGGAGCTCGCCGTGCCAGGCCGCAAGGCCGAGCGGCGGGCTCGTCACGAGCATTCGGCGCGGCGCGTCGACCGGGACGATCCCGGTTTGAGAGGCGCCGTTGCGCAGGGAGCGCCGGTACTCGCCGGGCGGCATCCCGAACGTGTCGCGGAACAGCCGGCCGGCATGGCTCGGCGAGGCGAAGCCGGCGGCGCTCGCCAACTCGTCCATGCTGCGATGTTCGTCGGCCCGGGACAGGGCGCGGCGCAGGCCCGCGACGCGCTGCCGCTGCACGAACCGGGCGACGCCGCCCACCGGCTCGAACAACCGGTAGAGCACGCTGCGCGACACGCCGGCCCCTTCCGCGATCGCCGCGGCGGTCAAGTTTCGATCCGAGAGATGCCGCTCGATATAGGCGAGCGCCCGGGCGCGGGCGCGGGTCCCCGCGACCGGCGGCGGCAGCGGGGCGTGGGCGTCGCGCAAGGTGGCCAGGGTCGCCCCGACCATCAGGCACAGCGACTCCGTGGCGGCGCCGGCGATCTCCGGCGTCAGGGCCGCCGCATGCGTGGCGAGCGAGCGCGCGAAGTCGATGACCAGCCCGGCCTTCCGCGGGCCGAGAATCAGGCCGTGCAGGTCGAGACCGTCCAGGGAGGCGGCGTCGAACCGGTCGCGGGCGATCGCCGCGGTGACTATCCGCGCCCCCTCGGTCCAGGTGCGCTGCGGCCGGGTGAGATCGAACAGGGCCAGGCTCCCGGCCTCGACCCGGCGGGTCGCGCCGGGCACCTCCAGCATCATGCTGCCCGACAGGACGAGGTGGAAGGTGACGTGGTCGAACCCGTCGCGGGCGACCCGGCGCGGGGCCCGGGCATGCGAGACGCCGGCCAGCCGGCGGTCGAAGAGCAGCATCCGCGGCAGCCGGTGGGCCACGACCTCGGTCCGCAACGGGGCGGCGGCGAAGCCGCCGGAGGAGGCGCCCAGCCGCTCGACGTCGGACCCGCCGCTGTAGAGCGTACGATAGGCCTCGAAGGCGTCGTCGTCGTGGGTCCGGCCCGGCTCGAGGGTGATCGTGTCCATCGCGTTCACGGATCCGCTCAGCGGACGGCCCGTACGTCTCCTGCCTCGGGTTTCATCATGCTGCCCCAGAGGTAGGGTGCCCCCCGCACAAGGGCAATGATTCCTATCGCATAGGCCAGGGCACAGGTCGCCAGGAGGGCGTGGCCGAGCCCGGCCTCGCCGAAGACGCGGTCGGCCAGGAGCCCGACCAGCGGCGGGCCGAGCCCGAAGCCCGCCAGCGCGATCCCGGCCATGAACGGCGCCGTGACCCGGCCGCGCAGGGCCCGCGGCGTCATGATCTGCAGGCCCGCGAGCGTCGTCACCGAGCCGATGCCGAGGCAGAAGACCAGGACCGCGAGGGCCGCCGCCGCGAGGCCGGGGCTGTCCGTGAGGCAGACGACGCCCAGGAGCGGCAGCGTGCCGACGAGGACGCCGAGGAGCACGGTTGCGCCGGGCAGGCCGTGCCGGCCGGCCCGCGGTCGAGCAGGCGCCCGCCCGCGAACTGGCCGAGGGGGGCTGCGACCGCCACCACGATCCCGAACAGCATCCCGGCCGTGGGCAGCGGCAGGCCGAAACGGCGCACCAGCAGCGTCACCCCCCAGGCATTGGTGGTCTGCACCACCAGGGTCACGGCGGCCCCGGCGATCATGATGGCGGCGTAGCGCCCGGCATGGCGGGCGAGCCACGGCCCGACCCGCATCCGCGGCCGGAGCCGCGGGCCGCCGCGGCCGGGATCGTCCAGCCGCAGCAGCAGGATCATGACGATCAGGTTCGGCACGGCGCTCAGGACGAACAGCACCCGCCAGGCCGGCGCCGGGGCGGCGAAGCCGAAGATCGGCACCATCGCCGGCAGGAGGGCGAGGAGCCCGCCACCGAGCAGGAGGGCCGCGCCGCGCCCCAGGACGGCGCCGGCGGTGTAGAGCGAGACGCCTTGCCCGATCCGGTCTCGCCTCTGGCGCGCGGCGATGAGCGCGAGGGCGGCCGGGGTGAGGGCGGCCTGGCCGAGGCCGAGCAGCAGCCGGGCGAGCATGAATTCCGGGAGGTCGGTCGCCAGCCCGCAGGCGAGCGAGGCGAGGCTCCAGACCAGGATCCCGGCCGCGATCAGGCGCGGGCGGTGGATGCGGTCGACCAGGGGGCCGACGCCGAGCGAGGCGACTGCGTAAGCCGCCACGAAGGCGGTGCCCTGGGCAAGGCCGAACGCGAAGTCGCTCAAGCCGAGATCCGCCTTGATCGCCGGGGCGACCAGGGCGGCGACGGACCGGTCCGCGAAGGCCAGCAGGTGGGCGGCGGCGAGCAGCCAGACCCCCGGCCAGACGGGGGCCAGAAAACCGCGCATCAGGCCGACCCGGTGAGGTGCGAAAGAGTATCGGAGAGCATGGCGCTCATCTGTGGCGGCCTTCGCGATCGTGCAGGGCCGGCCTGGGAAATTCGTTGTCACATCATGGCGATCTCAGGGGCAGCGGACCGAAGGTCGACGGCCTTTCGCGATGCCGGCCTCCTCGGCCGGTTGCTTGGCCCCCCGGGACGACGGGCTTGCCAGCCTGGCCGGCCTGCGCTCTTGTCGCAGCCGGGTGGCGCGGGCCGAGGGCACGCCGGGCGCGCCGGGGCCTGCCAGGGCCGACCCCCCGAGTGCCGTGCCCGCATCGGAAAGGTCCGGCGGGCCCCTCTCTCCGGAGCCTCCATGGATCAAGCCAAGCTCGCGGCCCTTCGTGCCCGCTACCTCGACGCGACCGGCGGCGACATCGACGACCCGGATTTCGCCAAGGCGGCGCGTCAGCAATTCAGCGAGAGCGACCGGCGCAAATGGCCGTTCGCCGACGTCGCGACCTTCCTCGGCCTGCCCTACCGCCCCGAGGCCGCGACGCTCCCCGATTTCGGCGGCCTCGAAGTGGCGCTGATCGGCGTGCCGATGGATCTCGGCGTCACCAACCGGGCCGGCGCCCGCCACGGGCCGCGGGCGGTGCGGGCAGTGGAGCGGATCGGCCCTTACGACCACGTGCTGCGGATGACCCCGGCGGCGGAGCTGAAGGCCGCCGATATCGGCGACGTGCCGTTCCGCAGCCGCTTCTCCCTCGAGAGCTGCCACGAGGACATCGAGGCGTTCTTTGCCACCGTGGTGAAGGCCGGCGTGGTGCCGCTGGCGGTCGGCGGCGACCACTCGATCAGCCGCGCCACCTTGCGGGCGGTCGGCGCGGATCGTCCGGTCGGCATGATCCACATCGACGCCCATTGCGACACCGGCGGCGTCTACGAGGGCTCGAAGTTCCACCATGGCGGCCCGTTCCGCCAGGCGGTGCTCGACGGCGTGCTCGATCCCTCGCGCACGATCCAGATCGGCATCCGCGGCGGCGCCGAGTACCTGTGGGAGTTCTCCTACGTGTCGGGCATGACCGTGATCCACGCCGAGGAGGTGCCGCAGCTCGGGATTCCCGCGGTGATCGCCCGCGCCCGGGAGATCGCGGGCGACGGCCCGACCTACCTCTCCTTCGACGTCGACAGCCTCGATCCGGGCTTCGCCCGGGCACCGGCACGCCGGAGATGGGCGGGCTCACGCCCCGCGAGGTGCTGGAACTGCTGCGCGGGCTCGCGGGCCTGACCATCGTCGGCGGCGACGTGGTCGAGGTGGCGCCGCAATACGATCCGACCAGCAACACGGCGCAATGCGCCGCGCAGGTGCTGTTCGAGCTCATGTGCCTGGTGGCGGCGGGGCGGCGCTAAGCAGATTTCGCAAAAGTGGCTGCCGGTTTTGCGACAAAAATCTGCGATAAAACAACAACCCAAGCGGACGAAGCGTTGGCCTGCCAACGCAAGTCTGCTTAGGCGCCTCGTGGGCCGGGGTCACCCCCCGGCCACCCCCTGCGTGTCGACGTAGACCGCATAGAGCGACTGGCTCGCCGCCATGAACAGCCGGTTGCGGTGGCGGCCGCCGAAGCAGAGGTTGGCGCAGCGCTCCGGCAGGCGGATGCGGCCGATCAGGGCGCCCTCCGGATTGAACACCATCACCCCGTCGAGGGCGTCGTCGCCCATGCCCCAGCCGCACCAGAGGTTGCCGTCGGTGTCGCAGCGGAAGCCGTCCGGCGTGCCCGGCCCGGCATCGATGTGGACGCGCTGGTTCGTCAGCCGTCCGCCCGAGACGTCGAAGGCGAGGATGCGGCGGTTCGGCTGGGCCCGGGACTCGACGAGGTAGAGGATCGATTCGTCGGGGGAGAAGCACAGGCCGTTCGGCCCGGCGAGGTCGGTCGCCGCGGCCGCGAGCACGCCGGTGACCGGATCGAGCCGGTAGACGTTCTGGGGCAGTTCGGGCTCGGCGCGCTCGCCCTCGTAGTTGCCGAGGATGCCGAAGGGCGGATCGGTGAACCACACCGCGCCGTCGGAGGCCACCACCACGTCGTTGGGCGAGTTGAGGCGCTTGCCCTCGAAGCTGTCGGCGAGCACCGTGATGCTGCCGTCGTATTCGGTGCGCGTCACCCGCCGCCCGCCATGCTCGCAGGTGACGAGGCGGCCCTGGCGGTCGCGGGTGTTGCCGTTGGCGAAGTTCGACGGCTTGCGGAAGGCCGAGACCGCGCCGGTTTCCTCGTCGAAGCGCAGGATGCGGTTGTTGGGGATGTCGCTCCACAGGAGGTAGCGCCCGTCGCCGAACCAGACCGGGCCCTCGCTCCACCGGCAGCCGCCGGCGAGGCGCTCGACCCCGGCGCTGAAGACCCGGTAGCGGGCGAAGGACGGGTCGATGATCTCGATGGCGGGATCGGGATAGCGGATCGTCGGCGTCCACATCGGTCGTTCCTCCTGACGCTTTCTCTTGCCGCGGACCTATGCGGGAGGGGCGGTCCGATGCAAGCGGGGGCGCGCCTCGACGGCGGGCCGCCGCTCGCCGATGATGGGGCGTGAACGCGCGCCGCCCCGAGCGCGCACCAGCGACGAGACGGGAGGAATCATGAGCGAGGCAGCGGGGATCCGGGTCGCCCTGTCGGGGGCGGGCGGGCAGATCGGGGCGGTGCTGCGGCCGCGGCTGCTGGCGGCCGGCCACGTCCTGCGCTCCGGCGGCGGGCCGACGGCGCTGACGCCGCTCTCCGACGCCGAGACGGTGACCACCGGCGACCTGCGCGACCCGGACGCCGTCGACCGCCTGCTCGCCGGCACCGACGTGCTGGTCCACATGGCCGGTACCAGCGTCGAGAAGCCCCTGCCGGAGGTGATCGAGAACAACCTCGTGGCGCTGCAGGCGGTCTACGAGGGCGCCCGCCGCCACGGGGTGCGCCGCATCGTCTTCGCCAGTTCCAACCACGCCTTCGGCATGCATTCGGTGGACGAGCGGCTCGCGATCGATGCGCCGTTCCGGCCCGACGGCGCCTATGGCCTGAGCAAGGCCTGGGGCGAGCTGATGGGGCAGATGTACTGGGACCGGCACGGCATCGAGGGGGTGGCGCTCCGCATCGGCAGCGCCCTGCCGCGCCCGACCGAGTTCCGCCACCTCTCGACCTGGCTCGGCCACGACGACCTCGGCCAGCTGGTCCTGCGCAGCATCGCGGCGCCGATTCCCGGCTACGTCGCGGTCTGGGGCGCCTCGAACAACCCGCGCAGCTACTGGGACAACAGCCGGGCCGCGGCGGTGATCGGCTACCGCCCGACCCAGTCGGCGGAGGACTGGGCCGAGGAGATTCTAGGCCAGGAAAACCCCCTCGATCCGGTCGCCCGCACCCTCCAGGGCGGCAGCTTCACGACGATCGACTACACGCCGCAGGGGGAGCGACCGGGGCGGGGTCGGTGAGGCGTTGACGGTCTTGAACCCTCCCCCCTCTCGGCAGGGCTGTCCGGGGAAAAGAAGAGGCGCGGGAAATCCTCCTCTCCCCGCGGGCGGGGAGAGGACTTCATCGACCTTGTCGTCGATGAAGTGAGCGAAGGCGAAAGCCGGAGCGAGGGTGAGGGGAGGTTCCGGAAGAGCCTCATCCTGAGACACCCCCTCACCCTCGCGGCGAACCTGCGGTTCGCTGCTCCCTTCACCCCCGACGAGGGGGTGAAGGCCTCTCCCCGCCCGCGGGGAGAGGGGAAAACTCGCGCATCAATCTTTCCCCGGACAGCCCTGCGCGGGCGGGGAGAGGGTTCAGATGCGGGCAGGTTCAGACCCCTGCCGACTCCCCCGCCTCCGGCAACCCCAGCAGCCGCGCCAGGTCCGGCGCCGCGCCGCCCGCCAGCAGGTCCGCCAGGGTGTAGCCGTCGAGCACCGCCAGGAAGGCGGACAGCGCCTCGGCCAGGGCGTGGCGCAGGCGGCAGGCCGGGGTGATGGCGCAGGCGCCGCTGCCGAAGCACTCGACCAGGGCCAGATCCTCTTCCGTCTGCCGCACCACCGTGCCGATCACGATCTCGGCCGGCGGAAGCGCCAGCCGCAGGCCGCCGCCGCGGCCGCGGATCGTCCGCACCAGGCCGAGCCGGCCGAGCTGATGCACCACCTTGGTCAGGTGGTTCTCGGAGATGCCGTAGGCCCGGGCGATCTCGCCGATCGAGCTCTGCCGCGGCTCGTGGGCGCCGAGATACAGCAGCGTGCGCAGGGCGTAGTCGGTGTAGCGCGTCAGGCGCATGGGAGCCTCGCCCGCCTCATAACCTGTAAATCCTATGCACCTTCAGTGGCCGGCGCTAAAAGGTGCATGTCGAATGCATCTTTGAGCCGAACGGAGCGTCGAGCCGCGCCATGCCGTCCCCGCTGAGCCCCACCACCATCGCCCTCGTCAAGGCCACCGTCCCCGCCCTGGAGGCCCACGGCCTCGCCATCACCCGCCGGATGTACGAGCGCCTGTTCGTCGATCCGGCGATGCGCGACCTGTTCAACCAGTCGCATCACGGCGAGACCGGCTCGCAGCCCAAGGCCCTGGCCAACGCGGTGCTGGCCTATGCGCGCCACATCGACGATCTCGGCGCGCTCGCCGGCGCGGTCGAGCGCATCGCCCAGAAGCACGTCACCCTGGCGATCCTGCCGGCCCATTACGCGTCCGTCGCCGAGGCCCTGCTCGGGGCGATCCGGGACGTGCTGCGGGACGCCGCGACGCCGGAGATCTGCGCCGCCTGGGGCGAGGCCTACTGGTTCCTGGCCGGTATCCTGATCGATCGCGAGGCGGCGATCTACCATGATCACGAGGTCCGGCCCGGCGGCTGGACCGGCTGGCGCGACTTCCGCATCGAGCGCGTCACGGTCGAGAGCGAGACGATCCGCTCCTTCGTGCTGGTTCCGGTCGATGGCGGCCCCGTGCTGCGCCACCGGCCGGGCCAGTCCCTCGGCCTCCGGTTCGACCTGCCGGGTCGCGGCGTCCTCACGCGCAACTACTCGGTCTCCTGCGCGCCGGACGACCGGGCCTATCGCATCACCGTGAAGCGCGAGGCGGCGCCCGGCCGGCCTGCCGGCCTCGTCTCGCACTGGCTGCACGAGGCGGCCCGGCCCGGCACGGTGCTGAGGGTCGCGGCACCCGCCGGCGACTTCGTGCTCGACCGCGCCTCATCGGGCCCGGTGGTGCTGGTGAGCGGCGGCGTCGGCCTCACCCCGATGATGAGCATGCTGGAGACGATCGCCGCCGAGACGCCGGAGCGGCCGACCTGGTATGTCCACGGGGCGCTGAACGGCCGGGTCCACGCCATGGCCGCGCAGGCCCGGCAGCTCGCCGCGACATGCCCGGCGATCCGCCTGCACACGGTCTACGAGGCGCCGGACGCCACGGACCGGCTCGGCGTCGACCATGACGCCGTCGGGCGCATCACCCCGGACTGGCTCGTCGCCCACGCCCCGGCGGACGCGACCTATTACCTGTGCGGCCCCAAACCCTTCCTCGCCAGCCTGGTCCACGGCCTTTCCCGCCTCGGCGTGCCGGCGGAGCGCATCCGCTACGAGTTCTTCGGGCCGGCGGACGAGCTGGAGGAGGCGCCGCTTCAGGCCGCGTGATCCCGACGGTTGCCGCAGGCGAAGCGTCGATCCCGCGATCGAATGGTCGCCGGGCTCGGGCTCGCGGACATCCGGGGTTCGTGTCCCGGGGCGTGGCGGTGCCGTGCGTGGTCCGCCACGATGACCGGACGGGTCGGTCCGCTCCGGCAGGATCGCGCCGAGACCGCCCTGCCCGCGACAGGGCGGACAGGGCGGCGATCAGGCAGCACCGGATCGCGTCCCCTGCTTCGATCCGGCATCCGGGGGAGAAGCCTCCGTCGACGGGGGCCGGGCCCGCAACCGGAGCCGTGCGACGAGCGGGTAGAGCGCCGGCAGCACCACGAGCGTGAGCACCGTCGCCGTCACCAGGCCACCGATCACGACGGTCGCGAGCGGGCGCTGCACCTCCGCGCCCGCGCTGGTCGAGAGCGCCATCGGCAGGAAGCCGAGCGCGGCCACGAGGGCGGTCGTCATCACCGGGCGCAGGCGGCGCTCGGCCGCCTCGGTCGCGGCCTCGCGCGGGGAGAGGCCGGCGCGTTCGAGGTCGCGCAGGGTGCTCATCAGCACCACGCCGTTCAGCACCGCGATGCCGAAGGTGGCGATGAAGCCGATCGCCGCCGAGACCGAGAACGGCAGGCCGCGGGCGTAGAGCGCCAGGATGCCGCCGGTCGCCGCCACCGGCACGTTGAGGAAGATCAGCCCCGCCACCCGGATGTCGGAGAACAGCACCACCAGGATGACCAGGATCGCCGCGAGCGCCGCCGGCACCACCACGGCGAGGCGCGCGGTCGCCTCCTGCAGGTTCTGGAACTGGCCGCTCCAGACGAGCGAGTAGCGCGGCGGCAGGGTCACCTGCGCCTTCACGGCTGCCTGCGCCTCGGCGACGAAGCTCTGCACGTCGCGGCCGCGCACGTTGGCCTGGACCGAGATGCGGCGCTGCAGCCGCTCCCGGCTGATCTGGGCCGGGCCGGTCGCGACCTCGACCGAGGCGACGAGGGAGAGCGGCACGGTGGCCTTTCCCCGTCCGACGGGCAGGGCGCGCACCCGCTCGATGTCGGCGCGGTCGGCGCTCGCCAGCCGCACCACGATGTCGGTGATCGCGTTGTCGTCGCGGTAGACCGAGCCCGAGGGCCGCCCGCCGATCGCCTCGACGACGTCGAGGATGTCGCTGGCGCTCACCCCGTAGCGGGCGGCGGCCGCCCGGTCGATCGTGATCGACAGGGCCGGCATGCCGGCCTGCGACTCGGCCTTCACGTCGCTCGCGCCGGAAACCCCCGAGACCGCCCGCACGATGGCGTCGGCCTTGTCCTTGAGGGTGCCGAGGTCGTCGCCGTAGAGGCTGATCGCCACGTCGCCGCGCACGCCCTCGAGCAGGTCGTCCATCCGCATCTGGATCGGCTGCGAGAAGGCGTAGGCGACGCCCGGCACCTCCTGCCGCAGCCGCTCGCCGAACGCGGCGACGAGGCCGTCCTGGGTCGTGGCGGTGGTCCAGGTCGCGGGATCGGCGAGCGTGATGAAGCTGTCGGTCGATTCGACGCCCATCGGATCGGTCGGGATCTCGGCGCTGCCGGTGAGCGAGACCACGCGCTTCACCTCGGGAAACGACTTCAGCACCGCCTCGATCCGGCGCATGGTCTTGAGGGAGGCGTCGAGGTTGATGCCCGGCAGCTTCTCCGAGGTGACGACGATCGAGCCCTCGGAGAGCTTGGGCAGGAACTCGCCGCCGAGCCGGGTGGCGATGAGGCAGCTGCCGGCGAACAGCGCCAGCGTGACGAGGACCGTCGCCCCCGCCCGCCGCTCGGCGAAGAGCAGGACGGGCGTGTAGACCGAGCGCATGCCGTGGACGAGGCGGGTCTCGCGCTCGCCGATCCCGCGGCCCGACAGGACCAGGGCCGCGAGCGCTGGCATCAGCGTGAGCGTCAGGAGCAGCGAGCCGGCGAGCGCCAGGATCACCGTCAGCGCCATCGGCCGGAACATCTTGCCGGCGACGCCCTCCAGCGCCAGCACCGGCAGGTAGACCAGGATGATGATCGCCACCGCCACCATCACGGGCTTGGCCACATCCGCCGCGGCGTCGCGGATGACGGCGTGCGCCGGGCGCTCCGGGTGCTCGCCGCGGGCGCGCAGCACGTTCTCGATCATCACCACGGCGCCGTCGACGATGAGGCCGAAATCGATGGCGCCCAGGCTCATCAGGTTGCCCGAGAGGCCCAGCACCCGCATGCCCGCGAAGGCGAGCAGCATCGAGAGCGGGATCGCCACCGCCACCACCAGCCCGGCGCGCAGGTTGCCCAGAAGCAGGAGCAGCACCACGATCACCAGCACCGCCCCCTCGACGAGGTTGTGGGCGACCGTGTGGATCGTGCGCTCCACCAGGGCCGAGCGGTCGTAATAGGGCACGATCGCGATGCCGGGCGGCAGCAGCGGGCGCAGGTCCTCGATCGTCGCCTTCACCCGCTCGACGACCGCGCTGGCATTCTCGCCCTGCTGCATCATGGCGATGCCGACCACCGTCTCGCCGGCGGCGTCGCGCGTCACCGCGCCGAGGCGGACCTTGGGCGCCTCCACCACCTCGCCGAGGCTCGCGACCGTCACCGGCACGCCGCCGGGATTCGTCGCCACCACGATCCGGGCGATGTCGTCGGGACCCGTCGCGAGGCCTAAGCCCCGGATCACCTCCTGCTGGTCGTTGTGCTCGAGATAGGCGCCGCCCCGGGCCAAATTATTCTCGGCCAGCGCCGTGTAGACCTGGCTCAGGCTGACGCCGTAGCGCTGCAGGCTCTCGGCCGAGACCCGGACCTCGTAGGTCGGCAGCTGGCCGCCATAGATGTTCACGTCGGCGATGCCGGGCGTGAGCTTGAGCCGCGGCGCGATCGTCCATTGCAGCAGGCGCTTCAGCTCCATCGGCGAATAGGCCGGCCCGCGCAGCTCGAACTGGTAGATCTCGCCCAGGCCCGTCGCCATCGGCCCCAGTTGCGGGTCGCCGATGCCGGCGGGCATCATCGCCTTGGCCTGGGGCAGGCGCTGGAAGACCTGGGCGCGCGCCTCGGTGATCGGCATCGCCTCGTCGAAGGTGACGTACACCGCCGAGACGCCGAAGCGCGAGGTCGAGCGGATGCCGGTCAGCCCCGGCGCGCCCGCCATCGCGCTCTCGACGGGAAAGCTCACCAGCCGCTCGACCTCGAGCGGCCCGAGCCCGGGCGAGAGCGTCAGGATCATCACCTGCTTGGGCGAGATGTCCGGCACCGCGTCGATCGACAGGCCCCGGAGGTTGACGATGCCGCCGCCGGCCGCGGCGAGCGCCACCACCAGGACGAGCCAGCGGCGGCGGATCAGGAGGGCGAACCAGGCCTTCATCGCGCCCTCAATCCGTCGAGCCGAGGAGGCTGCGCAGCAGGATCGCCTTGAGGCCGAAGCTGCCTTGCGTCGCCACCGTCTCGCCGGGGGAGACGCCCTTCGTCACCTCGACCCAGTCGGCCCGCTGCACCCCGAGGGCCAGCGCCCGCTTCTCGAACCGGTCGTCGCCCGTGCGCACGAAGGCCACCGGGCCGTCCTCGGTCTGCTGCATGGCGGAGGCCGGGATCGTCGTGCCCTCGCGCCCGAGATCGGCGGCGATCTCGACCGAGACGAACATGTTGGCCCGCAGGCTCCCCTCCGGGTTGGCGACCTCGATCCGGGCCGGGGCGGTGTTGGTGGCCGGATCGATCGCGGCGTTGACCGAGCGGACCCGGCCCTCGAAGACCGGATGATCGGGCACCGGCGCCCGGATGGCGGCGGCGTCGCCCGCCTTCACCGCCGCGATGTCGCGGCCGTAGAGGTTCGCCAGCACCTGGATCCGCGACGGATCGGCCACCGTGAAGGCGTCGCGCCCGGTATCGACCACCTCGCCCAGGGTGATGCCGCCTGCCGTCACCACGCCGTCGATCGGCGAGACGATGGCGCTGGTGCCGGCCGGCGCGCCGGGCTCCGGCGCGAGGCGGGCGACCTGCGCCGAGTAGAGGTCGACCCGGGCCTTCGCCGCCAGCGTCGCGGCATGGGCCTTGGCGAGATCGACCTGGCGGCGGTCGACGTCGGCCTGGGCCACGCCCATCACCTTGAGCAGGTCCTGGCCGCGCCTCAGGTTGAGGTCGGCGACCTTCTCGGTCGCCTGCGCCTCGGCGAGGCTCGCCTGGGCCTCCGCCAGGCCGTTGCGGGCCTCGAGGAGGCCTGCGGCGTCGAGGGTGGCGAGGGTCTGGCCGGCCCGCACGGGATCGCCCGGCTGCACCGCGAGGGTGAGCACGCGGCCGGCGGTGCGGGGCTTCAGGTGGGTGACGCGGCGCTCGTCGAAGACGACGGTGCCGGGCGACCGCACGGTCAGGACGATGCGGCGGGTCTCGGCCGTCCCGAAGGCGAGGCCGATCCGTGTCCGGCCGTCCGCGTCGAGGGTCACGAGGTTCGGGTCGGCCGGAGCCGGGCTCTCCTCCGCGACGGGGGCGGGGGCGGGGGCCGCGAGGCCGAGCCGGGCCAGGACCGGGGCGAGGACCGGGGCGAGGACCGCCTCGGCCGCGTCGCGCCCGTACCAGCCGGCGCCCGCGAGGGCGACCAGGACGACGAGGAGCGCCGGGCCGCGCCACGGCGGCCGTCCGCCCGGGCGCGACTGCCGGACGGCCGGAATCTCGGTCTGACGCTTGTGCGGGCGCGCCTCGCTCTCGGCGACGCGCGCGACGGTCTCGACGGCCAGGAGCACGGCCCCACTCACCCTGCTGGATTGGAATCGTTCCAACACCTATGCGCGCCGCGGCACCTCGCCACTAAATTCGCGTTCATGCCGCCGTTTCCGCCGGGACGGGAGGCGCGATCCGGTCCACAAGCCGTTTCGTCGAGCAGGGATGACGACGTGGCGAAGCTGCTGCTGATCGAGGACGACGCCGCGACGGCGGAGGAGATCCTGGGCGACCTGCGCGGGCGCGGGCACGCGGTCGCCTGGGCGGCGACCGGGCCGGAGGGGGCGGAGCGCGCCGGGGGGAGGCGTGGGACGCGATCCTCCTCGACCGGATGCTCCCGGGGCTCGACGGCCTGACCCTGCTGCAATCCTTGCGCGGCGCCGGCGACCGCACGCCGGCCCTGGTGCTCTCGGCCCTCGCAGACGTCGACGAGCGCATCCGCGGCTTGCGGGCGGGGGGCGACGACTACCTCGCCAAGCCCTTCGTGCTGGCCGAGCTCGCGGCGCGGATCGAGGCGCTCCTGCGCCGCCCGGCCGACACCCGCGAGACGATCCTGCGGGTCGGCAGCCTGGAGATCGACCTGATCGGCGGGACCGGCCGGCGCGGCAGCCGCGACCTCGACCTGCTGCCGCGGGAACTTACCCTGCTCGAATACCTGATGCGCCGCCCCGGCCAGGTCGTGACCCGGGCGCTGCTGTTCGAGGAGGTGTGGAACTACCGCTTCACCCCGAAATCGAACCTCATCGACGTCCATCTCGGCCGCCTGCGCCGCAAGCTGGAGGCGGCCGGCGAGCCGCCGGTGATCCACAGCGTGCGCGGCATCGGCGTCACGCTGATCCCCGACGATTGAACCGCGATGACCGACCTTCTCCGGTCCACCACCTTCCGCTGGGCGCTCGGCATCGCCCTGTGGTCGGCGCTGCTGGCGCTGGCGATGTTCGGCTTCGTCTACTGGCAGACGGCGGCGTTCCTGCGCGAGGAACTGGCCGAGACCCTGCGTCTCGAAGTGCGGGCCGCCGCCGAGGACCCGGCCGGCGCGGTCGCCCGGGTCGAGACCTGGATCGCCATGGACCGCCACGCCACCCATTACGGGGGGTGTACGGGCCGGGCGGGGCGCGGAGGGCCGGCAACCTCGTCGCCCTGCCGCCCGGGCTTGCCCGCGACGGCGACGCCGCCCGGGTCGGCGCGACGATCGAGACGACGGACGGGCCGCTGTCCGACGAGATCTGGGCGACCGCGCTCGCGCTCCCCGACGGCGGCACGGTCGTGATCGGCCACGACACCGACGAGATCGACCGGGTGCGGGCGACGACCCTGCGGGCCCTGGGGCTCGGCCTGGTTCCGGCCCTCGTCCTGTCGGGCCTCGGGGCCTCGTCCTCGCGAGCCGCGCCCGGCGGCGCCTCGCGGCGACGGAAGCGGCCTTGTCCGAGATCCGGCGCGGCGATCTCGGCCGGCGCCTGCCGGTCGGGACGCGGGGCGACGAGTTCGACCGGCTGGCCCGCGACGTCAACCGGATGCTCGACGAGATCGAGCGCCTGCTGAAGGAGGTCCGCAGCGTCGGCGATGCGGTGGCGCACGATCTGCGCACGCCGCTGACCCGGCTGCGGGCGCGGCTGGAGCGCAGCCGCGAGCAGGCCGGCACGGTGGAGGAGTTCCGCGACGCGATCGACCAGGGGCTCGCCTGGATCGACCAGACCCTCGCGATGGTCACCGCCGTCCTGCGCATCGGTGAGATCGAGCATGGACGCCGCTCCGCCGGCTTCGCGGCCGTCGATCTCGCGACCCTGGTGCGCGAGGCCGCGGAACTCTTCGAGCCGCTCGCCGAGGATGGCGGCGTCTCGCTGTCGGTCGCCGTCGCGCCCGGCCTGCCGTCGGTCCGGGGCGACCGCGATCTCCTGTTCGAGGCGGTCGCGAACCTGGTCGACAATGCCGTGAAGTTCACGCCTCCGGGCGGCGCCGTGCGGGTCGGGCTCGAACCGGCGGAGACCGGCTGCACGATCGTCGTCGAGGATACGGGCCCCGGTATCCCGACGGAGGCGCTGGCCATGATCTTCCGGCACTTCTACCGCGCCGACCAGGCCCGCCGGACGCCCGGCAACGGCCTCGGGCTCGGGCTGGTGAAGGCGATCGCCGACATGCACGGATTCCGGGTGGAGGCACGGAACGTCGCGACTGGGGGCGCACGCTTCACCATCCTCTGCCCGCGGCAGGACTTCAGCTGACGGGCGCCATCTGTCTCAGAGCCTGTTTGATCGACTCAGGCACTTACTCCCACACACGACCTCATCCTGAGGTGTCGGTCGATTGAAAATCGACTGACCTCGAAGGAGGGCTCCAGGGATCGCGAAGATTTCTGGAGCCCTCCTTCGAGGCTCCTTACGGTCGCACCTCAGGATGAGGTGGAAGGATAGGATATCCCATGGTCCCTTTCGGCTTTGGTCAAGCCGATCCGCTCTGGTTCGACGACCCGGCGCTTCGGCATCCCGGGCCGTCGGCGTGACGGCGTCTCCCGGTGTGCTCCGTCCGTATCGCCCCGGGGCCACCGTCAGCCGTCGTGCCGGGCCCGAAGCGCCGCGACCCACTGCTCGGTCGGCTGCGCGCCCGAGATCGCCCATTTGCGGTCGACGATGAAGAACGGCACGCCCGCGACCTGCATCCCGGCCGCCTGCCCCTCGAGGGCCTCGACGAACTGCCGCAGCTCGTCGTTGCCGAGCGCGTCGTCGACGATGTCGCGGGCGAGCCCGGCCGCGAGGCCGATCTCGCGCAGGACCTCGGGATCGCCGACATCCCGGCCCTCCTCGAAATAGGCGCGGAACAGGGCGTCCACGACCGGGTCGGCCCGTGCGTGCCGCCCTGCTGCCGCGATGAGCATGTGGGCGCGTCGCGTGCTCGGCGTCCGCGTCATCCTGTCGAACGCGAAGCCGATGCCCTCCTGCCGCCCGAGTTCGGCCATCTGCGCGTCGAGCCGTTCGCTGCGCTCGGCCCCGAACTTGCGGGCGCGGTAGAGCGAACGCTCCATGCCGTCCGCCGGCATGGCGGGGTTCAACTCGAAGGGCAGCCATTCGATCGTAGCGCTCCCGCGCAGGCCGAGCTGGTCGAGGGCGCGTTCGAGCCGGCGCTTGCCGACGTAGCACCATGGGCAGATCACGTCGGAGAACACGGAGATGGTCGGCGGCATGGCGCTCCTCCTGATCGTCCACGGCATGGCCGATCGCGATCCCGGGCGCCAGCCCCGCCGGGCCGGCTCGCCCGCGCTCCGGCCCGGCGCCTCATCTTCCTGGCGATGGAGGCGGCTTCGGACTCCCCTTACCGCCCCTGTCTCTGATACGGAGCGGCGAGAGCTGCGGCTCCGCAAAACACCCCTAGGGCAGGAAAACTACCGTGGAAGAGATCGAAACCAGGACGATCCGCAAGGTGATGTGGCGGCTGATGCCGTTCCTCGTCGTCTGTTACTTCGTCGCCTACCTCGACCGGGTCAATGTCGGCTTCGCCAAGCTGCAGATGAACGCGGCCCTCGGGCTGTCGGAAGCCGCCTACGGCTTCGGTGCCGGGCTGTTCTTCATCGCCTACTTCTTGCTCGAGGTGCCGTCGAACCTGGCGCTGGACAAGTTCGGCGCCCGCCTCTGGATCGCCCGCATCATGTTCAGCTGGGGCCTGATCTCGGCCCTGTTCGCCTTCATCCAGCCGATCTCGCACGCGACCGGGATCTCCAACGAATATGTATTCTTCATCTTGCGCTTCCTGCTCGGAATCGCCGAGGCGGGGTTCTTTCCCGGCATCATCTTCTATCTGACGCTGTGGTTCCCCTCGGTCTATCGCGCCCGCGTCGTGGCGATGTTCATGCTGGCGATCCCGTTCTCGTCGATCGTCGGCGCGCCGGTCTCCGGCGCCCTCCTGAACATCACCGGCGGCGGCCTCGACGGCTGGCAGTGGCTGTTCATCCTCGAGGCGCTGCCCTCGATCGCGATGGCCTTCGTGGTGGTCTTCTACCTCACCGACCGGCCGGGCCAGGCGAAGTGGCTGGCCAATGATGAGAAGGCGTGGCTCGAGACGCGCCTCGAGACCGAGCGCAAGCAGAAGGTCGCGGTTGAGCACCTGAGCATCGGCAAGGCCTTGTCCGATCCGCGGGTGCTGGCCTGCTCGTTCGTGTATTTCTGCCTCAACGCGGCGAGCTACGGGGTGGCGTTCTTCCTGCCGACCATCGTCAAGGGCTTCGGCGTCAGCAACTTCCAGACCGGCCTGCTCTCGGCGCTGCCCTTCGTGTTCGGGGCGGTCGGGATGGTGCTGCTCGGCCGCAGCTCCGACCGGACGCTGAAGCGCCGCGAGCACGTTTGCTTCGCCATGATCGTCGCGGCCATCGGCGTCGCCGGGGCCGGGCTGGTGTCGAGCCCCGTCCTGATCCTCGGGCTGCTCTGCCTGAGCCAGATCGGCGTGTCGGCGACCCCGCCGCTGCTGTGGCCGATCCCGAGCGCCTTCCTCACCGGCACCTCGGCCGCCGCCGGCATCGCGGCGATCAACTCGATCGGCAACCTGTCGGGCTTCGCCGGTCCCTACGTGATGGGCTACCTCAAGGACCTGACCGGCACCTTCACCGCCGGCCTGCTGGTCCTCGGCGCCGTCACCCTCGCGGGCGGCATCGTGGCGATGACCCTGAAGGTCAGCCGCGACCTGGAGACCTCGGCCACCAGGGCGGCCGCGGCGAAGTAACACCCACGGTCGACAGAAAACGACCTCCGGTTCCCATCCCGGATCGTCGTCGAGCCTCCGGCTCGGCGTCGATGATTCGGGATGGGTCGATGGCTCGATGCGTCGGCATCTCGGGCCATGGGTATCGGAATGCTTCCGCGCCGCCGGACGGATTGGTCCGGCGGCGCGGCAGGCGTGACCCGTCATGCCTTGTGGTGGATCGACTGGACCCCCGCGATGCGTCCGGGGCAACCCGCTCCCCCGGCCCACCGCCTTGCTTTTGCATCATTTTGCCTGCCCATGCTGCCCACGACGCGAGGGGCCGCGCCGGGCTTCCGCACGACGATGCGAAATCCGGAAGATCACTTCCGGATTTCGCATCGAAGCCCGCGCGGCGCCCGAGCGAAGCCGAAATCCGCATTGCGAAGCAATCCGTCGGATTTCATATGATGCATGAGGTCCGATCTTGACCGCTTCCTCGCCCGCCTCCCTGGATCGCCTCGGCTACGCCCGGAGCCTGCTCGAGCGCCATTCCGCCGAGCGCAGCGGCCCGACCCCGACGCTGGCGGACACGCCCGATGCGAGCCTGCTCCTGTTCTGCGGCGACGTGCCGGTGCTGCGGGTGAGGGAGGGCGGCGCCACCTGCCTGCTCGACCCGGCCGATGCGGCCCGGGCCGGGGCGCCGGCGCCCGAACTCTTCCTCGGCCGGGTCGGCGGGCGCCCGGCCTTCGCGGGGGCGCTGCCGGCCGATGCGGCGGCGCTCTTTTCAGACGATCCGGGCTACCGGGTGCTCGATGCCCGCTCGGTCGCCGTCGAGGGCGCGGTGCCGGCGCCCGAGATGGGGGTGCTCGCCACCGCGAAGTCGCTGCTGGGCTGGCACGCCCGCCACGGTTTCTGCGCCAATTGCGGCAACGCCACCACGCTCTCCTGCGGCGGCTTCCGGCGCGACTGCGCGAGTTGCGGCACCGAGCATTTCCCCCGCACCGATCCCGTGGTGATCATGCTGGTGACGCATGGCGATCGCTGCCTGCTCGGCCGCCAGGCCCGGTTCCTGCCGGGCGTCTATTCCTGCCTCGCGGGCTTCCTCGAGCCCGGCGAGACCATCGAGGATGCGGTGCGGCGCGAGACCTTCGAGGAGGCCGGGGTGCGGGTCGGCGCCGTGCGCTACCACCTCTCGCAGCCCTGGCCGTTCCCGTCCTCGCTGATGATCGGCTGCGAGGGCGAGGCCGAGGGCGACGCCCTGGTGCTCGACCGGACCGAGCTGGAGGATGCCCGCTGGTTCACCCGCGACGAGGTGCGGCTGATGCTGGAGCGCACCCACCCCGACGGCCTGATGACCCCGCCGCCGATGGCGATCGCCCATGCCCTGGTCCGCACCTTCGCGGAGCGCTGAGACATGGCGCGGTTCCACGGCATCATCCCCTATCTCGTCACCCCGCTCGATGCCGAGGGGCGGGTCGAGGCCGGGGTGATGGCCTCGCTCTGCGACGACCTGATCGCCGCCGGCATCCACGGCCTGACGCCGCTCGGCTCGACCGGCGAGTTCGCCTATCTCGACGAGGCGCAGAAGCGCGAGACCGTGGCGGCGGTGGTGGCCGCCGCCGGGGGCCGGGTGCCGGTCCTGCCCGGCGTCGCCTCGACGGCGATCCGCGGCGCGGTCGCGCAGGCGAAGGCCTGCCGGGCGGCGGGGGCGGACGGGATCGTGCTGATCCTCGACGCCTACTTCCCGCTGACGGAGGCGGAGGTCGAGCGCTACTTCCTGTCTGTAGCCGACGCCACCGACCTGCCGATCATCCTCTACACCAACCCGAACTTCCAGCGCGCCGACCTCTCGGTCGCCTCGATCGCGCGGCTCGCCCGGCACCCGAACATCGTCGGCATCAAGGACGCCTCGACCAATACCGGGCGGCTGCTCTCGATCCTCAATCGCGTCGGCGACGACCTCGACGTCTTCGCCGCCTCCTCGCACATCGCCGCGAGCGTGATGATGCTCGGCGGCAAGGGCTGGTTTGCGGGGCCGGCCTGCGTCATCCCGCGGGACTGCCTGGCACTCTACCGGTTGTGCCGGGAGGAGCGGTGGACGGAGGCGGTGGCGTTGCAGAAGCGGGTCTGGGCCTTCAACGAGGTGTTTGCCCGCTACAACCTCGCGGCCTGCGTCAAGGCGGCGCTCCAGATGCAGGGCTACGCCGTCGGCAATCCGGTGCCGCCCCAGAGCCCGGCCTCGCCGGAGGCGCGCACGGCCATCGCGGCGGCGCTTGCCGCGGTGAGTGACGGCCCGCCGTCGCATCCTTGAGATCTTTGCCTGACATCACCGGCCGTGCAGGACGGCCGCATTCCCCTGTCGAAGGACCGATCATGACCATCGATGCCGCCCGTGCGCGCTACGACGCCGCCCTCGCCATCGCCCGCGCCGCCGGCGAGACCGCCCTCGGGTTCTTCCATGCCCGCGACGAACTGGTGATCGAGCAGAAGAGCGATGCCCAGGATCTCGTCTCGCAGGCCGACCGCGAGGTCGAATTGCTGATCCGCGCCCGCATCGCCGAGGCCTTCCCGGAGGACGGCGTGATCGGCGAGGAGCACGCCCCGGTCCCGAGCCGGTCGGGCTATACCTGGGTGGTCGATCCGATCGACGGCACCAGCCCGTTCCTCAACGGCCAGCCGAACTGGTGCGTGTCGATCGGCATCCGCGGGCCCGAGGGGCTGGTGGTCGGCGTGATCGAGGCGCCGGTCCTGCGCGAGACCTATGCCGGGTTGGCGGGGCAGGGGGCGTCCGTCAACGGCCGGCCCCTGCGGGTCGATCCCGCGGCGGTGCTGACCTCCGCCAATATCGGCTTCGGCGCCACCCAGAAGACCCCCGCGGCGGAAGCCGCCGCCTTCGTGCGCGGCCTCTACGACGAGGGCGGGGTGCTGTTCCGCAACGGCTCGGGCGCCCTGATGCTGGCCTACGTCGCCGCCGGGCGGCTCGCCGGCTACTACGATCCCGGCCTCAACGCCTGGGACTGCTATGCCGGTTTGCTCCTGGTGCGCGAGGCCGGCGGCGTCGCCGAGTATCTCGGCTCCGACGACATGCTCACCGGCGGGCTGCTCTATTCCGGCACGCCCGCGGTGGTGGCGGATCTGCGCCGGCTGGGGGAGGCGTCGCGGCGGGGGTGAGGGACGGGCGCCAGGCCTGTTCGAGCGGGCCGGCGGAAATGAATCCCTCGATGTCATCCCGGGTTCCGCTTTCGCGGCCCCGGGATGACATCGAGGGTTTCAGAGCCGTCAGCTTGTGTACGGGATCGATCGGCGCAACCGCTCAATCAGGCCCTCAGGTCAGCGACCCGAGCGCCACGGCAAGCGCCACCGCCGCCGCGAGCGGCGCCATCCAGAGCAGCGCCCGTGGCCGGTACGACTGGACGACGACCAGGAGAAGACCCGCCCCGATCAGCGATCCGAGCCAATGGACGGGTCCGAAATTCCAGCCGTCGAGGCGGATCGCCGCGGCCAGCGACAGGCCGATCAGCGCCCAGCCGGCGATGCGCAAGGCGAGTACGCGCCTGCGGTCGGGCGGGCCCGCCCACAGGGCCTGGTGGTGCCGGGCCATGCTGAGGCACAGCGCGGTGAGCCCGAGGAAGCCGAGGCCGGATCCGATCAGCAGCGTCATGCCCGCCCCATCTGCGGCACCGGCCCGTCCGCCATCCGCCGCGCCCGTCGCGGTGCGGAAAAGCGCGCGACCTTGTGCGAGACGAGGGCGAAGCCGGCGGCGAGCGCCAGCAGGGCGGCGTCGAAGCCGAGGAACCAGGCCGGATCGTCCCAGAGCGTCCGGGCGGTGGCGATGTCGGCGAGCACCACCGCGACGAACAGGCACGCCACGAGGCCGAGCGCCCCGCGCCAGGCTTGACGCGGCGCCGGCCACGCCCCGGCGAGCGCCACCGCGATCCAGGCGGCGAAGAATACACGCACCTCCCACTCGGCGCGGCCCCCGAGATCGAGGGGCAGGAGCCGGTTGGCGAGGAAGTAGGCGGCGATTCCGGCCGGCAGGCCCGCGATGGTGCCGAGGTTGAGCGCCTGGACGAGGCGCCAGCCGGGCCCCGCCGCGGCCCCGGCCTTCGGCAGCCGCGCCACATTCCACAGCACCAGGCCGGTCCCCACCATGGCGCAGCCCATCAGCCCGCACAGGAAGAACAGCACCCGCAATGCCGCCCCGGCGAAATGCGCCTCGTGCAGGCCGACCATCGTGGTGAAGGTCTTGGCGGCCGGGCGCAGACCCCCGGACAGCACCTCGACCACCGCGCCGCTCGTGCCCGCGAAGGCGACCTGCGGGTGCTCGTGCGAGAGGCCGTGCGGCTCCTCGAACACCGCCACCACGGTGGAATTCGCGTCGCGCGGGTTGGCGATGGTGAGCCGCTCCAGTTTTTCCGGAACGGTCGCCAGGGCCTTCGCCACCATCGGCCCGACCGGGGCGAGGGTGCCGGGCTCGCCCGCGGGCGGGCGGGCCTTCGTGATCTGGCCGGTCTCGGCGTAATAGGCGAAGGCATCGCCCTTGTAGGCCGTCGTGACGCCCCAGGGCATGTACATCACCGCCAGGGTGACCACGCCCGTATAGGTGATCATCAGGTGGAACGGCAGCGCCAGCACGCCGCTGACGTTGTGGGCATCGAGCCAGCCGCGCTGCGCCGCCTTGTCCCGGCGCAGGGTGAAGAAATCGGAGACGATGCGCCGGTGGGTGACGATGCCGCTCACCAGCGCCACCAGCATCACCATCGCGCAGATCCCGACGATCCAGCGGCCCCAGAGCGGGGGTAGATTCAGCTCGAAGTGGAAGCGGTAGAAGAACTCTCCGCCACGGGTCGCCCGCAGCGCGGCGGGCGCGCCGGTCTGCGGATCGAGGAGGACGTGGCCCGGCGGCGTGCCGGGCGCGTTGCGCCAGAAGAGTTCGACGAGGGGCCGCTCCGGCGTCGGCAGGCCGACGAACCACGTCCGCGCGTGCCCGGCATGGGCTTGCAGGTGCGCCACCGCGAGGTCGGCCGAGGCCGCGAGCGTTTCGGGCCCGATCGTGGCGTGCCGCGTCAGCTCCGGCTGCATCCAGCGCGAGATCTCGGCCCGGTAATAGGTCGCGGTGCCGGTGACGAACACGGCGAACAGCACCCAGCCGACGATCAGGCCGGACCACGTGTGCAGCCAGGCCATGGACTGGCGAAAACCCTGCTTCATGGCGCAAGTCTCGGGCTGTTCTCGATCGGAGCAAAACTATTCAGGTGTCTCTGTTCGATCCAACCCGCGACCTCATCCTGAGGTGCGGACGATCGATGATCGCTGAGCCTCGAAGGAGGGCTCGAGAGATCGCTGCGCCTCCTGGAGCCCTCCTTCGAGGTCAGTCCATCTTCGATGGACTGACACCTCAGGATGAGGTCGCGGGTGGGAGAGACGGGGACATCCATGGGCGCGGGCTCTCAGGGTGCGTGTCCGAGCGGGAAGAGCCCGATGACGGCGAGGAGAGCCACGCCGAGCAGACAAGCGATCCCGCCGACGATCGCGGCGGCCCGCCCGAGCGAGCGGGCCGCGAAGACGACGACCACGATGCCCACCATGATGGCGAAGCTCGCGAGCGTCGCCGTCGTCACGGCCTCCGCCCGGGGCATCGGCAGGATCAGGGAGAGGAGGGCGGTCGCGAGGCCTGCGACCCCGTAGCCGCCGCCTGCCGCGAGGACGACGCGTGCGGCCACCGCGGCCCGGTCCGAGAGCGTGGGTGAGCGGGTCATCTCGCCCCCTTACCAGCGGTAACGCAGGGTCGCATAGACCGTGCGCGGCAGGCCGTAGAAGCAGCTCGCGTAGGAGAAGCAGCCGGTCACGGTGCGGTCGTCGAGGAGGTTCTGGGCGTTGACCTGGAGGTCGAAGCCGGTGAGCGTCGGGCTCAGGTGCTTGAGGTCGTAGCGCGCCACCGCGTCGACCAGCACGGCTTCCGGCACCCGGAAGGTGTTGGCCGGGTCGCCCCAGGAGCCGCCGAGATAGCGAAAACCGCCGCCGAGGCTCAGGCCCAGGAGCGGGCCGGACTGGAACGTGTAATCGACGAACAGCGAGGCGGTGCGGTCCGGCACCTGGACCGGGCGCAGGCCCACGATCGGCACGTTCCGGCCGGTGACTTGGTTGAGGGTCGTGTTGGTGTCGCGGGTGTTGCGCACGTCGAGGAAGGACACGCCGCCGACGAGGTTCAGCCCCTCGGCCAGCGTCGCGCGGGCCTCGAACTCGACGCCCTGCACGCCGATCTCGCCGGTCTGGAGGCTGAAGGTCGGGCCGTTCACCGGGTCCGGCGTCAGGGTGTTCGAGCGCTTGATGTCGAAGGCGGCGGCCGTGAGCAGGATGTCGGTGCCCGGCGGCTGGTATTTGATGCCGGCCTCGTATTGCCGGCTTGAGATCGGGTCCGGGATGCGCCCGGTCGTACCGAAGGCCGGGTCGTAGATGCGCCCGCTCGCGATCGGCTCGAACGCCTCGCTGTAGGAGACGTAAGGCGCCACCCCGCCGTCGAAGCGGTAGAGCAGGCTCGCCCGGTAGGTGAACGCGTCGGAGGGCACGTCCTGGAACGTGACGGCGCCGGTGGCGAGCGTCCGGGTCGGCCCGTTGGTCCGCGCCGTGTCGTAGCGCCCGCCCAGCGTCAGGACCAGGCGGTCGATCTTGATCTGGTCCTGGAGATAGACGCCGGTCTGCTGCGCGGTGATGCGGGCATTGCTGGTGAAGCCCGGCACGGGAATGGTCATGTCGTAGTTCGGCGTCAGCGCATTGAGGTCGGGCGCGGCCGGGAAGGGCGTCGAGAGCGTGCGGGTCTTGATCGTCTGGTGGTCGACGCCGAACAGGGCGGTGTGGGCGAGGGGCCCGGTCTCGAACTTCGCCTCGACGTAATTGTCCATCGTGTAGGCGTCGATCGCTACGTCGGTGGCGATGCGCGAGCGGTTGATCAGCGGTCCCGTCGTCAGCGCCGTGGCCGGGAAGAGCGGGGTGTTGCCGCTGAAGGCGCCGTAGACGCTGCGGTACTGCCCTTCCGTCCGCAGGAAGCGGCCCGAGGAGTGGAAGCGGAAGGCGTCGTCGAAGCGGTGGTCGAGGATGTAGGTCGCCGCGGCTTGCGTGCGGTCGGACTGCTCGAAGTTGCGGTCGCCGTCGTAGAAATCGACCGGCAGGCGCCCGACGATGCCGTTGCCGAAATTGCGCGGGAACACCGTGCCGAAGGCCGGGAAGCCGCCGTAGAAGCCCGAGAACGGGTCGCGCTGGTAGAGGCCGAGCACCGTGAGCGAGGTGTCGGAGGAGGGGCGCCAGGTCAGGCTCGGCTGGATGAAGGCGCGCTCGACCCGGGTCGTCACCGCGGGCCCGTCGCCGTTCCACCCTAAGCCCGTCACCCGGTAGGCGAATTCCTCCGAGCCCGGAATCGTCGTCTCCGAGGTGATCGGCCCGCCGACGTCGAAGCCGCCGCGCACCTCGCTGAAGCCGCCGCCCTGGACGAAGACCTCGCCGTGGCGGACGAATTGCGGCATCTTCGACGTGAGGTTGACGATGCCGCCGGGGCCGGACTGGCCGTAGAGCACCGAGGCCGGGCCCTTGACGATGTCGATCCGCTCGATCCGGTAGGGATCGACCGACGGGAAGGCGTCGCGGGAGGTCGGCAGGCGCATCCCGTCGAGGAAGAGCGGCGCGGTGAAGCCGCGGATCGCGAACTGCTCCAGCCGGGTCCCGCCGGCGCCGCCGCGCTGCTCGGTGGTCACGCTCGGGCTGTAGCGCAGGGCCTGGTTGATGGTGAGCGCGTTCTGGTCCTCGATCTGCTCGCGGCCGATGACGGTGATCGACTGTGCGGTCTCGAGGATCGGGGTGTCGGTCTTGGTCGCCACCACGCTGCGCGCGGCGACGTAGCCGGGGACCGGCCCGCGCGCCCCACCCGGTTGCGTCCCGGCGGCGGTCGCCGCGACGGGACGGGCGGCGCCCGCGACGCTGATCGTCTCGAGGGCGATCTCGGCGGCGGTCCCGGCCCCCTGGCCGCGGGCTGCCACGATCACGCCGGACGACAGCACCACCCCCGACAGGAGCGACCGGGTCAGCCGGCGCCCCGCGCGCGAGAGGGGGGAGGCACGACGCGACGACGGAACGGGCATGACGAAATCCAGGACGAGCGGGAGCGCGGGCCGCGGCCAGCAACCCCGGAGGCAGAACGGAGGCGACTGCTGCTGGAAACCGAATGGCAAAATCGTCTGGTGCTAACAAGAACTATGTTTTTTAGCTATTACAATGAGAGTATCTGCGGGTTTCTGCCTGTCGACAATGCATGTGTTGACGGAAATCTTGATTCGTTCCGGGCAAGCTCCGGTCAAGTGCCCGAGAGAAGGGACATCGCCCGGAGCGCCGAGCGGCCGGCACGGGCGGATTCCCGACGCAGGGTCATGCGGGACTTCGCCCGGACCGGTTAATCCGAAAGACATAGGCGATGCCGCATCGGCGCGTATGGCCGGTCGCGGGGAGGCCCGGATGGTCGTTCAGGTCGAGAGATGACGCCCGGTGCAGCGATGCGTTGCATCCGATCCTCGCCTGTTGACGGGCGAGCCGCGATCGGTCCGATGATGCGCCCTGCCGGATCCGCATCGCCGAGCGCCCCTGCGCGTCCGCGGATTCGGCTCGACGGATTTCGCACCCGCCGTGTCATTCCGGGGCCGCGCAGCGGAGCCCGGAATCCAGACACTCGGGTGGGACAGGATGAAGCGGGACGAGATCCGCCTATTTTCCGATCTATCAGAGCTTGTTTGAGCGGGATTTTCTATAAATTATTTGAGTGAGGCGAGATAATCTCGTCCTCTGACCTCATCATGAGAGCCTGTTTGAGCAGGATTCCCACCCAAGACTTGAGGCGGGCTGGATCATCCTACCCGCTAACCTCATCCTGAGGTGCGAACGAAGTGAGCCTCGAAGGAGGGCTCCAGGGATCGCGGAGGCTTCTGGAGCCCTCCTTCGAGGTGTTAGTCGATCTGCGATCGACTAACACCTCAGGATGAGGTGGAAGGGTAGGATATCTCCTGATTTTTCTCAGTTTTTGTCAAATCACGTTGCTCAAACAGGCTCTGAGGTGCTGCGAAGCAGCCTCGAAGGAGGGCTCCAGGGGTCGCGGAGGCTTCTGGAAGCCTCCTTCGAGGTCAGTCGATCTCCGATCGCGTGCGATCTCTGATCGCCAACACCTCAGGATGAGGTGGACAGATAGGATATCCCATGATCCCCCTCTGTTTGGTCGGACCGATCCGCTCAAACAGGCTCCCAGCGGTTCTGGCTTCCGGGCTCCGCTGCGCGGCCCCGGAATGACGCAGACGGTGTCGATATGGTCGAGACAATCGAAGCCTGGATTCATCGAAGCATCGTCTTCGGCGAACCGGCATCCACCGTGCCGACCCACGCTCCAGACCGCACGCCCGTCAGCCCGTCTTGCCGCCCAGCCGCGCCGCCGCCCGCTCGCGCCCGATCAGCGGCAGCAGGCCGGCGAGGTCCGGGCCGTGGTCGAGGCCGGTGAGCGCGAGGCGCAAGGGGAGGAACAGCGCCTTGCCCTTCAGGCCGGTCGCCGTGCGGACCGCCTCCGTCACCCGCTTCCAAGTCGTGGCATCCCAGGGCTCCGGCGGCAGCGCATCGCGCGCGACGGCGAGCAGGTCCGGATTCTCACCGGTCACCGGCGTCACCGGGCCCTCGACCACCCGCCACCACTCGGCGGCCTCCGACACCCGGGTCAGGTTCGCCCGCACCACCTCCCAGAAGGCTTCTCCCCGCCCGGGCGCGACGCCGAGGGCGGCAAGCCGCCCGGCCACCGCCGCGTAGTCCAGCCCATGCACGACCCGGGCGTTGAGGCCGTCGAGCTCGTGCTCGTCGAACTTCGCCGGCGCCCGCGAGACGTGGGCGAGGTCGACGAGGGCGGCCAGCTCGTCGAGATCGGCCACCGGGCGCACCGCCTCGGCCGAGCCGGTCAGCACCGCGAGCGCCGCCACCGCCATCGGCTCGTAGCCGGACTCGCGCAGGCCCCGCAGGGAGAGGTGGCCGAGGCGCTTCGACAGGCCCTCGCCGCTCGCCGTGGTGAGCAGGTTGTGGTGGGCGAAGACCGGCACGGCCGCGCCGAGGGCGGAGAAGATCTGGATCTGGACCGCGGTGTTGGTGACGTGGTCCTCGCCGCGGATGACGTGGGTCACGCCGGTCTCGGCGTCGTCGACCACCGAGGGCAGGGTGTAGAGGTAGCTGCCGTCCTCGCGGATCAGCACCGGGTCGGACAGGCTGTCGGCCTCGACATGGCACGGCCCGCGCACGAGGTCGTCCCAGGTCACGGTGCCGGGATCGAGGCGGAAGCGCCAATGCGGCCGGCGTCCCTCGGCCTCGAAGGCGGCGCGCTCCTCGGGCGTAAGCTTCAGGGCGGCGCGGTCGTAGACCGGCGGCAGGCCGCGCCCGAGCTGGCGCCGGCGGCGGCGCTCCAGCTCCTCGGCGGTCTCGTAGGCCGGGTAGAGGCGGCCCGACGCCTTCAGGCGCTCGGCGGCCGCATCGTAGACCGCGAGGCGCTCCGACTGGCGGAACATCCCGTCCGGGACGATGCCGAGCCAGCCCAGATCCTCCTCGATCGCCGCGGCGAACTCGGCCGTCGAGCGCGCCGTGTCGGTGTCGTCGAGGCGCAGCCAGAACCGGCCGCCCGCCCGGCGGGCGAACAGCGCGTTGAACAGGGCCGGCCGGGCATTGCCGATATGCAGGAAGCCGGTGGGCGAGGGAGCGAAGCGAACGACGGGTGCCATGGCGGCTCTCGTAGAGCATCGGCGGAGCGGGGCGCAATCGGGCGTTTCCCCCCGGGCGGCCGGATCAGGCGAGCCAGGAAGTCAGGCCAACCAGGCGACGAGCAGCGACACGGTGACGACCGAGGCGATGTGCGAGAGCAGGATGGCGCCGGAGGTCACGCCGGCTTCCAGCCCGTAGAGCTTGGCGAGCGTGAACGGCCCCGAGCCGATTGGGAGCGCGCTGAGCAGCACCGCAGCGCGCGCCCACAGGTCGGGCACCGCGAAGACCTTGTAGACGAGGAGGGCGGTCACCGCTGGTTGCAGCACCAGCTTGAGGACGACCAGCACCGCCATCGGCCGCGTGTCCGAGACGACCACCCGCTCCTGCGCCAGGAACAGCCCGATGCAGACGAGGGCACAGGGCGAGGCCGCGCCGCCGAGGAGCGTCGTGAACCGCTCGATCGGCGCCGGCACGGTGAGCCCCGTGAGGCCGACCGCGAGGCCGGCCAGCGGCGCGATCAAGAGCGGGTTGCGCACCAGCGCCCGCACCACCTTGCGGCCGGTGCCGGACCCCGCGCCCTTCTGGAGGTCGAACTCGATCAGCACGATCGCGAACAGGAACAGCACGCAGGCGGTGAACAGGGTCGCGATCACCGCCGCCGGCAGGCTCGCCGGCCCGAACACCAGCAGGCAGAGCGGGATGCCCATGAAGCCGACATTGCTGTAGCCGGCATCCAGCCCCTCGATGCAGGCCTGGGCGCTGCGCAGCGATCGCCCGCGCCCGAGCCCGTAGGCCACCGCGAAGGCCGCCGCGATGCCGCCCGCGAAACCCGCCGCGAACCCGACCTGGGCGACCTGGTCCGGGGTGATCTTCGCCATCGCGCCGAAGATCAGCGCCGGCAGGGCGAGGTAGATCGCGAACCGGTTGAGGCTGTCGGCGGCGGCCGGCCCGAACAGGGCGGTGCGGCCGCACAGGAATCCCGCCAGGATCAGCGCGAAGATCGGGAGCGCGGCGTTGAGGACGGCCTGCATCGGGAAAAAAGCCGGGGAGGGGTGCCGAGGGCAAAGCCGCCGGCGGGACTCCGCTGTGGTCCAGCTTGCCGGGCGGTGCAAGGGTGGCGGGAGGGCGGGGGGCCTGCGTGGTCCGCGGGCCGTCACCCTGTCGAGGTGGGGCGGGGATCGAGCCGGGACGGTTCGTTCCAGCCGACCTATAGAGTCCCGAGCGCCGATGCGCGATCGGCCGCGACGAGGCGCGCGGTGGAGCGGGCCCGCGCGATGGTCTAGAACGAAAAAAGAACAGGTGGGCCGGAGCGTTACGGCCATGGCGACGGCCCGGAGATGCCGGGCCCTGCGGTGAAGGGTGGCGGGAGAGCGGAATGACGATGCGGACGACCTTCATGGTCCAGACGTTCGAGATTCACCGGAAGCGGTTGCGGCCGGGCGCGCGCGACGTGACGCCGACGGAGAGCGGGGCGCTCAAGCGGGCGGAGGCGATCGCCGGGCGGATGCCGGGCGCGGCCGCCCTGCGCATCGTGGCGGATGACGAGACCGGCGAACTCGAGAGCGTGACGATCCTCGGCACCTTCGGGGAGATCCCGGAGGATTTCGCCGAGCAGGTCAGCGGCGGTTGAACGAGGAGAATCGAGATGGCCTTCAAGCCGAAATCCGCGGCCGAGACCAAGGCGGCGGAACTGGCCGCGATCCTGATCCGGATCGCCGACCGGGAGGGCGCGCCGGTCCAGATCGGCGTGGACGAGCTGCGGCGGGCGAGCCCGCGGCTGACGCCGCTGGCGATCGGGCAGATGTTCCGCCGGCACCGCGACGACCTGGAGGCGGCCCTGGCGGAGCGCGGCTACACCCTCGTCGATTATGCCGACCAGGGGCCGGGGCGCGGGATGGAATTCGAGATCGCACCGGCCTGACCCGGATACGGCCGCGCTTCATGCGCCGGGCGCATGGCACCCCGCACGAAAGTCCGGATGGTGCAGTGCGAAAAATCATGGCATAGACAACTCACGCAAGGACGCGATGGCGTCGCGGACTTGCCAGCCCTCTTGGGCGTTTCCTCCCTAGACTTCGGGCCACTCGCAAGGGTGGCCTTTTTTCTTTTCAGCGTCTTGTTGTGCCAATCGCCTTCCGCCGCCCTCTTCGAGGCGGCCGGAATCCGGCGAGGACATGGCTGCGCCCGTCGCCGTCCGGCGGCACCCCGCGCAGGCCGTCCATTCGCTTGCCGCAGCGCCCTCGCATCCCCTTCCGGCGTTTGCGCCCTAGTTCCGGTTCCGGGACGGGGCGCCTCGGAGAGACATCGTTTCCTCGCCCGCAGCGGCCGGGCCGCTTGCGGCGCGATGCGCAGGAGCAGCGTATCATGACGGGCCGCAACGTCGCCGATC